>DPJP01000085.1:0-10994 GCA_003542955.1 Armatimonadota bacterium
TACCGTGTGTCGCCGCACATCGCAGTCTCGACGCCATATCCGGTAGCCAACAGGGAGGACCCTTCGGCATGGTTGACGACCCGAACGCTGGGGCCGACAAGACCCTTGATGAGCCCAGTAATGCAGACCTGCTAACCGACGACGACCTCGGGGATGAACTCGAGGGCGAGGACGCCGAGGCGGCCGATGAGCGAAGCCGCGTCACCCCGTCGTTGAAGCCGGGGGTCCTCACGCGTGTGTGGGAGAGAATCTGCGCTCCGTTTGCCCGGATGAAGCTGCCCCCGTGGAACCTCCGCACATTCGCGTGGCTGCTGCTGGGGCTGATTGTGCTCACCTTCCTGATCAGCAACTGGTCCCCGATGCGCTTCTACATGTTCGGGCGCGGCATCGAACTGCCGAAGTCCGTGGCGATCATCGTGCTGCTCGGGGTAGGCTTCCTCGGCGGTTGGCTGGCACGGGCGCCGAAGCCGGAAGAGGATGAGTGAATTGGAGTCACGGGCCACGTTGACGGGTATGCTCAGGCGTCCGCGGATGATCGTCGGGCTGATGCTCACCGTGCCGTACGCCCTGCTGCTCAACAGCTCCGACGTGTACGTGAACACCACATTCTGGGAAGACGGCACCGCGCGGCGGCAGGTGCAGGCCACGGCGGACAGGTACCACGATGACCCCGACGGTCTCGGCAAATGGACCGCCGACGTCGATGCCGGTGCCTCCTGGCAAGAGCACTGGCGCCAGGCCGGGCAGACTGACGGGTCGGTCACCGTCACCCGCAACTTCGTCGTCAGCCGCCTGCCGGGCAACGCGCTCCAGATACGGGAGGTCTTCTCCGATCCTCTGAATGTGTTCTCCACCTACACATTCACGGAGACCATCTCCATCCACGCCCTCAGTGATTCCGATGCCGCGATGGCCGGGGTGGGCAGGAAAGTGCTCGCATATCGCGTCCAGATGCCCGGAGCCGTTACCGAGGCGACCGCCAGACCAGTCGCCAGGGGGGGCGTACCCGATATTGACGGGAGCAGCGTTCAGTTCTCCCTGGATGCGTCCGTCCCCGAGCATCAGATCACCGTGGTGTCGAGGAAGGTCCGCTGGGCGTTCATCATTATCGTAGTCTACGTTCTCGGCTTCATCGTCTACCAGAGCGCTGCATTTGTGAAGAGGACTGTGAGCAGCAAGCCCAAACGCATATAGACGCCTGCCGATACCAGGGGCTGATCGGGGCCGCGGCGAAAGTGCGCCGCGGCTCATGCTCACCCCGCACCGACTATGTTCACCCCATGCCGGCGACGTGAGCCGGACCCCGGCGCTCAACAGGCCCCGCGACGTCGGCGGCATGGGGGCCGCAAGGAGATGGTCTGCGTGATTGACCTCCGTAGCGACACGAAGACACTGCCCACTCCCGAGATGCTCGCCACCGTCACTCAGGCTCCACTCGGCGACGATGTAGCCGGTGAGGACCCGACGGTCAACGCATTGGAGGCCCACTGCGCGCAGTTGCTGGGCAAGCAGGCCGCCGTGCTCGTCACCGGGGGCACTATGGGCAACCTCGCGAGCATCTACTCGCAGATACGGCCCGGCGAGGAACTCATCTGCCATCGGCAGGCTCATATCTACCACTATGAGCGGGGTGGCATGTCGGCGGTGTGCGGTGCTCTGGTGCGCCCGATCGGTGGGGAGAAGGGCGCGCTGGACCTCGATGAGCTGGCCGACACACTCGCTGAGGGCGACCTCCACAGGCAGCGCACCGGGCTCGTGTGCCTCGAGAACACGCACAACAACTGCGGCGGCACGGTGCTGAGTGCCGAGCACACCGCACAGGTCGCAGCCATCGCGCGGGAGTACGGCGTGGGCGTGCACATCGACGGCGCGCGCATCTTCAACGCTGCAGTCGCCCTCGGGGTGGATGTCGCCTCCCTGGCGGACCCTGCAGACTCGGTCACATTCTGCTTCTCCAAGAGCCTGGGTGCGCCCGTCGGGGCGATGATCGTCGGCTCGGAGGAACTGATGAAGAAGGTGCGGGAGGCGCGCAAGCTCTTCGGCGGCGGCATGCGGCAGGCAGGTGTGATCGCCGCAATGGCACTGTACTCGCTCGAGCACAACATCAGCCGGCTCGCCGATGATCACCGTCACGCGACAGAGATCGCCCGCACGCTCGCCGAGCTTCGCGGCATCGAGGTCGACCTTGCGACGGTCGAAAGCAACATGGTCTACTTCAGCGTTCTGCGGGATGACATCAATGCGCCGGGGCTGTGCGAGCGCCTCGGTGAGTATGGGATCAAGGCCGGAGCGCGCAATGACCACCTGATCCGTTTTGTGACGCATCTGGATATTGACGACGCGGGCTGCGCACGGG
Source organism: Armatimonadota bacterium (assembly GCA_003542955.1). Lineage (GTDB taxonomy): Bacteria > Armatimonadota > Zipacnadia > Zipacnadales > UBA11051 > UBA11051. The sequence goes on from DPJP01000085.1 coordinate 2,357, forward strand.
TGTGCGACGCGCTCCGTGCCGTCCTCGGCTGAGCGGGGGCCCATGTGCTCGAGAGAACATACGTGCATCTGCCGGGCATCGGCCCGAAGACTGAACGCGCGCTGTGGGAGTGCGGGCTCACCGACTGGCATGCCGCACTCGGCCACGACGGACGGGTGCCGGGAGTGTCGGTCGGCCGCTGGGACGAATGTCGGCGGTGCCTCGAGCAATCGATCCGCAGCTTCAGCGCCCTCGACCACGCCTTCTTCGCCCCACGGTTGCCGTCGGCCGAGCACTGGCGGGCCTTCCAGACCTTTCGCAAGCGCGCGGGCTTCGTCGACATTGAGACCACCGGCATGGGGCCGTGGGCGCAGGTGACGGTCATCGGCGTGTTCGACGGAGTGCGGACGAGTACATACATAGCCGGCGACAACCTCCAGGAGTTCGCGGAGCATGTCGAGCAACTCGGGATGCTGGTGACCTTCAACGGCGCATCCTTCGATCTGCCGTACCTCCGCCGCACATTCCCTGCAGTCGCGTGGAACCACATCCACTGCGATCTGCGCTTCGCGCTGCGACGGTTGGGGCTGAGCGGCGGCCTCAAGCAGATCGAGAAGCGGCTCGGGATCGCGCGCGAGGACGACATCGACGGCCTCTGCGGCGAGGACGCCGTCCGCCTGTGGGAGGAGTACTGTGCGGGCAGCGACGAGAGCCTCGCGCAGCTCGTGGCCTACAACGCCGCCGATGTGGAGAACCTTGCGACACTGATGGATTATGCATTCGACCGGTTGCAGAGCGGTCTGCTTGGGGAGATACAGCCGTGACACCTGATAGCCCGCCGGCCCCCGCCGGATGCGAGCCCGGCGCCGGCATCTGCGCCCGGGTCCCGGAGCCTGACATAGCCGTTGATGACGGCAGCCTCTCGCGGCCCTATGGCATCTTCCTCACTGCCTTTCTGGCCGACCTCGCCGTGGCTTGCGTGGGCCTTTGCCTGCAGTACCTGAGCATCTCGATGGGGGCAGTGCCGCGCGTACTGGGAATGCTGGGGGCCTTTGGCGGTGCAGGCTACGCGGCATCGTGTCTGACCATCGGCGGCCTGTGCGACCGCATCGGGCGCAAGCGTAGCGCGCTCATCGGCGTCAGCGGCGCCATGGTCATGTGGATAGTGTATCCGTTTGTCCCGGACCCGGTGTGGCTGCTGGCACTGGTGCCCTTCGGCGGGGCATTCCTGGGCTTTCTGTGGCCCGCCATGCAGGCGTGGCTTGCCGAGCGCACGCCTGCGGGACCGCGGGCGCTCAACCGCAATGTCGGCCTGTTCAACATGGCCTGGTCAAGCGGCATCCTGCTCGGGCCGCTGCTCGCGGGACTGCTCTGGCGCGACCATCTCCCGAAGCTGCCGTTCTTCGTCTGCGCGGGCATCGGCGCGGTGATGATCGGGGTGCTGCTGGCGACAAAGGGCGGCGGCAGCGGGGCCCGGCAGGCTGCGCGCCCGGCTGCCGACCACGCCGCGGAGGGTGACCCACGCCTGTGGCNNCTGGCTGGGCAACTTCGCGAGCTGGTATGCAGGCTCGACGATCCAGACCATGTTCCCCAAGCTCGGGTTGGGCCCGGAGCTTCACCTCAGTCACCTGACCGTGAGCACGGTCGTATTCTCCTACTGGGGCGGGCTGCTGGCGGTGTTCTTCATCGCGCGCCTGACGCAGCGCTGGCAGTACAGGCTCGGGCTGCTGATGGCATCGCAGATGCTCTCGGTGGCCGGCATGCTGATGGCGGCATTCCTGGCGACATCGGCGCTCCAGTTCGCCCTGTGCTTCGCGCTCTCGGGCGCAGCGGGCGGGATTACCTACGTCAGCAGCCTCTTCTACAGCATCAACGGGCCGGCGCGCAGTTGCGGCCGCCGCACCGCCTGGCATGAGGGTATTCTGGGCACCGGCGGCCTGCTCGGCGGGTTGCTCAGCGGCGAAGTTGCCATGGCCTATGGACTGCGAGCGCCGTACATCGGCGCCGCCATGCTGGTCGCCACAGTCACGGTCGTGCAACTCATCGTGTGGTTCAGGTGCTCACGCGGCGCATCCGGCTCGGCCGATCTTCAGGCATCTGCAAGCACGACAGAGGGAGGGCAACTGAAGTGAAGGGCGTCATTCTCGCGGCGGGCAAGGGCACGCGCATGCTGCCGCTCACACTGGCTCGCCCCAAGCCGCTGGTGCCGATCCTCGACGTCCCGATGATCGAGCATATCATCAGGGGGATGGCTACGGCCGGCGTGGACCGCATCTGCATTGTTGTCGGCTACTTGCAGGAGATGATACGCGACCAGCTGGGCGATGGGAGTCGCCTCGGCGTCGAGGTCGAGTACTGCGTCCAGGAACAGGCCGGCGGCACGGGGGACGCCGTCCTGCATGCGGCCGAGTTCATCGGTGGGGACCATTTCTTCCTCTCCTGGGGCGATATCATGGTCGCGCCGCCCAACTATGCCGCACTCGCCGAGCGCTACCGCGCCGGAGACTGCGACGGCGTGTTAGGCGCCAACCGTGTCGAGGACCCATACGAGGGCGCCGCGGTCTATCAGACAGATGGGTACCTCTCCGATATCGTGGAGAAGCCCGAGAAGGGCACATCGAAGAGCAATCACAACAACGCGGGGGTCTTCATCCTGCCTGCGGCAATGGTCGAGGTGCTTGGCTCGGTGCCGCTCTCACCCAGGGGTGAGATCGAGATGACCTCGGCGTTACTGGCATACGCGGCTGCGGGGGGCAGACTGGCCGTCCATGAGATCGAGGGCTACTGGGATGATGTGGCGCGTCCGGCGAACGTCATCCGGCTGCAGGCGACCATGATGGAGTTCTCCCACCACCCTGCATCGATCATTGCCGATAGCGCGCAGATCGACCCCGGCGCGGTGCTCAAGCCGCCCCTGTACATCGGGCCAGAGGCCGTCGTCGGTGCTGCAGTAGTGGGACCGAACGCCGTCATCGGCGCGGGGTGCAATGTAGCTGATGGGTGCACGCTGAGCGACAGCGCGTGCTTTGCGGGGGCGGCTGTGGGTGTGGGAACTCACGCGGAGCACGCCATCTTCGAGATGGGCGCGCGCGTAGGGTCAGGGACTTCACTCACGGGCAGCGGAAGCGAGCCGATCTACGTGCCGGCCGAGTAGCGTGGCGGCTCAGGCGGCCTTGGAGTACTGCGTGGGCTCCTCGACGCTGATGTGAACGGGCTGCGGACGTGAGCGATCGGCGTGGCCGGCGGCGATGCAGGCGCCAACCGCGCAGACCGAGAGGCCAATCCAGATTGCGGCAACTGAGCAGATGATCGTGAGCATAGGGGCTTCTACCTCTCCCAGGATAGAACGTGCCATCATGTCTATCGGCAGGGTGGCTGGAGCACTTGAGGCCGAGGCAGAAAAGGTGTACTATTCGCCGCGTTCGGTCAGGAATATGTTATAATGCCGACCGTCGTCTGGCGTGTCATCTTGTACCAGAGCGCGAATGGCTGCGAACAGGGAGTGAGCCGGCATGGATGAGGCTGCTGCTCTTCAGGGCATTCGACCGATGGGTCTCGGAGACATCCTGNNCGGGTCGTTGCGGCTCTACCGCCGCAACTTCGGGCAATTCCTCGGCATCGTCGCCATCGCGTACGTACCCGCCGTGCTGCTGCAGCTGTTCGCGACGTACTGGATGTTCAGCGGCATGCTCGGCGCCGAGACGGGCTCAGCGGACGACCCGATGTCGATGCTCCCCTTCCTCGGGGGCACGATGGCGCTGGGTGTAGGCTCGGCAGCCATGTACCTGATCGCGGTGCCTCTAGCGCAAGGGGCGCTGATCTGGGCCGTCTCGCGCCGCTACCTGGGCAAGTCTATCAGCATCGGCGAGGCATATCGGCAGGTCCTGCGCAGGTTCGGACACCTGCTGGTCGCCGTCATCCTGACGGGTCTGGCAACGCTCGGGGGCATGCTCCTGTGTATCATTCCCGGCATTGTCGTCTCTTTCATGTTCTCCTTCGCGACCATCGAGGTGGTGCTTGAGGACCGAGACGGCGTTGAGGGGATGCGGCGGAGTTGGCAGTTGGTCAGCTACGACTTCTGGAAGGTTGTCGGGACTCTCGTGGTGTTGAGCCTTCTGGTGGCGATGGCCACGTGGGCTCTGTCGGCGCCGTTCAGCCTCATCTCGGCAATCCCCACACAGGACGAGAACCCGATGATGGGGATGAACCTGGCAGCGCAAGCCATCAGCAGCCTGGTTCAGATCCTGCTCCAGCCGGTGCAGATCGTAGGCACAATCCTGCTCTACTACGATCTGCGCATCCGCAAGGAGGGCTTTGACATCGAGCTGCTCGCCCAGGCGATGGGAGAGCCGGCCAAGCCGTGGGGCCAGGCCGCGGCCGCGCCGGGCAGCGTCCTGGGCATATCCGGCGCGCCGCTCTCGGCGCCACCGAGTGGTGTCATCCTCCCGCCCAGGATCGGGTCGGCGGCGCCCGACACCCGGGCGCCGCTCGTTCCGCCCCCACCGCCACCTGAGTATACGCAATCAACAGACGAGGATTCGCCACACGAGGATCCTCAAGACGAGGTTTCTCCTGACGATGGAACTTGAGCCAACCACTGCAGTGTTGTACACCGATGGCGCCAGCAAGGGGAATCCCGGTCCTGCGGGTGCGGGGTTCGTCCTGTCGGATACTGCCGGCCGCACACTGGCATCGGCCGGTATACCCCTCGGAGTCACGACCAACAACGTCGCCGAGTACCGGGGTCTGATCGGCGGCCTGGAAGCGGCCAGGGAGTTGGGCGTCACGGTCATCCACGTGCGCTCTGACAGCGAATTGATGTGCAGGCAGTTGGGCGGGCAGTACCGCGTGAAGTCGGCCCGCCTGAGGCCCCTGTTCGAGCAGGCCAGGCGATTGCTCGGGGAGTTTGACACGGTGCGAATCGAGCACGTCAGGCGGGAGTTCAACGAACTCGCCGACAGGCTTGCGAGTGACGCTGCAAAGGCATCCGGCAGGGGCCGAGGAGAGAGCCATGGCACAGGCCGTTGAGGGCCTCAGATCGGCTCACTGGGTCATCGATGACCGCTTGCTTGCCACCGCCCGTCCCACCGACGCCGAGATGCGGCGGCTCGCCGAGTTGGGCATCACCACCATCGTTGCGCTGCTCGAGACCCCGCCCGACGCGACGGCGGCGTTGCGGCACGGATTGCGCTATATCCACCTGCCCTATGAAGACATGACCGCCCCGTCAACGGAACTCATCAGGGAGTTCGTTGGTTTAGTGGATGAGGCATTTGCCCGGGGGGACAGGGTGGCTGTGCACTGCATGGCGGGTCTGGGTCGAACGGGCACTCTGGTCGCATGCTACCTGGTGCATACGGGTATGGCTCCGGCCGAGGCGGTCTCGTACGTCCGGTCGCGCCGGCCCGGAGCCATCCAGACGCGCGCGCAGGAGCATGCGGTACATGGTTGGGCAGCTACCCGGTGACGGGGGGGTTGAGCCGGTCTCGGCCCGATTCGATGTCGCGTCGCTCAGGCTTCGGTTCCATTTGACAACGCCACACTGAAGTGCTAATGTTATGGTATTGGTGAGTTGGGGTTGAGGCAGACAGCTCTGCGTGCGCGGTTGCCCTGTCGGCAGAGCTACGGCAGGTGTCTTACCTCCCGCCGGTGACGCCGTGTGCTCCCCGCAACCAGTTCCCAGCAGCGAAGGGTAGTTCTCGGGTACCATAGCCCCGCACCGCATCGTTAGGCGCGTGTTCTGGGGCGTACAGACGCGTGAGTGTTTTCTCAGACGGAGGACAACATGAGTCGTCGGAAGTGGACGCAAGAGAAGATCATCCAGACCATCAAGGACCTACACGCCGCCGGGCATTCATTGAGCACGCGCCGCATGGCCGAACTCGGCTACAGCGGCATGGTCACAACCGCCTACAAGGAGGAGTTCTTCGGGAGCTGGCGGGACGCCATCCGCGCCGCGGGCCTCGACCCGAAGGAGGTCTGCAAGCGGAAGCGCAAGTGGACGCGCGAGCGCATCCTCCAGGAGATCCAGAAGCTCTACCGCGAGGGCGAAGACCTCTCGCACAGCGCAGCCAAGCGCAATCATCAGTATCTCGTCGTTGTTGCCGTCGACGACAGGATGTTCGGCACCTGGCGCGAGGCCATCGAGGCCGCCGAGCTCGACTACGAGGAAATCAGCAAGCACCGGTTCTGGTCGAAGGAGCGGGTGATCGAGACCATCCGTGAGCTGCATGAGGCGGGCCATGACCTCAGCCACGAGGCCGCCAAGAATCAGCATGGCGCGCTCGTCTCCGCCGCCAGCAGCCGCCGCTACTTCGGTAGTTGGCGCGGGGCGATCGAGGCTGCAGGGCTCGACTACGCGCAGATCCGGAAGATCAACCGCTGGACCGAGAAGAAGATCATCGACACAATCCGCAGGCTCCACGAGTCCGGCGAGTCGGTGAACAACTCGAACATGCGTCGGATGGGCTACCGCGGCATGATGGAGGCCGCCAGCCGCGAGAGCAACTTCGGGAGCTGGGCCGCCGCCGTTGAGGCCGCGGGCCTCGATTACGACTCGATCCGCAAGTCCTGAAGGATTCACAGTACGCTACGCGGAAATACGTTTGCCAGGTGACACGGGGTCGCTATGGGACGCAACACTCGGTTCTCACGGCGGCCCCGCGTGTCTCTTCCCGGGGCTGTCCCCGGGCACGAAGGTCGTGGTCCGTGTTGGATACCGCCAACGGCATGGTCCGGATGTTCGTATACAAGGTCGGACTTGACCCGCAACGCAAGGCGCTTGTAATCCTCAGTGACGAGGGGCAGAAGCTGCTCTTGCCGATTGTCATCGGTCCTTTCGAGGCCAGGGCGATCGCCGCGGTGGCCGAGCAGCCGCATGAGAGGCCGTACACTCACGAACTGACCAACTCGATCATCCACCGCCTGCAGCATGCGCTGGTCCGTGTCGAGATCACCAAGCTTGACGAGGGTATCTTCTACGCCCTGCTCTACCTGCAGGGTGATGACGGCGAGAAGACGGTCGACGCCCGGCCCAGCGATGCGATTGCGCTGGCGTTGTACGCCGAGGCCCCGCTGTTTGTCGCGCAGGACGTGCTCGACAAAGCCGCGCTACCCAGCGAGCAGGCCGAGGAGCAGGAGAGGGACGAGTTCCGACAACTGCTCTCCGGCATATTCGCCGACGAAGACACCCCTGAATAGGCTCTACATTCACCCCCCCTCGACCCTTAGGAGGCACAGACGTGACACAGCCATCCAGGACCCTGTGGTACTTTATTGGCATTGGGATTGCGCTCGTGCTCATCGCCAAGGCATTCACGCTCTACACCGACTATCTCTGGTTCGTCTCGCTGGGCCAGAGCGCAGTCTTTCTCACGATTCTGAAGGCGCGCGTGCTGCTGGTGCTGGTGTTCGGAGTGCCGTTCTTCCTGTGGCTGCACCTGAACATCCGCTTCGCCCGCCGGCCGCTGCCCGATGACGTGACGCTCATCGGCAAGCGGCTGCTCCCGGCCGAGGAGCGCGCCCAGATCGAGGAATACGCCGATAAGGCGCTGCTGCTGTTCGCTCTTATCGGGGCGCTGATGGTCGCCGCCGTGGCCTCGGGCCACTGGCGCGAGTGGCTGCAATTCGCCAACGCTGTGCCGTTCTCGGCCACCGGCGAGCACAATGACGCCATCTTCGGCCGCGATGCCGGCTTCTATGTCTTCAAGCTCGGCTTCATCCAGTACGCCTGGCGGTCGGTATTCTATGGTATCGTCATCACGCTGGTGACGTGCGTCCTGGTTCATCTCTACCAGGAGGCCATCCGCGTGGTCGGCAATGTCGTCCACGCCATCCCGCGCGCGCGGGCGCACGTGCTGGTGCTGCTCGCGGTCGCACTCTTCGCGCGCATCTACACCTACCGCATCGCGCAGTACAACCTGCTCTTCTCCACTCACGGCAAGGACTTCTTCGGCGCGTCCTACGCCGACGTCGCGGCTCGGCTGCCGTTACTGTACGTTCTGATGGTCGTCTGTGCGCTGGCGGGGATCGCCTGTCTCTTGAGCGTCCGCTCGCGCTCCCTGACCGTTCCCGGTGGCGCCCTGGCCGCGGTGCTGCTCGTCTCGATCCTGGGTGGCTGGCTTTACCCCACGGCTGTACAGCGCCTGGTTGTCGGGCCGAACGAGCTGGTCCGCGAGACGCCATACATAGAGAACAACATCAAGGCGACCAACCTCGCGTATGGAACAAACGCGATCGCCGATGCCACACACCTCGTCGGGGGCGAGTTGACCTGGGATGACATTGACGAGAACGTTGCCACTATCTATAACATCCGCCTTTGGGACCACCGCCCGCTGCAGACGTCGTACCAGCAACTGCAGTCCCTGCGGAAGTACTACGACTTCCCCGATGTCGACAACGACCGCTATACCGTTGGCGGCGAAATGCGCCAGGTGATGCTTGCTCCGCGGCAACTCAACTACGACAGAATCGCCGATAGCTGGGTCAACCGGCACCTGCTCTATACGCACGGCTATGGCATCGTGATGTCACCAGTAACCGAGATCCGGGGCAACGGACAGCCGGTGTTCTGGGTCAAGGACCTGCCACCCAAATCCGATGTCGGCATCGAGGTGAGCAGGCCGGGCATCTACTACGGCACCAGTCGGCGCCCCAG
>DPJP01000085.1:11009-11209 GCA_003542955.1 Armatimonadota bacterium
CCAGACTTATCGAGCGAATCTCTCCGCCCGAGTTCTCCGGCGAGGAGGCCCGCGGCCGCGCCCAGGCCGAGCCCGCGCAGGACCCTGCCGCAGGCGGACCTCAGCCCGGCCCTGCCCCGGCCGCGGCCGCGCAGCAGCGGCGCCCCGTGACGCCCCAGTTCCTTCTCGCCAATACCGCGGCCGAGGAACTTGACTACCCG
>DPJP01000085.1:11269-36454 GCA_003542955.1 Armatimonadota bacterium
GGCGGCATACCGATAGGGTCATTCTGGCGCAAACTGGCCTTTGCCATCCGGTTCCAGGACTACCAGATACTGCTCACCGAGTACATCACGACACAGACGAAGCTCCTGATGAACCGGGACCTGCCGGAGCGGCTGCAGGTACTCGCGCCGTTCCTTCTCTATGAGCCCGACCCGTATATCGCCGTCACCGACGACGGGCTGCTCAAGTGGATTTGCGACGCCTACACCATCTCGAACACCTACCCCTACTCGGTGCGTACGCCGTGGTTCGGCAACTACCTGCGCAACTCGGTGAAGGTGGTCATGGACGCCTATGACGGCATCCCGGAGTTCTACGTCGTCGATGATTCAGACCCCATGATCCAGTGCTATCAGAAGATATTCCCGACCCTGTTCCGGAACGCAGAACAGATGGATACATCCGTGAAGCGCCATCTGCGCTATCCGCAGATGCTGCTGCGCATCCAGGCCGGGATCTATGCCAAGTACCATCAGAAGAACCCGCAGACCTTCTACCAGGGGGAGGACGAGTGGGCCATCCCGCCGGAGAAGTACGCCAGCGGCAACCGAGAGGTGGAGGCCTACTACCAGGTCATGGAGCTCCCGGGCGAGCAGAAGGAGGAGTTCCTGCTGATGCTGCCGTTCGTCCTCGCCAAGTTCGAGGAAAAGAACATGGTGGCATGGATGGCGGCCCGTTGCGATCCGGAGAGATATGGCGAGCTGATCGTCTATCGCTTCCCGAAGGACAAGCTCGTCTACGGGCCCTTCCAGTTCGAGTCGCGCGTCGACAACGACCCCGGCCTGTCGGAGCAGTTTACGCTGTGGAGCCAGGAGGGTTCGCGCGTCATCCGCGGGAACACGCTCGCCATTCCGGTTGCCGGCACGCTCCTTTACGCTTCGCCCATCTATCTGCAGTCCTCCGACGGCCCGATGCCTGAACTGCGACTGGTGATCCTGATGCATGGCGATACGCTGGTACATGCTCCGACGCTCGATGAGGCCCTCGTCAAGTTGTTGGGGCCCGATGGCGGTGGACGCAAGAAGCCGGCCGTCACCGATCCTGAGGCCGAACAGCCCGCGCAACCGACGGAAGCCGCACCCACTGCTGCGGTCTCCGGCGACGCAGTGGCCCGCATCCGCCAGGTACTCGGGCAGGCCATCGAGTTGGATAAGCAGGCAGAAGCACACCTGCGGGAGGGCGACCTCGGCAAGTACCGCGACGTTCAGCGCAAACAGGCCGAGCTGCTCGACCGGGCGTGGAAGGAAATCGAGCAGTAGCGGCTGCTTCTCTCAAACAAGACGCCGTTGTGGGGCGACAACCACCCGTTGTCGCCCCTTTGCTCACAGGTGAGCATTTCTGAGGTGTGGAACCGCCAATGAACCCCGACTTCAGCCGGATAGACACGGTTGTCTTCGACTTCGACGGCACGCTGGCCGAGACGAATATCGACTTCGCCAAGATGCGCCGCCGCATCATTGAGCACTTGCAGGCGTGGGGCCTGTGGGAGGACGGACTCGACCAGGGCAAGTACGTGCTCGACATCATCAGTATTGGGCGTAGCAAGCTCGGTGACGCCGCGGAGAAGGTCGCCGAGTTTCAGGCACAGGCTGACAATATCCTCGAAGAGGTAGAACTGGAGACCTGTGCGGCCGCTGCGCCCTTCCCGGGCGTGGTCGAGGCGCTCGCCGCGCTCAAGGAGAACGGCTATCGCGTCGGCATCGTCACCCGCAACTGCCGGGTCGGTGTCGCTTCGGTCACATCGCGCCATCATATTCCCCACGATCTGCTGTCTACGAGAGATGACGTCACCCTCGTCAAGCCCGACCCCGCGCACCTGTCCGAGGCGCTCAGGTTGATGGGCGCGGCCCCGGAGCGCGCCGTGATGATCGGCGACCATATCACCGACATCCAGGGCGCCGAGGGCACCGGCGCGATGGCCGTCGGGGTGCTGACCCAGACGACCACCAGGGAGCAGTTTGAGCAGGTCGGGGCGGACGCCGTCTTTGACGATGTCCCCTCCGCGGTTGCCGCGATCCTTCGCGCGAAGGCTCAGCAATGAGCGAGACGACGCTGCCGGTGGGCAAACTCGACGCCAGGCAACTCCGCAGGCTGCTCGGAGCTATCGAGTGCCATGATCCTTCAGTGGTTCTCGGACCCGGCATCGGCCGCGACGTTGCCGTCATCGATAACGGCGCGGAGGGCTACCTGCTGGCCAAGACCGACCCCGTCACCTTCGCCACTGACGCCATCGGCTACTACGTCGTCAACGTCAACGCCAATGATATCGCCACCAGCGGCGGCAGCCCCCGGTGGTTCCTCGCGACTGCCCTGTTGCCGGAGAACACCGCTACGGAAGCGATGATCGCCGAGATCTTCGACCAGATCACGACCGCCTGTGAGGACCTCGGCGTCACCCTGGTCGGCGGTCACACGGAGATCACCTACGGCCTCGACCGCCCCATCGTGGTCGGTCAGATGCTGGGAGAGGTCTCGCGTGACGGGCTCATCACGCCGGAGGGCCTGCGCGTCGGCGACGCCATCATCGTGACCAAGGCGGTGCCGCTCGAGGGTACCGCGCTCATAGCGCGTGAGAAGGCCGGGGAGCTGGCCTCCGCGGGCCTCGCCGGGGACTCGCTGGAGCGGTGTGCACAGATGCTCTTCGACCCCGGCATTTCCGTAGTTGCGGACGCCCGGATCGCCGTCGCCACTGCCGGAATCCATGCCATGCACGACCCCACTGAGGGTGGGCTGGCCACCGGTCTCTGGGAGCTTGCCGAGGCCGCCGGCGTCGGTCTCCGCATCGACGCGGACGCCATCCCGGTGCTCGATGAGGGCCTGGCAATCTGCGAGCACTACGGGCTCGACCCGCTCGGGTTGATCGCCTCCGGCAGCCTACTGATTGGCTGTGCGGCCGCCGACGCGGAGGGAATCACCGGGGCCCTGAGCGAACAGGGGATACGAGCGGCGGTCATCGGCCACGCAACGCCGGCCGATGCGGGTGTGCAGTTGCTCCGCGACGGAGTACCCGGTCCGATGCCCCGCTACGACCAGGACGAGCTGACGAAGATACTCTGAGCGCCGAGACACCTGCTCCCGACGAGGAGGTGGAGGATAATGCGCCGCAGTGCCCGAGTATGGCCGATACTGCTCGCCGTCATGCTGGTGTGCGTGGCGGCGCAGGCCGCTGAGTTCACCTTCACCGTCTTCGGTGACTCGCAACCGGGACCCAAGTGGGAGGGCCTCGACATCACCCGGCAGTTGGTGCTGCAGATGATTCAGCACAACCCGGCCATCGTCATTGGCACCGGTGACTTCGTCGATGGCAGTGGCGACCAGACTCGCCTGCGGGGGCAGTACGCGCGCTTCTTCGAGGTGCTCTCACCACTGAAAGCGGACGGCGGGGGCTTCGCCCATCAGGAGATTCCCGTTGCCTTCGCGCCCGGCAACCATGACATCCGTAGCTCGACCAGAAGCGAGGCCATCTTCAAGGAGTACTTCGGGGCGCTGTATTACTCCTTCGACCTGAACGGCTCTCACTTCATCATTCTCGATAGCGAGCAGGTCGGACACGAGGGGCGCATCGAAGGCGAGCAGTGGAACTGGCTGGTTGCCGATCTGCAGGCGGCAAAAGACAGCGCTTACATCTTCGTTGCCCTGCACCGGCCGCTCTTCCCCATCGACGGACACATCGGCTCGTCGATGGGAGTGAACGTCCCCCTGCGAGACCGCCTCCACTCGCTGTTTGTGACCAACCGCGTGAGCGCCGTCTTTTCCGGGCACGAGCACCTCTACAACCATCACCGACGCGATGAGGTGGACTACTTCATCAACGGCGGCGGGGGTGGCCCCCTGTACGTGTCACGCGCTCGCGGCGGCTTCCACCACTACGTCCTGGTGACGGTGAGTGAGCAGGGATACCGCGCGGAGCCCAGACCCCTCGGTGGAGGATGAGACGTCGCCGCGAGGCTGACACCGGAGTGCACGTCGGGGACGGGCCGCATCCCGCAGCCGCTGCGGGAAGTTCGACCCACGCAAGTGCCGCACGTTGAGCATCCAGGGAGGATGCACGCGGGAAGCGGCTACCCCCCCTCAGTATGCCACTCGAAGGGGACCTCGGGGTCGAAGGGGTCGCGGCGCAGTTCGTCGGGCTGCTCGCGGTTGTAGGGCTCAGTCGGGATGTTGAGGACAACCGCCAACTCGCCCCCAAGCGCCATCATCCCATGCCATACGCGCGGTGGAATCACGACCAGCGTCGGCTTCAGCGCCCCCATCACCACCGCCTGCGCCTCTCCGCGGGTCGGGCTGTCGGGCCGATCATCATACAGGCCGATCTTGGCGTTGCCCTGGATGCAGCAGAAGTGGTCCGTCTGTATCTCGTGGCAGTGCCAGGCCTTCACTATGCCCGGAAAGCACGCAGAGACGTAGGCCTGCCCGAACTGCTGGAAGACCGGATCGTCGCTGCGGAGTATCTCCATCACATATCCGCGCTCATCGACATGGCGCGTAAGCGGCTTGATCTGAACGCCCTCAATCACACTTCTCACCATCCTGCGGTCCGCGACCGGGTCAGCTCGCCGGCATCTGTAAGCCGATAGCATGGGTCGCGAAGTACTCACGCGCCACGCGGGTGACATCCTCCGCGGTAATCGTGTCGACCAGCTTCGGCAACTCGGCATACAGGCCGGCATCGCCGCCGAAGACTGCATTGAGGTTGATGAACTGCGCCCTGGCCGAGTAGGAGTCGTAGGCGATTGCATACTGATTGGCCAACTGGTCGCGCGCTCCGGCAAGCTCCTCTTCAGTGAACTTGCCTGCTGCGATGGATGCGAAATGCGCGAGCACGACCTCCCGCACGTCCTCGATGAATGCGGGGTTGGCGACGATGTGCGCGCCAAGGAAGGGCACACTCATCGGGCCGGGCGCTACCATCTCAATAGCCGGCTGCTGCTCGTAAACGCTCTTGGGCAGCGCCAGCCCCATGCCGTGCGACAGTCTCGTATCCGATATCAGGCGGCCACCCTTGCCGCCCAGGATCATGAAGGCGACCTGCCCCGCGACGAAGTCGCGCGTACCGTAGCCGGGCAGCGGCACGCCGACGACCATCGAGGCCAGCGCCATGTCGGTGCCCTCGGCCACCCGCACCGCCGATGCATCCGCCGGCTTGACCGGGCCAAGCGCCAGGGGCGCAGCGGGCGCCCCGTACTTCGCGAACGCGGTCGCCACCGCGGCTGCCGCATCGTCCTCGCGCAGCGGCGTGACCAGTGCAATCGAGCACCGGGCGGGGACGTAAAGGTCCCTGCGCAGGCTGTGCGCATCCTCCGCCGTCATGCCGGAGATGCCGGCCAGCGTCGAAGCGATGTCCTCGGCCAACGGCGACTTGCCCAGCAGCGCGCGGCGGAACAGCCTGTAGGTGCGGTCCGTCACGGAGGAGGCGGCACGTCCGAAGGCGTCGACGAGCTGGTCGCGGGCGGCGGTGACCTCCTCATCGGTATACTGCGTATCCGCGAAGAACGCCTCGGCGACGGCATCAAGCGCGAGAGGGAGCATGTCCGATGGTACCGATACCCTCGCCTCGACATACTCGGCCTCGGAGCTGATGGCGAATGTCGCGTCGGCGGCGATGGCTTCCGCGAGTTCGCGCAGCTCACCATCCGGCTGGATGGCCGAACGCAGGCGGTTGAGCATCAGTTGCTGGATCAACTCTCGCGCGCCGGTGTTGGCTTCGGGGATGTCGGCCGGGCTGATGACCAGGGCCAGGTGGAATGCGGCGATATCGGTCAGCGTGTCCTGTGTCAGGGTCACGCGCATTCCGTTGGGCAGCGTCTGAGTGCTTACACGGGCTTCACCTGCTGCGCCGCACAGCCCCGTGGCCGCCACCATGAACAGAGTCGCCAGCAGTGCTACGATGCGTTGGGACAATAGAGTCTGACCTCCTGGCCGGGCGGGACGTCCTTATCTCTGCGGCGGATGACCATCGCGTAGCCGTCGGTGTCGAAGATGCGCGCGGCCACGCGCTGGATGTCGTCGACAGTCACCGCATTGACCTGGTCGATGTAGTCAATCGCGAACTCGTAGGTATCGATGGTGTCATAGAAGCCCAGTGAGCCGACCTGCCCGGCGTAGCTCTCATTGCTGAAGGCGTACTCCGTGCGCAGCAGCCGCTTGGCGCATGCGAGTTCCTCCTCGGGTACCTTCTCGGCAGTCAGGCGCTTGATCTCCTCGAGCACGGCCTTCCGCACCACCAGCTCGTTCTTCTCGAGGATAGCGACTGTGAGGATGAAGAGGCCGGGCTCTTTCTGGGTCAGGTACAGAATGTCTACGCCGGCGGCCAGCTTGTCCTGCTCGACCAGCCGCTTGTGCAACCTGCCTGTGGCGCCCTGACCCAGCAGCGTGTAGATGAGGTCTGTGGCACAGACGTCGCGCTTGTCGCTGATGCCGGGCGCACGCCACCCGAACACGACCGCGGCGATCTCGCTGTCGCGTGTGGCGATATCACGCTGGATGCCCGACAGCGGCGCGGCGGGCGCGGGCGACGCCCACTGCACAGGGCGTGCCGCGTGGCTCCTGGTCAGCCGCTCGACGCGCTCGAAGAGCCAGTCGGCGTCCAGGCGCCCGACGGCGACCAGCGTCATGTTGTTGGGCACGTAGAAGCGGTTGTAGAAGCCGCGGATCGCGTCTACGGTCAGCTTGCGCACCTGCTCGGCGGTGCCGCCGATGGGGCGTCCGTACGGGTGGTCGGGGTATGCAAGTCCCCAGAGCACCGTCCCCATATCCAGGGAGCTGTTCGCGGATCGGTCGGCGATCTCCCTGAGCACCACCATCTGCTCCTTGACGACCACTTCGTCCTCGAACCGCGCCGCGAGCACCGTCCCCACGAGGCTCTGGAGGGCCGCCTCGATGTACTGACTGGCCACGGTGACGTCCACGTGGGTGAAGTCCCGTCCCGTGAAGGCGCTGATGCGACCACCGATCCCCTCGATGTACTCCGCGACCTTGCCCTCACCCTCGACCGGCTCGGCCTCGAAGAGCAGGTGCTCGACCATGTGCGCCGCGCCTGCATCCGCATCGCTCTCGTGGAGGCTACCCGCCTTGATGTACACCCCCATCGAGACGATCGGCCAGGTGTTCTCCTCCTTCACAACCACACGCAGCCCGTTGTCGAGGACCTTGATACTCACGTTCTCGCCGCCGATGACCGGCGCCGCGGAGGCGCCGGCCCACGAGACAAAGAGCGCCACGGCAACCAGAGCCGGCACGAAGTAGCCCTTCACACGCTTCATAGTGTCTGATCTCCGATGGATGTGCGGCCGGGCAGACCTTCGCGGGTCGGCTCAGACCTGCAGCGCGCGCAGTTGCCCCTTGAGCACCTTGCCGATGGCGGACTTGGGCAACCCGTCGATGAAGTACACCTGCTTAGGCACCTTGTAGGGGGCCAGATGTTCCCTGCAGTGGCTGATTACCTGCTGGGCCGAGCACTCGAGACCCTCCGTCGGCACAACATAGGCCGCCACGACCTCGCCGCGCAGCCGACTCGGCTTGCCGACAACGGCAACCTCGGCAACCGAGTGCATCCGCTGGATGCACTCCTCGACCTCCCGCGGGTACACGTTGATGCCGCCGACGATCACCATGTCCTTCTTGCGGTCAACGATGTAGAGGTGACCGTCCTCGTCAAGCCTGCCGAGGTCTCCGGTGCGCAGCCAGCCGTCGACGATAGTCTGCGCGGTCAACTCCGATGCGTTGTGGTAGCCGGTCATTACGTTCGGTCCGCGTACGCATATCTCGCCTATCTGCCCGAGGGCGAGTGCATTCATGTCGTCGTCGGCGATCATGACCTCAACGCCGGGCAGCGGCGGCCCGACACTGCCGATCTTGCGCGAGCCGTCCGTCGGGTTGCAGCTGACGACCGGCGAGGCTTCCGTCGGGCCGTATCCTTCGACAATCGGCACGCCGAAAGCCCTCTCGAAGCCCAGACAGACCTCGGTGGGCAGTGCCGCTCCACCGCTGACCACAAAGCGCAGCGAACTCACATCCAGTGCGCCGGGCTCCTTGATCTGCAGCATCACTGCGTACATTGTGGGCACTCCGGCGACGATCGTCGCGCGATGGGCCTGTACCGCCTGGAGTGTCTCGAGGGCCAGGAACTGCGGCATCAGTACGTTCTTCGAGCCGCAAAACAGCGGCAGCAGCATCGAGACGGTGGCGCCGTAGGAGTGGAAGAACGGGAGGATGCTCACGAAGGTGTCCTCACCGCTCACGCGGATTGCGCACCGACACGAGTCGCAGTTAGCGAGCAGGTTCCCGTGCGTGAGAATGGCGCCCTTGGGCTTGCCGGTGGTGCCGGAGGTGAAGATGAGCACCGCCGGCGCATCGGCGGGCATCTGCGCCGCCGCCGCAGCCGGCGCCCCCATCGCCATTGCCTGCTGCAGCGTGAACTCCGACGAGTTCGCGGGCTCGCCGGTCGTGATCAGTGTCGCCACGCCCGCTTGTGCGGCGGCCCCACGGGCAACCTCTGCCAGCGCGTCATGCGCGACAACGACGCGTGCGCCCGAATCGGCGAGGATGTAGGCGGCCTCCTCGACGCCGAGCAGAGACGGGATCGGTACCACCGTCGCGCCCAGATAGGTGATGCCGAGGTAGGTGATGACGAATTGCGGGCAGTTGGGCATCATCAGCCCGACACGATCACCGGGCGCCACGCCCAGTTCGGCCAGCCCGCCTGCGACCGCCCTGACCGCGCCAAGCAACTCGGCGAACGTCACTGAGTGTTGACCACAGACGAGTGCCGGGCGGTCGGGCTTGCGCTCGGCGACCCATTCGCAGGCCTCCCCCAGCGTGGTCGCGGACACCGGCCACAGGTGCGCTTCCTTGAGTTGGACTGACAGACGCATCACATCCTTCCGTGACCGGACGCCGATGGTCCGCAGACGGGGCATCTGCCTCGGGCAACGCCTCGATCCGGCCTGGAGGAGGCGCCAGATGCGGAGACGGCCGCGGCCGACTGGTGCTCTCGGGATAGCAGCAAGCCGCCACTCTGCCCGGCAGCGGCGGCGTGTGGGAAGAATACCATGCCATAGTGCGGAAATCAAGCCGCGAGGGCACGACTGCGGGGAGTGTGCCCGACGGCTCAGGCCGAAGCCCCGCGCCCTCTGCCCTGTCTTGACGCCGGTTCGCTGCCCCGCGTATAGTGCCCCGTAAGCGTTCTACCGCAGTCGGCCCCTGGGCCGGCTGTTTCGTGTGCCACAGGACGGGTGCGCCATGTTACCACCAACCGAAGTCATCGTCATCGTCTGCGCAGTGATACTCGTGGCCCGCGTTCTCGAGAGCATCATCGGCTTCGGCGGAACCATCCTCGCACTGCCGGTCCTGGCGCTGCTGGTGCCGAGTCTGGAGATAGAGGGCTTCCTGGTCCCGGTGCTGGCCCTCGGGAACATCTTCTGCTGCGCCGGCATCGTCTTCGCGGGCCGCAGGGAGATCATCTGGCGGGAGTATGGGATCATCATCCTGTGGATGGCCGTCGGGCTGCCGATCGGGTTTCTGCTCGCCGGGGTCGCCCCGGAGCTGGTTCTCAAGCTGGTCCTCGGGTGCTTTGTCCTGACCATCGCGGTTTACATGCTGTGGCAGACATTCCGCAACGGCGGCGAGCAGGGCGACCTCGAGGGCACGCTGACGAGGTTCTACCTGCGGACGGTGCTGGTGCTCGGAGGCGTGGTGCACGGCATCTTCACCACGGGCGGCCCGCTGCTGGTCATCTACGCATCACGGGCACTCAAGACCAAGGGGCTCTTCCGCGTCACGCTGGCGATGGTCTGGCTGACGCTCAATCTCGTCATGGTTGCCGGCTGGACCGCGACCGACCGCATCTCCCCGGCGGCGTGGGCGGTCGCCGGCATCACGCTCCCGTTCATCCTGGTATCATTGCTGGTGGGCAATCACCTCCATCACAGGCTCCCGGAGGAGGTCTTCCGGAAGGCCATCTACGTTGTTCTGCTGCTTGCCGGAGTATCTCTGATCTACAAGAGCCTGCCGCTGCTGCTGATGAGCCCTCCGGCCATCTGAGCATCGGGGGGGCTGTACCGAAGTCTCAGGGTTGCCAGATTGAGAGACGCTGGGGTCACGTCTTGAGAACTCATTCTTGCTCTCCGGGGTCCAGTACACCAAGCGGAGTACCGATGAGTGCGGGTGCCATTCGTTTGGTTTCGGGCAAAAATGAGTTTTCAAGACGTGACCCCAGCCGTACCGCCCCGCATCCACCCTGAGACTTCGGTACAGCCCCGGCGTTCAGCTCTGACAGGTGAGTCCTTTCCGCAGAGCGAAATAGCCTGACCTCAGACCTGCGCCGATTCCCGAGAGGAGCAGCGCCCCGATCATGGACACGGTCAAGCTGACCCGCCGCACGGTGAAGATGAGAGACTTCTCGCAGTTGCCGCTCAACCCCCACCCCGTCTTCCCGCAATGGTCCACGTGGGACGTCTACCCGCATCAGTACTACGGCAGCATGCGCAAGTATGTGGTCGAGCGCGACTACCTGATGCCCGGCCTGGAGAATGACTTTCTGCGCGTGGAGGTGAACGCCGACATCGGGGGGCGCATCTGGCGCGTGCACGACAAGGTTGCCGACCGCGATATGTGCAACTTCAACTCGGAGGTGCACACCTACAACGCCGGCTTCGGTCTCAACTACACATCCGGCGGCATCGAGTGCAACTACCCCCTCGCTCATTCGCCGACGACCAGCAGGCAGCGGGAGCTATCCGCCGCCGAGCATGAGGACGGCTCGGCATCGATCATCATCAGCGAGTATGAACGCATCTGGCGGACGCGCTGGTCGGTCACATACACGCTCTTCCCGGATCGATCCTGCCTGCAGATGCGAGTGCGCATCTACAACCGCAGTCGCCATGACAGTCGCTACATGTACTGGGGTAACTGCGGCTTTGTACTCAGTGATGACACCCAGTACCTGTTCCCGGACTATGGGGCCGCGATGCACGGCGAAGAACACCGCATATTCAGTTGGCCGATGTGGCAGCACCGAGACTTGAGCTACTACCGCGAGGTGCCGCCGGAGATGCTCGGGCTCTATATGCTCGACACCCGCGACCCGTGGTTCGGCTACTGGGATCACGGCGCGGGCTTCGGCCTCGCCCACTACGCAGACCTGACCGACCTGCCCGGCCGCAAGCACTGGACATGGGGCACGCACCCTGGTCAGGCTGCCGTCAGGGCCAGAACCCACCACAGCAGCGGGCAGGTCTTCGGCGAGATACAGTCGGGCCGCATCGTCATCCAGGAGCACAAGGACCTGATGCCGCCGGAGACCGAGCACGAGTGGACCGAGGTGTGGTTCCCGGTTCGCGAGACGGGCGCATTCAACTCCGCCGGACCGGGTGGTGCGATGCGGACGGAGGTTCTCGAGGCCGCGCCGGAGCGCTCGAAGATACACGTCAGCGCGATGGGCAACGGCTTCTTCCCCGGTGCGGTACTGACCGTCACCTCCGACGGTGCGAAGCCTGTGACCAGGCACCTCCCACTGCAACCGACCTCCGCCACCGGGGCCACCCTGATCCTGAAGGGCATGGCGGCGCCCGACCGGAACACGACGCTCACGGTGAGCAATCCCGACGGCGAGGTGCTCATCCGGCACCGGTTGCGCCCACCGAGCACCCGCGACTGCTGGCGCGAGGTCGTCGACCGCAAGGCGAAGGTCGCCGTCACCGCGGAGGAGCTGTTCCGCGTGGCCGGCGAGAAGGCCCGCGACTGGGGCAACCACGATCTGCGTCCGCTGCTGGGTGCATCGCTGAAGGTCGACGAGGGCTTCTCCCCGGCGCGGCGGGAGCTGGGCAAGTGGGCGACCTGGCAGGGGCTCTATGATGAAGCGGGTGAGCACTTCAGGCATGCACTCGACCGCGACCCCGACGCCTTCGAGACGCGCTACCACTACGGCGTGGCGCTGATGCTGGCCGGCAACATCGAGGAGGCACGCAAGCAGCTTCAACTCGGCTCGCGCGCCGACAGTGAGGCTCGCTGCCTGGTACGGCTGGCGGAGATCTCGATGCGCGAGGGTGACTTCCACCAGGCCCTCAAGCACCTGAACCGCGCCACGGCCATGGCCCCCCGACTCACGCGCCCGCGTGTGATGCGCGCCGCCTGCCTGCGCCGCGCAGGCGACCTGAGCCGCGCGGCAGATGAGATTGCCGCCGCGGGGTGTGTCGACGCACAGGACCCGTTCCTCCAGATGGAGCGGGTGTTCATCTCGGCGGGCAGTACGAGCGTCGACGACCTCCCTGCCCGCGGCATCACACAGCTCATCGAGCAGGTGCGCGCATTCGAGCCCCCATTGCTGGAGGCGGCATTTGACTACCTCGCCTGCGGACTGTACCCGGAGGCGGAGGGCACCCTGCGCGTGATTCCCGATCCTGGCCCGATGGCGCTGTACACGCTCGCGTGGGTGCTCCGGCAGCTCGGCCGTGGGGCGCAGTCTCAACGCATGCTCGCGCGGGCGGCGAAGGCCGATGTCGTCGGCCACTGCCCGTGGCGGCTGGAGATGATCCCGATCCTCGAGTGGGCCGCGCAGGCGGCGCCGGATGAGCCTCGCGCAGTCTTCCTGCGGGGGAACCTGCTGATGGCTCGTAGACGAACTGAGGACGCCGTGGCGCTGTGGCGGAAGGCCCTGAAGATGGGGGAGAGCCACTCGCAACTGGCCGCGAACCTTGGCTTCTACGAGAAGTGGAGAGGCTCCGACCTCCAGGCGCGCCTGGGCATGTTCGGCAAAGCCGCCGAGGCCGATCCTTCCGACCTCTACGTCAAGCGAGAGCTGGCAATGGCGCTGCAGGCCACGCGCGGGGCCCAGGCCGTGATCGCGTACCTGGAGGGTGAGATCGATGCCGTGATGAGCAGCCCGCCGCTGGCTTACTCTCTGCTCAACGCCTACCTGGCAGCCAACATTTACGACGAGTTCGACGCATTGTGCGAGAAGGTGGACTTCTCGGCCAACTGGCAGCTTGCCGGCCCGCACTCACTGTGGCTGCAGCGCCACTTCAGACAGGCGCTGCAGATGATAGCACGGGGTGAGTTGGAGCAGGCGCTGGGGATGCTGCTCAACCTGGCTCCCGCCCCCGCGCACCTCGGCGTTGCGCAACTCGACACCGAGGACGACCGGCGCTTCTACCACATCGGCTGCATCTACGAGAAGCTGGGTGATTGCGAGAAGGCGCGGGAGTACTGGGAGCAGTGCGTGGCGATAGCGCATTTCACCGGCTACGAGCCGGCGTACTGGAACAAGGAGTGGTCGGCTCGCTACTTCCAGGCGCTCAGTCTGCAGAAGCTCGGCCGGGAGAGCGAGGCAAACGCGCTGTTCGACGCCATGGAACTGCTCTCGCGCGTGCCGGAGCTGCCGCTTGCGGCCAGGCAGCAGATCATCAAGATGGTCGAGCGTGGCAGGTTCGCGCCCGACGGACAGAAGGATCCCGCCGGCGAAGATGTCGTCGAGGTCCAGACAAAGGCGGAAGCATAGGGAGGATCAGCATGCGTTTTGGCGCCCCAGTGTTCAGTGAGTACACGGGCCCCGATGAATGGGCCAGAGCGGTCCGCGCCGCGGGTTACTCGGCCGCCTACTGCCCGGTTGGTGACGATGCCGATGCTGACACGATCCGCGCATACGAGAAGGCAGCGGCCGATGCCGACATCGTCATCGGCGAGGTCGGGGCATGGAGCAATCCGCTCTCACCGGATGAGCAGATCAGGCGACAGGCGCTGGAGCTGTGCAAGCGGCGGCTGGCGCTGGCCGACGAGATCGGCGCCCGCTGCTGCGTGAACATCGCCGGCTCCCAGGGCGCGAAGTGGGACGGCAACGACCCGAAGAACCTCTCCGAGGAAGGCTTCGAGGCCGTCGTTGATTGCGTCAGGGACATCATCGACGCCGTCGAGCCTACGCGCAGTTTCTACGCGCTCGAGACGATGCCGAACATGTACCCGGACTCCGTGGATGCCTATGTGCGCCTCATTGAGGCGATCGACCGGGAGCGCTTTGCGGTGCATTTCGACCCCGTGAACCTGGTCTGCGGCCCGCGCACCTACTACCACAACGCGGCGATGATCCACGATTTCGTCGAGAGGCTCGGCCCGCGCATCCGCTGCTGCCACGGCAAGGATGTCATCATGCACCAGCGGTTCATCACCCACATCGATGAGGTTCCGCCGGGGCAGGGCCATCTTGACTACCGGACGCTCTTGACCGAGCTTGACCGCCTCGAGGACCGGGATGTGCCGTTGATGCTCGAACACCTGTCGGGTGCGGATGAGTACACCGCGGCCGCCGCCTACGTGCGCGGCGTCGCGGCGGAGGCCGGTGTGGAACTGGGGTGAGTCTGCACACCATGCGCGTTCTGCTGATCCACGGCTTTGTCTGCGACTCGCGCTTCTGGGAGCCGCAGGTGGCATTGCTCCGCGGACTCGGTTATGAGGTCATCGCCCCCGACCTGCCCTTCCACGGAGGGCCGACCGAGGGCGTTGCGCCGTCGCTCGAGGGCCTGGCAGACTGGGTTGTGGGGACCCATCTACAGCAGCCTGCCGTCCTGATCGGCCACTCCCTGGGCGGGATGATCGCCCTGCAGATCGCCCATGACCACGCCTCACAGGTTTCCGGTCTGGCCCTGATCGACTCATTCCCCAGCCTTGAACTCAACCGTGGCCTGCTGCCCGGAATGTTCCGTGACATGGGACCCGGCGATGTGAGACAGTGGGTCGAGACCACGCGCGCCGAGTTGCTCCTGCAGATGACACTGCCGGTCCATGACGCCCTCTGGCCGACCGTGCTGGCCTTCGACGCGCGCGCTTGGCTCGAGTCCATCGCCTGCCCGGTGCTTGGCATCTACGGCGGCAGGGGTCTGTATTCGGCCGCAGACGCACCTGCGCTGCGAGAGCATCTCGGCCTGGGCCGGGGAGCCGGCCATTCCGAGGTGGTCGTCGTCGAGCAGGCCTCACACTTTGTCCAGCTTGAGCGCCCCGAGGAGGTCAAGGCGGCTCTGGGACAGTGGCTGGCCGAGAAGTTCGGCAACGGGTGATGGGTCCCGCCCAACCGACGCAGAAAGCCCCCCGACGCCTGGTCGGGGGGCTTGTGTCTCTCTGGGTGGCGAGCGACGCTATCCTGCGTTGCCGACATCGATGATCCGCTCGATCACACGAATGCACTCGGCCTCACCAACATAGAGATCGCCCGAGGGTCCGACGGCGATGCCCAGGTCGTCCTGATAACCAGACGCGTTCCCACGACCATCGGTCCGCGTTGACGATCCCGTGCCGGCCACCGTTGTGACTACTCCGGCAGGGCTGACGCGCCGGATGCGGTAGTTGTAGCGGTCCGCCACGTAGATGTAGCCGTCCGGTCCGACATCGAGTGCCCAGGGCCTGTAGAACCGGGCAGCCGCTCCCATGCTATCCACGTAGCCGCTTGTGTTGGTACCGGCCAGCGTTGTGACTGCCCCATCGGGTGTGATCTTGCGGATGCAGTCGTTGTAGGTGTCGGCCACGTAGACCGTGCCGTCAGGGCCGACGGCAATCCCCCTGGGGTCGTTGAACCGCGCAGAACCGCCGGTGGCATCCACATAGCCTGATGACCCATCCGTGGCTCCGGCGAGCAAGCTCACCTCCCAGTTCTGGTTGCTCATGGGGTCGCCGCCCGTCCAGCGGAGCGTGCGGACCCTGTTGCCGCCGCCGCGTTCGACCACGTAGAAGATACCGCCCGGGCCCATGGCGATGTCGTCGGGCGCGCTGAACTGGGCCGCATCTCCCCTGCCGTTGGTGTAGGCGGACGTGCCATCTCCGGCTACGGTGCCCACCGTGTAGAATGCCGGGTTCCACGGTTCCCAGGGGAGATTCGCGGTCCAGCCCGTGTACGGCCCGCGGATGATGCGGATCCTGTCGTTATCGAGGTCAGTCACAAGGATGTGCACCCCGTCGGTACCGACCGGCCAGCCACCGGATGACGAGAGCTGATCGCCCTCGGCGACCGCGACGCCGCACGGGTAATTGAGTTGCGCGACGTTGCCGAAACCGTTGATGTAGCCACCGGTGCCTCGAGACCCGGCAATCGTGCTGACGCGCCCATCGGGTGTGATGCGCCGCATGGCGTTGTTCTCGGCATCGGCGACAAACGCGTTCCCCGCGGAGTCGAAATCGATCCCCACGATGCACCGGAATCTCGCATTGGCGCCGACCCCATCAATGAAGCCGTTGACACCAGTGGTGGACCCGGCCAACGTGTGCACGATTGAGCGATCCGACCCCTTGTTGCCACTGACAACGGCATCTATCGCTTCCGGCGGCGTATGCGTTTCCGTCATCGCTGTGACAATGACATTGAACTCGAATGCCGTCACGCCTTCCGGCACCGAGAAGCCCCAGGTCTGGGCAGCGCTCTGTGCTCCGCGGCCAATCGCCGGGTAGGTGATGAAGGGCCTGTTCGCTCCACCGCAGTATGGCAGCCAGCCGTCCCCGTTGGAGAGTTGCACGTTCTCCGTTGTCGCTCCGCCGCTCGGGGTGCCCACCGGGAAGAAGCCGCCGTTGGGCACCACCCGCCGCAGGCTGTCATTGCCCCGGTCAGTCACATATACGTTGCCACTGGCATCGGCGCCCATCAACCGCGGGGCGCCGAAGCGTGCCACATTGCCGACGCCATCGACCACCGCGCTGACGCCCACGCCGCCCGCCATCCGCTGCACAATCCAGTTGGCTGCGTTGCCAATGCTCGCGGTGCCGTTGTCCTTCAGGGATACCTGGCGGAGCGTGTAGGAGTAGATGTCGTTGACCACCAGTGTGGGACCGCGGCCGCAGTCCGGGAGCCAGGCCAGGCCGTAGGGCCTCCGGAATGCGGCTACGTCCCCGGGGCCATCGGTATTGGCCGATACGCCGGTGCCGGCAATCGTGATCACCTGCCCCGTCGGCCGCGCCAGCCGTATCCGGCAGTTCCCGGCGTCCGCCACGTAGACATTGCCGTCCCCATCACATGCCAGCCCGCACGGGGTGTCGAACTGCGCACTACCGGCGCTGGCATCGGCGAAGCCCGCCGTCCCCGAGCCCGCAAGTGTGCCCACCTCGTAGTGGGACGCCTGCGTCGGATCGGTGCCGGTGAAGACTATCTGGCGGATGCGATGCCCGGCCGACTCAGACACGTAGATGGTACCCGCTGAGTTGATTGCGACACCCGTGGGCCCGTTGAACGTCGCGGCATTGCCGGAGCCGTTTGTCCCGCCCGCCGTGCCCGTGCCCGCGACGAGTGTGGCCATCCCCGCGCGGTCCACGCGCCGGATGCGGTTGCCATCGAGTTCCGCCACGATCAGCGCGCCGTCGACGGGGTTGACCGCGATACCGATCGGGTAGCTGAAACGGGCGCCGCTGCCAAAGCGGTTCTGGTAGCCGCTGGAGAGCGCCCCGGCATGTACTGAGACGGCGCCGTTCTCGATCTTCATGATCTGGTGTTGGCTGGTCACGAAGATGGCGCCGTCAGCGGCTACGGCGACACCGGTGGGATCCGACGCGAAGCTCGCGAGCGTATCGACGGTGACCTGCAGCCGCGGGTCAGATGCGGCCGAGACCGGCGTAATGTCACCGAACAGCACCCGGACGCCGGTTTGCGTGCCGTCGGGGGTCTCACCGATGGCAAAGCCCATGTTGTTGGTGATGCTGACGTCGAGCACCTTGAGCCCGGTGCTGCCGGGCTGGTCGTACAGCACGCTGCTGTCAAAGCGCACCGCGCTGCCGGTGAAGGCAGCGGCGGTGTCGACGGCATCGCCGGATGCCTGCAGATGCGTCACGGTCACTTCGCCCGTCTCGACATCCACTGAGAAATGCGCGGTCGCGGTCTCCGCGGCGGTTACGTCGCCGCCACCACCGCCGTCATCAGGCGGCGCTATCGGATTCCCGTTGCCACCGCACCCCCCGAGCATCCAGATCGCCAACAGAGCAACGACCAGGCATACGACCCCCGCGCAATCGAGCAACCGATGCCTTGCCACAACCACGACCCCCTCTATACAGGACTCCGAGCATGCGATCCGCCTCTGCCGCCGATGCGGCGCCTCCGCTCACTACACGTATTCGGCAGTGCCGTGTTACTTCCTGCTTGACCGCGCCGCAGGGCCCGCCAGTTTGTGGTGTCGGCGACGACAGCGTCCCGGCGCACCGGCTACGTTCGGCTGTCGTCGTGCACTTGAGTGCTTGACGCTGCTGCAGGCGATATGGCTTGATAGGGTCAACGAGGTTGAGGAGGGCACACATGCTTGAGGTCATGGTGGTCGAGGACAACACCAGGCTGCGGCAGGCGCTGGTGAACGGGCTCGCCGCCACCGGCGCGGTCGCGGTGGTCCACGATTGTGACACTGGTGAGGAAGCGCTCGAGCGCGCCCTGCGACAGCCGCCGGAGGCCACCCTGATGGATGTGCAGTTGGCGGGTGAGATGAACGGTATTGACGCGGCCGTGGCGATCAGGCGCGAGTTCCCCCGCCACCCCGTCGTGTTCTACTCGATCCAGGATGACGACGCCTACTACCGGGCCTTCCGGCGGTCGGGGATACTCAGTCACTATGCCTACGTGCGCAAATCCAACTACCTGCTGCCGGAGATGATCCTCCCGCTCCTGGAGGACGCCGTCTCGGGCCGCAGCTTCATCGATCCGGAGATCGAGGCGCGGGTCCATGAGGTGAGCGCCAAGGACGACCAGTCGGCGATGGCGCTGCTCGAGCCTAACGAGCAACAGGTGGCCCGCATGCTCGCCGCAGGCATGACGAACGAGCAGATCGCCGAGAAAATGGGCTTCCGCGACAAGCGCACCATCAGCCGCACCAACGGCCGCATCTATGCCGCCTGGGGCCTTGACGATACAGCGACCGACACGAAGATCGCGCGCACCCGGGCTGCCCTGATCGTGCATGCCGACAGGCTGCTGTATTGGGATGATGACGGCATTCCGCACGTCGTGGACGAACGCGGGGAGATGGTGCCGTGGGAGGAGTGAGCGGCTCTCTGGATCCGACGATCGCGGCGATCCTCGGCGTCTCGACATTGAGCTTCATTCTGCTGGGATGGCTCGGCCTCACTGTGCTCCTCAATGCCGAGAATCGCCGTCTCGGTGTCTGGCTGATTGCGGGCACGCTGTTCTCGGGCATGGCCTTCTTCGTGCTGCAGGCTGCCGTCGCCGCCCACGGCGCGGAGTACGTGGCTATAGCGCTCTACTTCCAGTGGCCGCTCGGCTGGGGGATTGGCATCCTGCTGCCTGCGGCGTGGTATGTGACCATGCTGTGGTATGCCGGCATCTGGGAGCGCGGCGGCGGCCGGAAGCAGGTTGGCCATCTGCTGTGGCTGGGTTTGGTGGTTCTGAGCGCTGCTGTCGCGCTATGGCTGTCGATGCGGGCGGCGCGATATCCCTGGATCACCCCCGATGCCGCGACCACACCGTTCGCCACTCCGTCCGTCAACGGCACGCCGGTGCTGGTGATAGTGTATCCCCTGTTCGTCGGGCTCTGTATCGCTCTGTCAATCGCTGTACTGCTGAGCCCCGGGCCATCCCGACGGCCGATGGGCGAGATCGCCCGCCGGCGGGCCCGCCCATGGCTGATCGGCACCTCGGTGATGATGCTGCTCATAAGCCTCTGCGTTGGGGCCCTCATGATGGTGCTTGCCCACAACGCCCCCGCCACAGTCCTGCAAGTGGAGGGCAGCCGCATTGGAGGTGCGGTGCTCGTAGGCGACCTGGCCATCACCTGCCTCGTCGCGGCGGCAGTGGTCCTGCTGGGGCAGGCAGTGGTCTCATACGAGGTGTTCACGGGGAAGACTTTCCCGCGCCGCGAACTGGTGCGCCAGTGGCAGAATGCTATCGTCTTCGGCGCCGGCTGGTCACTGATCGTCGGCTGGACGGCGGGTCTGCTCCACCGGCCCTTCCTCACCCTGACCCTCGTCGCCATCGTGGGTACCGCCCTGCTTGCCGTGTTCAACTGGCGCGGCAATGCGGACCGCGCACGTCACATGGCGCAGTTGCGCCCGTTCGTCACCAGTGCCAGGCTGTATGACGCCATGCTGGAACCCGGGACGCCGCAGACCGGCGACATGGAGTCCTTCGAGGTATTGTGCCGCGACATCCTCGGCACGCAGACGGCCCACCTTGTGGCCGCCGGGCCGCTGTCGTCTCTGGCCGGACCACCGCTGTCGTACCCGCCGGATGCGGCGCCACCCGCTGACCTCTCCGCGCTCGTGACTCGTGCCGCGGATGCTGCGAGCCGCGCGCCGGTCGTCGATATCGAGCCCACTGACGGCGCCGGGGCGCGCTGGGCCCTGCCGCTCTACGGCGAGCGGGGTCTGATTGGCCTTCTCCTGCTGGGGCCGAAGGTCGATGGCGGCCTCTACACCCAGGAGGAGACTGAGATCGCGCGCGCGGCGGGGGAGCGCCTCATCGACGCCGTCGCCGCCGTGCGCATGGCGCGCACGCTCATGGCCCTGCAGCGGCGCTCCCTGGGCGAGGATACCGCGCACGGCCGCAGTCTCCGCAGTCTGCTCCATGACGATGTCCTCCCGCGCCTGCATGCCGCGATGCTCGCGATCAGCAGCGCCGACGTTGGCGACCAGGCACGCGCCGACGTGGCCGTCGAGCAGTTGGGCGACCTGCATCGGGACCTGGCTGAAGTGCTGCGAGGGCTATCCGCCGGCGGCAACGGCGCGATCGAGCGGTTGGGACTGACCGGAGCGATCTGCCGCCTTGTCGAGGATGACTTCTCCGGGCGCTTCGACACCGTCACCTGTACGGTTGACCCCGACGTCGAGCAGTATGCTGGCCTGCTGCCGGTGCTCACCGCGGAGGCGGTCTACTACGCGGCGCGCGAGGCCGTCGCGAACGCTGCCCGCCACGGCAGGGCCGGCGAGCCCGAGCGCCCGCTCGCNNNNCAGCGTCCGCATAGCCTGGCAAGACGGGCTGCAGATCGTCATCGAGGATACCGGCGTCGGCTACAGGGCCTCGGATGAGACCTCCGGCACCGGGCAGGGCGTTGCTTTGCACTCGACGATGATGGCCGTCATCGGCGGCGGCTGGGCCACCGAGAGCCGCGCGGGCGGGTTCACGCGCGTCACGCTCTGGCTGCCGGAAGAGCGATGGCTGTAGGCCCGCCTCGTCACCTCACCTCCGCCGCGCCTCACCGCTTCTGCGCCTCTATTTACACGCCGTTGCGTGAAGTTTGCGCGCGCGTAACGGTCCGCATCCCATAATCCTCCATGGCACCACCGGACACTGAACTCGCTCCGGCAGCACACGGACCAGGGGACGAAGACGCCGCATGGACCCGCGGATCACGCGCCAGAGACGAACGATATCGTGCATACGCCTCTTAGGCCCCATCGCGCTTGCAGTACTGGCATCGCTGTGCCAGGGCGCGAGCCTCGACGCGTTTGTCGGGCGCCGCGCCATCCATCATGGGAAGGTCATCGAGAAGATCGTCGTCCCGCCGAGCCCTCCGCCCCCCATCGGGATGATGCCGATGATGGCGCCCGTGTCCAGCGCCCAGAGCGGCAGCAACTCGTTGCCGGATTTCCCGGCCCTCGACTGGTGCTATGGATGCTCCGCAACCTCCGCGGCCATGATGTTCGGCTTTTACGATACCCACGGTTACCCGGGCTTCTACGTGGGGCCCACCAATGGCGGTGAGTTCCCGAAGACGAATGCCGCGTGGGGGTATGGAGAGTGCCCGCTGTCCGCCTCGCACCTGGGGATCGACGGACGCGCAACGCGCGGACACGTCGATGACTACTGGATCGACTACGGCCGGCCCGGCCCCGACCCCTACTCCGGCACGTGGACACCGCACGGCCCGCCAGACTGCACCGCCGACTTCATGGGAACGAGTCAGTGGGCGTTTGGCAACACCGACGGCGAGACGTGCTTCTACGCCTATACCGACGGCTCCCCACTGCACGACTATGCCGGCTGCGAACCCGCCGAGCGCGACGGTTGTCACGGCATGCGGCTCTTCGCCGAGGCACGTGGCTACAGCGTGCTCGAGAACTACACGCAGCGCATCTACGGCTACGCGGGGAACACATCCGGTTTCACATTCGCCGACTACAAGGCCGAGATCGAGGCCGGTCGGCCCGTGCTGATCCAACTGGCCGGCCACTCAATGATCGGCTTCGGCTACAGGGACTCAGGCAGCAAGGTCTCGATATGCGACACCTGGNNCTGGGACCACAGCTACCACGAGATGACCTGGGGTGGCTCCTACAGCGGCATGGCACACTGGGGCGTCACCGTCCTGCGGCTTGCCGGAGGCGCCGACTATGTCACCATACACGCAGGTCCAACGGGTACGCCGAACCCCGTCGCATCCGGGGCACAGGTGGCCATGTCGGTGAGCGCATCATCGAGCCAGGGACGGCCGCTCTCATACGCGTGGACTGCAGTCGATCAGGCCGGCATGCCGGCAGGGGCCTTCAGCAACGCCTCGGGTATCGCCCCGATCTGGACGGCGCCGGAGAACCGCACGGGCTCCCCGCAATCCTGCACGATCTCCGTGACGGTCACGTCCGCGTCCGGAGCCTCCGCGTCCGCGGCGTACACCCATCAGGTCCAGTCGGTGCCGCGTACCGTCACCATTACCGACGGCCCGACAAGTGCCACGAATCCATGCGCCTCGGAGGGCACAACGGTGCTGTCCGTGACTGCCGAGGAGAACCTCGGGGGCCCCCTGGAGTACACCTGGGCGGCGACGGACACCTACGGCTACCCAGCCGGCAGCTTCACCAACGTGCACTCGGCCCAGACCACCTGGCGCGCCCCGGAGAATCCCGGCGGCGCCGATGCCCGGTACCGGATCAGTGTGGCCGTTGTCGCCGTCGCCGACCCGGCCGTTCACGACCTCGCAGAACTCACGCAGTACGTCAGCCCCGGCAGCCACGAGGTCACAATCACCTCAGGCCCATCGGCGACACCCAACCCGGCTCCCGCCCAGACCCAGGTGCAGCTCAGCGCTGTCGCTGAGTGCAACCACGACGGACATGGTGTCGAGTACCTGTGGAGTGTCGCCCCAAACCCAGACGGCAACGCGGGCACTGTTGATGCCCCGACCGCGCAGAGCCCGGTCTGGACGCCGCCGGTTCATAACACCGATAGCGTCTACACATACCAGATCACCCTGACCGTTACATGTGCGGAGGACCCGACAGTCTCGACGGCCGAGACACTCTCCATCCAGGTGCAGCCGGTTGCTCACACCGTCGAGATCACCTCAGGCCCGGTCGCCACCCCGAACCCGGTCGCCTCCGGCGGGAGTGCGCAGTGCAGCGTCAGCGCCGCCGACAGCCGCGCCGGGCACGCTCTGGCGTATGAGTGGTCCGCGACGGCCGGCAGCTTCAGCGATCCGCACTCTGCCGCACCGGTCTGGATCGCGCCCGAGAACCTGACCGATGCCGCCGCTGAGTACGAGATCGGCGTGATTGTCTCATGCGCCGCCAATCCGGCGATTCGCGACACTGCCTCGTTCACCCAGCAGGTCAACCCGATCGATCATGCCGTCGTGGTCACTGCGGGGCCGACTGGTGCGCCCAATCCCGTAGCGGCCGGTGGAGAGGTTCTCTGCAGCGTGGATGCCGTCGACACGCGCGGGCATGCGGTCGGGTACCTGTGGTCTGTCACAGGGCCGGCGGGCGCGCCCACGGGCAGCTTCAACTCGACCACCGTAGCGGACCCGGTCTGGACAGCGCCGCCCAATGAGACCGGCCAGACGGTTCAGTACCGGATATGGGTCGCATGCGCGTGCTTGGACGAGCCGGGCATTGCGACGACGACATCGTTCGTCGCCCGGGTGAACCCATCTGGCCACGCAGTCCTCATCGATGCCGACCCGACCGGATCGCCCAACCCGGCCGCGTCCGGCGCCTCCGTCCAGTGTGCCGTCACCGCGATCGACACCGACGGGCACAGCCTGATCTACCAGTGGACGGCATCCGACGCTCTCGGCAACGCTGCCGGCGGCTTTGACAACTCCGCGGCTCATGCGCCTGTCTGGACTGCTCCCGTGAACCACACGGACGCCACGGCCGAGTACCAGATTGCCGTCACCGCCACCTGCGCCGCCGACCCCGGCTTGAGCGCCACGGCGAACTACACCCAGCAGGTGCTCCCTGTCGCGCACGCGGTGAGCATCACCGACGGGCCCAGGGGGGATGTCGAGGTCGTCGACTCGCTGCGGTCAGTCACATGCACTGCCGTGGCAGCGGATAGCCGGGACGGACACGCACTGTGCTACCTGTGGAGCGCGACCGGCCCGGATGGCGCCCCGGCGGGGTCGTTTGACACCCCGACACCGGCCACGGCGACATGGACCGCGCCGCTCAACTCGACCACCGCGCCGCTCGAATACACTATCACACTCGTAGTCAGATGCGCCGCGGACGCCTCGGTGAGCGACACCGGCAGCTTCACGGTGCAGGTTCTGCCGGCTTGTCGGCATACCTTCGCCGCCGGCACGCGGATGATCGGCATCCCGGTCGACCTCCCCGAGGGCACGAATATCCCGACAGTGCTGGGCGCGCAGGCTGTCGCCTGGGACGCGTCGTCGGCGACCTACACGGCCCCCGGGCAGTGGACGGCCTTCCGGCGCGGCCAAGGCTACTGGGGCAGCTTCGCCGCGGAGACCACCGTCGCCATACCCGGAAGCGCACCGATCGGGGTGGTGACAAGTAGTGTGGCGGACGGGTGGAACATCATCTGCAGCCCGTACGACACCGAAACCGCGCTTGACGCGGTGCTCTCCGCGCCGACACTCGATCCGTTCCTGTGGACGGATCAGGGCAACGGCTACGAGCTTGTCGGCGCGTTCGAGGACCCTCTCAACCTGACCCACACCACCCTGCAGCCCTGGTGGGGCTACTGGGCACGCTCGCGTGGAGCGGGGCAGATACACTGGACTGCCCCCTCGCCGCAGGCCACCGGCCGGGACCTCGAACTGCTCCGGCTTGGCGCCGCCGACGCCGACGCCGGCGGCTGGCAGGTGCAGCTCGTTGTCGAGGCGGCAGGGCGCGCCGATGCATGCAACTACTGCGGCCTGGCGAGTGCCGACACCGCCGCGCTTCTGACCATTCCCAACCCGCCCTCTCCGGGCGCGTGCGTGGACCTCTACTTCACCGGCGCCTCGGAGCGGCTCCCCCCC
>DPJP01000107.1:0-170 GCA_003542955.1 Armatimonadota bacterium
TAGCTTGGCATTTTCCCCCGATGGGCGACGGCTGGCCTCGGGCGATGGCAAGACGGTGCGGGTCTGGGATATCGAGAGCGGAGCGCAGGTTGCCTGTCTCCGCGGGCATAAGGGCAGTGTGGGCAGCGTTGCCTTCTCCCCGGACGGGCGACGCCTGGCATCGGGGTCCT
>DPJP01000107.1:210-4824 GCA_003542955.1 Armatimonadota bacterium
GTGTGGGACAGCGAGAGCGGGGATGAGGTCGCCTGCCTGCGCGGGCAGGAGGGACAGGTCTGGAGCGTGGCATTCTCCCCGGACGGGCGGCGGCTCGCCTCGGGGATGGGGAGCGAGTTCGGTCACCTGGATGACACCGTCCGGGTGTGGGAGAGCGAGAACTGGACCGAGGTCGCCTGCCTGCGCGGGCACGAGGACCTGGTCAATAGCGTTGCCTTCTCTCCGGACGGGCGGCGGCTGGCATCGGGGTCTGGCGGATGGCCTACATCCGTGGATAGCTCGGTGCGGGTGTGGGATATCGAGAGCGGCGCGGAGGTCGGCTGCCTGCGCGGGCACGAGCGAGACGTGACCGGCGTGGCCTTCTCCCCGGACGGACGGCGGCTCGCCTCGGCGTCGTATGACAAGACGGTGCGGGTGTGGGATGGCGAGAGCGGCGCGCAGGTCGCCTGCCTGCGAGGGCACGAGAGCGCCGTTGAGACGGTGGTTTTCTCCCCGGACGGTGCCCGTATGGCATCCGGCGGGGACATGTTCGACAAGACGGTGCGGGTGTGGGACAGCGAGAGCGGGGCGGAGGTCGCCTGCCTGCGCGGCCACCAGGGCGGGATCTACAGCGTTGCATTCTCCCCGGACGAACGGTGGCTGGCCTCGGGGTCTGGGGACAGGACTGTGCGGCTCTGGAGCAGCGAGAGCGGAGCCGAGGTCGCCTGCCTGCGCGGGCATGTCGACTCCGTCAACAGCGTGGCTTTCTCCCCGGATGGGCGGTGGCTGGTATCGGGCTCTGGCAGCGTGCAAGACTGGCCGGACTACTCGGTGCGGGTGTGGCAGAGCGAGAGCGGGGCGGAAACCGCCTGCCTGCCGGGGCACAAGGACGAGGTCAAGAGCGTGGCCTTCTCCCCGGACGGGCGGCGGCTCGCCTCGGGGTCGGATGACAGGACGGTACGGGTCTGGAATAGCGAGGGCGGGGCGCAGGCCGCCTGCCTGCGCGGGCATGAGCGAGGGGTTCTCAGCGTCGCATTCTCCCCGGACGGGCGGCGGCTCGCCTCGGGCGACAACACGACGGTGCGGGTGTGGAACACGCAGACCTACGAGTGCCTGGAGACCATCGAGGGAGCTGGCGACGTGGCAGCGGTCGCTACTGGGCCGCCGAGCTATCCGTGGCGGGCGCTCGCGCGTGGGCTGGAGACGGTGATTCAGGACACGCACCACGCCGCTGAGATGGCCTGGTTCGCCCTCGCTCCCGGGCGTATCGTCACTGCCGCATCCGGTCGCACCTGGGCCGGGGCTGTCGCGCATCACGTCGTCTTGGTCGCTCTGGAGGGAGACTGCGGCATACCAGCGGACGCATGCGGCCCGCCCGCATAGACCCGCGTCTGCGCCATACCTGTCAACACAGCGAACCCAAGGAGCATCCATCATGCGCAACGCTATTGCCGTCATGATCGCCCTGGCTTTGCTCACCACCCTCGCCTCCGCGCAGGGGCAGCCGACGCATTTCCGCAAGCATCACACGCTGCTGATCCACGGGCTGCCGGGGGAGGCGATCACACTCCACATCACCGCCATCCGCGCCAGTCTTGGCTATCCCGATGCCCTCGCATGGCGGCTGTTTGCGCCATCGGGCGAAAGCGCCGGCCAGGGGCGCCTCGAGCCCGGTCAGTCTGAGACAGTCGAGCTGCCGCCTGTTGAGGGCGCCTACACCTTCGACGCAGACCCCGGCATGAACGCATTCAGCGTGCAGGCGGAAGGTGCCGTCATCGCCGTCGACATCGGCGCCACGCGCACGGTCAATGTCATCAACGTGGCGCGGCCGCTCTACTTCCTCGTGCCGGAGGGCATGACCGGCATCAAACTCAAGTTCCAGGGCGAGGCCGGCACCATGGAGCTTCACGCGCCCGATGGCACGGCCGTCGCGGCGCAGGAACTGCCCGAGTACCAATCCGCGGAGGTGAGCGCGCCGGTCGCGGCCGGGCAAGGCGGCTGGTGGCGGCTTGACCTCACGCTCGCCGAGGACCAGTCCATCACCTTCCCCGCGGGCATCATGCCGCTCGTGGCCGAGGCCCCGTTGCCGCAGATCGAGCAGCTCATGAACGCGCCCGCGCTGGTCGACTTCGACCTGCGTCGGACCGCTCGCGGTCGGCTCATCGGCTCGCCCGGACCCGCCATCCGGAGCATCGCTACTGATGATGGCCTCGGTCTCGGCTTCGACGCTGCCGGCCGCCTCAGCAGCGTGGCGCTCGACGGCAAGCCCATCCCACTCGGCGACGAGCCCCCGCTGCTCGGCCTGCTCGTCCGCGATGTGGCCGCCGACTCCCCGCCCGTTCCCGCCGAGGGCGCCATCCGTGATGTGGAGGGCTCCCTGCTCGCCTCGATGACCGCGCCCGGCCTCGACATCGGCGTGCAGGCCTTCTACGCGGGGAGCGAGGACCATATCAGCGTCAATGTGGATGTCCGGAACCTGCGCGATGGTGACCGCGCCGTCACCGTCTACTTCGCCCTGCCCTTCGCACAGGGATCGCCCACCTGGCATGACAGCATCATCGACTCATACCCGGCGACGCTCAACGCCACCTGCGGCGCCTTTGACAGCATCTCCGCCGGCGCTAACAGCCGCCACTCCTCGCTGCCCTTCGGCTGCATATCGGCCGATGACGCGCTCGCCCTGGCCATCCCGATGGATTACCCGATCCTGCACCGCATCGCCGCCTGCCCGCCGATGCGGCAGCTCTACCTGGCCGTGGATGTGGCGCTGACGGAGGCCACGGTCAAGTCCCCTAACCGGGCCCGCTTCCATTTCACCATCTACCGGTGTGACCCGCGCTGGGGTCTGCGCTCCGCTGCGGAGCGCTACTACCGCATGTTCCCGAGGCTGTTCGAGAAGCGGATGGCCGAGGACGGCGGCTGGGTCTGCTGGGGCGATGTGGCCAATACGCCCAACCACGAGCAACTCGGGTTCCTCTATCACTGGGGCCCGTCGGGACCGGCTGCGGTGGCCTTCGACGACGCCAACGGCCTGTACTCGTTCCTGTACAACGACTCCGCGCGGTTCTTCGCCGATCTCGGGCAGTTCGCCGAGCGCCCCACCCCCGAGCAAGCCGCGGCCGCCATGCGCGCGCTGCTTGATGCCGATGACCCCCGCGCGCAGATACTCTCCGTCCGCGATAGCGCAACCGGCCGGCAGCGGTATCAGGGCATCGAGGCGCGCATGGGGCGCGAGGCGGCCGAGCAGTACCTGCGCGACATCATCGCCGCCGTCGAGCGCTCCGCGGCCATCGACGGCAACGGCAACATCCAGGTCGGCTACCTGGTCAATCGCGCTGACTGGGGCGGCACGGACTGGTGGACCGGCCGCGCCTTCTGCAACATCGATCCGGACATCCCTGACGGCTACGGGCAGTTCCTGTTCGAGCGCATCCTCGGCCCGGAGATGGAGCGCTACAGGAGCGCCGGTGCCGAGCCGGACGGCTTCGGCCTCGACAACTTCTTCTCTAACGCCCACACGCTCGACTTCAGCCGCGAGCACCTGGCCGCCTGCGACTTCCCGCCCACCTTCGCCACCGGCGACTTCCGCCCGGTGATCACCGGCGACGCAATCGTCTACGAGTGGACCGCCGAACTCAAGCAGCGCCTGCAGGCGGAGGGCAAGTGGCTGATGGCCAACACCTGCAGACAGCCCTTCTGCTTCTCCCAGCACTTGCTGGATATGAACGGGCTGGAGTGGAATCTCGAACGCGCCGGCGCCGCGACGAGGGTCCTGGCATACCACAAGCAGGTCGTCTCACTGCCCGTCCAGGACCCGCACTACGAGGAGCCCTTCATCCGCGCCCACCTGCCGATGGGGGTCATCCCCGGCGGCTACGCGGCCGACAATCGGTTCGCCCCCGACACCGAGACCGCGCGCATCTACGAGCGCTACATGCCAATCTTCCTGCAGATGTCGGCGGCAGGCTGGGAGCCGATTCCGTGGGCATGGGCCGATAGCGCTAACGTGAGTATCGAGCGCTTCGGCTCTGGCGATACGCTCCTGCTCAGCCTGCATAACCACTCGTCCGACGCCGTCCGCACGCGCGTATCCATCGATCTTGCGCGCCTCAACGCTACCTCCGCGCGGGAAGCCGTCGACCTGACCTCGGGCGCTACCTACACCCTCTCCGCCGCTGCCCCGGCCTCGTTCGAGGTCGAACTCGCGGCGGGAGATGCCACAGTTGTGCAGGTGAAGTGAGCGCCAGAGCATGGCCGTGTTCTGTGCCGTGCAGCCCCGTCCAGCGGCCTCGCGAAAGCAGGGAGGGGACGGGGCGTGAGGCAGGCCGCGTGGCGGAGGGGGTCGTGGGCTTCGATCGTTTGATCCGCGAACGACGGATTGCATGCCGAGTACCTGCATGAGGATCAGAGGATCAAAGCCCCGACCCCGGCCGTTCTCCTCAGCGCCCTGCGCGCCGCCGAAGCCGGACAGCCACCTCCCGCGCGCCCGCACCCTCCCGCATATCCACTACACATCGCGGACCTGCCGTGGTATGCTCACGACGAGCGCGAACGCCGTCAGCCGGAGTGTGTCTGCCATGGCTGCCGACACCCCCACTCAGACCCCGGGCGCCAAGCGCCCCCGCAGGACTCCGT
>DPJP01000107.1:4843-5561 GCA_003542955.1 Armatimonadota bacterium
TGCCTGATCAGTTGCGCTGCCGCGGGCGCCCTCGCCGTCGCCCTGTTGGCGGGCTTCTACCCGATCATCCTGATGCTGTATCAGGACAGCGAGGCGGCCCCGCAACGCACCGCCGATGACCCCAACCGGATCACCAACGTCCTCCCCGGCATGACTGTGCAGGAGGTGCGGAATGCCCTTGGCTGCGCCCACGCAACCGACATCCCTACCCGCTGGCACCCCCTGCGCCAGGGCTTCGCCACGGAGGCGCTGGCTGATATCCGGGGCAAGCGGCAGGTTCTGTACTACGAGTGGGCAATGCCCGAGCGCCCCGGATACCGCCGAGCCTACGTGGTCTTCGGTGACGACGCGACCGTCTCCGAGGTGCGCGTGTTCGACCTGGAGATCGGCATGACCCGCGATGCGGTGATCCGCCAGTTCGGCCTGCCTCCCTCGTCATCGTCGGGAGCAGTCACGGACGGCCTCGCCTACACCGGGTTCGAGGGGGGCGCCGAGCGGTCCGGGGNNGCATGCTGCACACGGTCGAGGCCCACTTCAACTCCGCCGGCATCGTCGACACGATCTCCATCCACAGGAGCCGGGCGGAGGACTGATCTCACCTGTTCCGGGGTCTCCATGCCTGAGCGTGCGTAAATGTCCACTATGGGTTGGTTGACGATATTCCTACCGCAAGTGCGATGCTTCGAGAACACCAGAACCGGTGGAATTCTGGAGAAGT
>DPJP01000107.1:5598-7833 GCA_003542955.1 Armatimonadota bacterium
ATCGTTTGATCCTCGAACGACGGATTGCATGCCGGGTACCTGCATGAGGATCAAAGGATCAAAGCCCCGACCCCGGCCGTTGTGGTGGGGCGTGGGATGTGGAGTGTGGGAGCGGCCTGCGCCGGAAGGGCGATGCTCACGCGGAGCCCCACGCCTGCCGGACGGAGGCGTGCCAGACGGCATGTGGGCCAACCTTCCCGCAGGCGCGGGATGCGGCCCCTCTCCGCTGACCTCCTACTCGGCCTGCCTCTGTGCCATCTCCGCCTTCATCTGCTCGCGCAGCTCTGTCCACTGCTCATCGGTGAAGGTCTGCGGGAAGTCGATCCGGCACTTCTCATAGATCGACTGCTGCGCCCCGATCAGAGCGTTGAAGACGGCCTTGCCGACCTCGAAGCGGTTCAGGTGCGGCTTGCCGCCGTCGAGCGCCTCCGCCACCGCCGCCGTGAAGTCGCGCTGGCCCGCCCAGCCCTGGTTGGTCCAGCTGCTCTCCCCATGGATCGGCTCCGCCATGCCGTGCTTCTGATACCAGTAGCCCTGATTCTGGGTCAGGTAGAGGCGTCCCTTCGAGCCGAGGAAGTCGAAGTGCAGGTGCATCCAGAACGACTCCTCACCGGGCGTGCCAAGCGCATCCGCGTCGCAGTCGAAGACCACGCGGAGGTCATTGGGGAACCAGTACTCCGCCAGCAGCCGCTCGGGTGAGCGGTGGTACGCCTGGTAGCTCTCCTCGACGATGTCATAGCCCATTGCCCAGACTGACTCCGGCTGCGCCTCGCCCAGAAACAGCATCAGCAGGTCCATCGTGTGCGGGCCCATCGACATCGAGTTGCCCTTCGTCGAGGCCCGGACGAAGTAGAGATCTCCGAGTTCTTCCTCGACGATCTGCCGGATGACGCCATCACGGAACTGCGGGAAGTAGCGGCGCTGGCAGTTGACGATGATCTCCATGCCCGAAGCCTGCTGGATCTTCTCCAGCGCGATGATCTCGGAGGGCATGATTGCCATCGGCTTCTCGACGATGACGGCCTTGACGCCGGCATCCGCCGCGCACTGCACTTCCCACTCGCGCCGCGCGGGCTGTGTGACGATGTGCACGACATCGGGCTGCACCTGGTTGAGCGCGGCCTCGTAGTCGTCGAAGCCCTCCGGGATGCCGTAGTTGTCCATGAACTGCTGCGTGCGCTCCTTCTGCAGATCGCAGCAGGCGACCATCTCCATGTTGGGGATTTCGCGGTAGACGTCGGCATGCTCGGTAGCGCGTGGGCCGCAGCCCAGCAGCAGTGACCTGTAGGTGGCCATTGTGATCCCTCACAGAAGGTCGATGGGGTAGTGGTGCCTAATGTGGCTGGAGGTTCCCTGCGGGGCAGGCAGTTCCTCCTATCGGGGACTGCCACCTATCGCGGAAAGCCCTCCCTACGGAACCCATCCGTTTGCATCGCGATAGGTCGCTGTCCCCAATGCCGTCAATGCCGAAGCGGGGACAGGGACCCATTCCGTCGCCAGCGGCTGGGCATGGCTGCCAGAGCTCGGCGGAATGGGTGCCTGTCCCCGTTCCC
Source organism: Armatimonadota bacterium (assembly GCA_003542955.1). Lineage (GTDB taxonomy): Bacteria > Armatimonadota > Zipacnadia > Zipacnadales > UBA11051 > UBA11051. The sequence goes on from DPJP01000107.1 coordinate 7,152, forward strand.
ACCAAGCCGGAGGTCCCACCAATGCCACAATCATCCGGAATCTGCGAACTCTACTGCTGGGCGGCCCACAAGCCTGATCGGCCCTGGCGCACCGGGCACGAGGTCGAGGATTGCCTCCAGGCGCACCTTGATGCCGGAATCTCCGATGTTGTCTGGAATCTCGGCCGCAGTGTCATCGAGTACCATAGCAATCTGCCCGACGCGACGCTCTTCTCCGGCAAAGGCGCCGACGTGCCGTACATGACGCAGATCGGGGAGATGCTTGCCGAGCGTTGCTGCCTCCGCGCCGCCCTCGAATTCGCCGGCGCCCACGGCATGACGCTGTATGGGCGGCTGGCGATGAACCGCCACTACTCGCCGAGCGCCCACGGCGGCAGCCTCACCTCGGACTGGGCGAAGGCGCACCCCGAGTTCTACGAAGTGAGCAAGGAGGCAGACGCCGACCCCTCGCGTCTGTGTTATGCCCTCGAGGCGGTTCGCCGCGAGCGCATCGACTTGCTGCTCGAGGCCGCCTGGATCGGTGTAGACGGCCTGCAGTTGGACTTCTGCCGCCAACCGCCGATGTGCCGATACCATCCCGCATTGATCGATGGCTTCAGGGCCGAGGCGGGCATCGACCCACGCGACATCGATCCCTGGGAAGGCTCCGGATTCCGGGACTGGATTTCCTACCGCGCACAGT
>DPJP01000408.1:0-1798 GCA_003542955.1 Armatimonadota bacterium
AACGATCAAAGCCCGCGACCCCCTGCTCGCCCCTGACCCCACATCCCACACCCCTGCCGTTGCCCACTTGTCTCAGAAACCCAGAATTCCAGGATCCCAGAATTCCACCGTTCCAACTTCCTCACTTGTTCAGTTTCCCGTCGGTGTATTTAGTGTCGTAGGCGCGGCACAAATGATGATATCGACACTTATAGCGGCACTACATGGCTCTTATGCGTAATAAGTATGGTGTCCCCGGAATGCGTAATAAGTATGGTGTCCCCGGAATGCGGAATGCCGCGTGCACAGCGGGTGCCTCCTATACGAGCATCGACTGGATGGCAATGACCAGGGCGGCGAGCAGCTCAACTACTATGACCGTGGCGGGTGGGACGATCAGCAGCGCCAGGAGCCCGCGGTTGAGCCTGGTACTGCGCTCCAGCAGCGGCACCGGTACGTGAACCACATACACCGCTACGAGGAAGGTCAATGCCGGCGCGAGCGCGGCCGCAATGACGTAAGCGACCGTATCGGGTCCCCAAACCCCAGTGACCCTGTATCTCACGACGGCAAGAACGAGGATCGGCCACTTCGTGAATACGGCCAGGAAGCTACAGAGCACCACTGCGAGAAGTCTGCTGACCGGCACCATCGACAGCGCCATGGCCGCGAGGAATAGCCCCACGCCGGATGCGAGCATCTTCGGCAGGTCTCGTGCAGCCGAGAACGTCCACTCCGCACTGTCAACTCTCTCCAGAGGTGGGAGCCTGAGCGCAGCCTCAGTAACAGCCCCCACAATCAGGGCGATGATGAACGCGGCGCCGATGAGCGCTCCGATGGACACGTACTTCGCTGCAATGGTACTCATACGATGGACCGGTTGGGTCGCCATGAAAACGCCGGTCACGGGAGCCCCATCGGTCGCGAACGCCCCCGAACAGGCGATCACTCCCACGGAGCCGGCAACCGTAGCCGCCGTGAAGCTCGGGTACTGAACAAGCGCCAACAGGGTGGGGGTCGTAAAGGCCGGGTCCTCCCCGATCATGACGGTGACAGCTACGGAGATGGCGGCCAGCAGGAGCGCAGCGCCGCCCAGGCCTACGACCCAAGCCGCAGTTGCGTAGTGTTCTCTGAGTTCCTTGCGGATGAGCGTTTTCATCGGTTTGATGAGCATGGAGTTCCGGCCCGGTGGCCGTAGGTCTCCTTTCATCCCGCGGGTGGCGCCAGATGGAGCGCAATGCCAATGATCATTACCATGACGATTGTCACGGCAAGCGGAGCGAGCAGCAGAGTCAGCGCTCCGCGAATGCCCTTGGTCGAGTACTCGAGCAGAGGCGTACGGGCGTAGACGACGTATACCACCGCGAGCAGGCCCGCGACACAGGTTACCGTCGATGCAGCGGTTTGGACGGGTAGGGCCAGTCGTGATGCCGCGCTCTCAGTCACCGCCATCAGGAGCACTCTGGGCCAGCACGCCACAGCGGCGACCCACGACCCGAGCAGCACCGATCCAGGCACACTCGTGCTCACCGCGGAGACGGCCATCGTGCCGAGGCAGATGGTGATCGCCAGGTAGCCGAAACTGAAAAGGAGGGCACCCGGGGAGACATCGGGCAAGGCAGCGCGGCTTTGTGGGCCGAAATCGAGCGGAGGGCCCAGCCGCTGCGCGATGAGTCCCGTAAGTAGTGGGATCGCGCACACGATGATAGCCAGGGCGAGCGTAGTGAGTAGCTTCGCGAGGATGACGGCGCCCCGTGACACCGGTCGGCTCACCACGAAGACGCCCGTCACCCGCGCGCCATCGACACTGAAGGTTCGC
>DPJP01000408.1:1821-3739 GCA_003542955.1 Armatimonadota bacterium
CGCGACGGCCCCGGTGACATCCCCGGTGACCAGGTAGCGGAACATCGAGGGCAGCATAGGCGAGAGGCCCGCAGTCAGGCACACAGCGGCCCCCATGGCCATGAGGACGACACTGATCGTGACCGCCAGCAGGCATATGAGGCCGTTGTCCCGGAGTTCTTTTCTCATCAGCGTGCTCATAGCTCTCATGCGCGTTGACACCCCTTCATGAGTGCAATCTCAGGATGACGACCACGCCCGCGACGAGTGGCGCGACGATGGCCCAGAAGACGCCCGCGGCCCAGCCCATGCGCGCGTTGATCTCGAGCGGCGGGTGGGAGACGTACGCTGCGTAGGCGGCGAGCGCCGAGGCAACGGCAAGGCCGCCCGTCGCCGTGACGGCGTACATGCCCAGCCCAATGTCGGTCTCTCCAGCGGGTACGCCGTGCTTTCTGGCGAGGACAACCAGGGCAGACACGATAGCGAGCAGCCAGAGCGCAATAGCAGACGCCTGCGAGCATGGGCCCAGAAGAGCGGCGAACTTCGTAAGGAAGGGGAGGCCCCGCCGGCTCGCCCAAGTGTCCCGTGCACCGAACTGCCCGATCCAGGCGCCCACAAGCAACAGCCCGCACCACGAGAGCGCAAGCGCGATGGCCAGGTGAGGGTCGATCACGGGAGTAGTGCTCCCAGGCCCACGCGCGCCGGCGGCCCTGAGGACGCTGGGCAGGAGGGTCGCGGGAGCCAGTATGCATACCGANNGCGCCATGCCAGCCCATGTGCCAACCTTCGCTGACCATACCACATGTCTACTGAAGGGGCGTGTGACCGTCATCAGTTGGGCATTGGCGTCGACGTCATCGCGGAACGCGAGCCAGCCGAACGTGAGAGCAACGATCTGCGTGACCAGTGCCGCCGCCCCGAGTTGGTCAGTCGGATTACGAGGCATGGGGGCGTTGCCGCTGGAGGCCATACTGAGCCCCAGCAGCATAGCAGCGAGGACGACCACGCCAAGCGCCGCGCGCGCGGCGCGGTACGCTTCCTTGCGGATGAGTGCTTTCATGNNGCGTGTCCATCCATCAACGCAGGCTCGCAAGCGCGATTGCGCCGAGAGATAGTCCCCCGATGACCCCGACGAATACCAGCCCCGAGTACCGTGTCCGCTCCCATACCTCGAGCGGTGGGAACGACACCCAACTGATGTACGATGCAGGCAGCGAGGCCACGAGGTAGATGGCGGCCAGAACCGTCCACAAGGCCCCAAGCTCCGCGGAATGCCCGCCCACATCGAGCATCATCTGCGCGGTCGTGACGATTGCCGAGCCGACCAGCAGGAACATGAAGCCGCTCATTGCCATGCATCCGGGGGAGCAGCCTGAGACCTGGTTGGCTGCGAACTGACCGGCCCACACACTCACGTAGAACAGCCCGACGCAGGCAAGCGCGTACGCCACCGGCATGTGCGAGTGTCCGCCGGCGAGCACCTCGGTCTCCACGTTGATGCCACCGACACCGCGCATGACCACTGGCAGCACGCCCCTCAGCCCCAGCATCCACGCGGAAAGCAGCAACGCGATGGCACCCCATGTACCGACCTTGGCAAGCCACATCGTCCGTCTGCTGAAGGGAAGCGTGGCGGTCTTCGTCAACGCACGGGCCCGGACATCGTCCTGGAATGCTCCGGCGCCGAACACCGTGCTTGTCAGCGGCGCCGCAACCAGGGTGAAGAAGAGGCCAACCTCCGTCAGCGTGCCGGTGATGAGCGCGATGACTGTCTCGACCAGCACCAGCGCCACTGCGGCGACGGCAAACCATGCCGCCAACTGCCCTGCCCGGTATGCTTCCTTGTAGATGAGTGCTTTCATGTGCCCAACTCCGTCAGGTTCTGCCGGTACTGCGCATCGGGGTGCATTGAGGCCGGCTTGCGGGCCTCACCCCCCCC
>DPJP01000267.1 GCA_003542955.1 Armatimonadota bacterium
GACCTCTCGGCTTTGGCATCGTCGCCGTCGAGCAGTTGCTGCGCTCATTGCGCCCGCAGCGTGTTGTGGTCGACTCGATCTCGGCACTGGCCAAGACGCCGGGGCAGGCGCAGCCCGTGGCGGCCGATATCGCCGCACTCGTGTCGCTGTTGTGTGCCGGGCCCGCGACCGTGGTGATCTGTGACGAGACGCCGGGGCTTGTGGGCGACTTCGAGATCACCGGCGGCGTGCAGGTCTCTTCGTTGGCCGATAACATCATCATCATGCGGTATGTTGAACTCGGCAGCGAGATGCGCCGCGCCGTGTCCGTGCTCAAGGCGCGCTATGTCGATCACGACAAGGAGATCCGTGAGTACGCCATCGGGCCGGGCGGGATCGAGCTGAAGAGCAAGTTCGATGTCGCCACCGGCCTGCTGCGCGGATCGCCTGTGCGACGGGGCGTCGACGACTTCTTCTGAGCGGCGTACGGCGCGGGCCGTCCGTCGGGGAGGGTGGATATGGTAGGGCCGCTGGAGGTCAACGAAGTCCTGGCACTGCTCTGCGTGCTGGTGGCGTTCGTGGCGACCATCGGCGCGCGCCTGCACCCGGCCAACACGCCCTACACCAGCCGCTGGTGGCGTCGCTTCCTGGTGATGCTGTCCTTCATCCTTGCCGCCCAGGTGGCAACGAACGTCGAACAGCTCTACGCGGAGACATCGCTCACCCACCGGGTCATCAACCTCCTCGAGCACGTCTGCTTCGCTTTCGCCGGGCTGTGGGCGGCACACATCTCGATGCGTGCCATTACACTGGCCTTCGGGCGGAGCGGCGAAGGGGGTGAGACCTGCTGATGAACCTCGGCATCGCCGCAATCGACGGCCTCGCGACCTGTTTCTTCTTCTCTGGCGCGCTCATGGCCGTGGTCAACCACAGGCTCTCGCGGGGTCGTACTCCGCTCTGGGCGTATACGGCAGTCGCGTTCGCCCTCCTGGCCGTCGAACGCGCCGCCAACACACTCGAGTGGTCGGGTGCGAGCACTTTTGCCACGCTCGACGCAATACAGGGATACCTCAGCGTTGTCGCGTGCATTGTCATCGCCCTGCTGCCGCTCCGGTTCTGGCTCCTGACGCGTCGCGTCGGCGCGGGCCAGTCGCAGTGAGGACACACGCATCGTGTCTCGCAGTCGCCTGGAGGTTACTCGCGCCGGGGCGCGAACAATACCCCACCTGACCATGCTGCGTCGGGCCGGTACGCTTGCAGGTCACGTACTGCCTTCGGCCCTGCACACTCAGACGTGGGGAGCTGCAATCCAGATGACGCACGATACCGGGAGTTGGGCCGGTCTTGCCGAGCGCTACCCGCCCGTTGAGAGCACCGCATCCGCCGTCGCAGCACCCTCCGCCCGCCACAGACAGACGATCCAGATTGGCCCTGTGCGCTGGAAGAGGTGTGTGAGCGTCTGTATCACACCCGAAGGCCTTCACCTGATCATGCCCTCACCGGGGGCGCTGCTGAAGGTATTGGGTCTTATGGGCAAAGCACCGATCTTCATCCCGTGGACCGACATCGTCGGCGCTGAGCCGGCACGGCTTTTCATGCTACCCGGCTACAGGTTGCTCATCGGCAACCCCCTGGTGGCGACGGTCACGGTGTACGCCGAGCTTTACTCCGCCATCTACCCATACCTGCCGGAGGCGCAGACAGCGTCGTAGGCGTCCGGCTCACCGGCAGCGAGCACTGCGCGCCGCAGCGTGCAGAACCAGAGGGAGTGGATGTCCATGCGAAAGCCGACCTGCGTTCGTGGATATGTGGTCCTGACCGCCCTGTGTCTGGGGCTATCGCCTGCAGCCGGTCTCCGCGCGGAAGCTGCCGACGCTCCCGCCGGTTGGACGCTACGCTTCTCCGACGACTTCGAGCGTGCAGAACTCGGCGCCGACTGGATGCCCACGGGGCTCACCCGCATCGACAACGGCGTATTGATGGTCGGGCGTGCCGGCGACCTCGGCCGGAACATGGTCGCCTGCACGAAGGAGTTTCTTGGCGCAATCCGCCTCGAGTATGAGACGATGGCGCCTGTCGACAGCCCGTGCGACCTCAGCGCCACGATCAACGGCGGCCTCAACGGCGAGAGCAGCGGCTTCTTCTTCGGATTCGGGTCGCAGAACAACACCACCGGGCGCTTCCTGATCAAGGGGCAGCCGGGCAAAGAGTACCCCGCCACCATCAGCCCCAACAGGTGGCACCATGTCGTCTGCGAGCGCAACGGCAAGGTGTTCCGCCACATCATCGACGGCAAGACGGTGATGGAGTACACCCACGCGGGGCCGCTGCCGGGGCCGCTCGAGCGCGAGATCGCCTTCTACGTCTGGCACCTGGGGTGCTTCGACAACGTGAAGGTCTACACCCGCGCCGAGCAGGTCGACGTCGTCAATGTCACCGAGGGGACGATGCCGTCTACCGAACTCAAGGTCACGCCTCGAGCCTACCCGATGCCCGGCAAGATCGGCGTCTCGGTTGACGTCCCCGCGCTCCCGACGACGAAAGCCGTCGGGATCACCGCACTGCTTATTGACCCTGACAGCAATGTCACGCAGCGACGGATGAGTGTCGTCAGTGTCCCGAACATGCGCGAGGAGCTTGTCTTCGATGTCGCCGATCTTCCCACGGGCACCTACGATGCTCAGGTATGGCTGCTAACGGCGGACGGCAAGACCTTCGATGCAGCGAAGGCGGAGGTCGAATGGCCGGGCCGCGACAAGCGCTTCGACGGCATCGAGGTGCTCAACAATCTCTGCTGGCGGCTGCTGAAGATACAGGACGCCGCCGGCATCAGCGGCACACACACCTTCAAGGTGCCCATAGACCGATGGCTGGTGATCGAGACGAGGGCGGAACCGGGCGGGGGCGCCATCTCCGTAATGCTCGACGCCGATGATCCGGCGGAAGCCGTCTCCGTGCACACCGCCGGCGCGGCCGCTCTGCGCGCAAAACGCCTCGTGAAGGCCGGCGAGCACTCGATCACCGTGAAGGCCGAGGGTGNNCGACTGAGCAGCCTGGAGGTCCGCGCGATCCCGGATGTCCAGCACAGCCGGTTCCTCAACAACACCTACCAGATCACCAACGGTGGACCGTATGATCTCGAGTTCGTGCGCAGGTACATACTTCCGAGCGCCACAACCATGATCACCAACGGTGGCCCGGGTGGCAACGTCGACTTCCTGCGTGAGTGGGTGGCCGGCGGCGGACGCTGCATCGGCTACGACAGCAGACCGCAGTACGCCGGTGCCCCGGAAGCCGAGAAGAGCGTCGACGCGCTGTTTGAGCATTTCACCAAACGCGAGGGCTTCTCGCATGAGCTGATGAGCGGCGTGCTGGTTGACGAATTCTACACCGTCAATGACCCCGCCTATCCCGTCTACACTGAGATGGTCAGACGTATCAACGCCGACCCGAAGTATGCGGGGAAGGGCTTCTACCCGTACGCGGCCGGCGCCTACGGCAAGGATGAAGGCAGCGCGGAGTTCTCGCAGGCCTGCATCGAGGGCGGCGGCATGGTCTGCTGGGAGGCCTACCTGTACGAGTGGAACACCAGGCGAGAGGCAGTCGACTACATGCGCCGCTACATCGAGCGTGTGGTGCTGGCTGCCGAGGACCGGCTGCCGGGTGTGACCCAGCACACCGTCTGGGTTCCGGGCACCTTCTCCTTCCCCTGGCCGTTCGCCGACGGCTACCCCAATGTCAACTATAACGCCTACCTCGACATGCAGTGCCACATGCTGGCCAATCACCCGGCCTTCTTTGGTCTTGGCGGAGTGCATATCTGGCGCTCGGGCTATACGGATGAGGAGCGGATGCGCTGGATGTGGAGGATGTTCGAGCACTACTGCATCCAGGGCAGGCGCGACAGGGTCAGCTCCGACCCGTACGAACTCACACACATCAGGAACGCTGACTTCACCGAGGGCCTGGACGACTGGACGGTTGCTGCTGCCGAGGAGGATGCCGTTCGGGCCGAGCGGTACCCCGGATATGGCAGCCTGCAGGGACGCTACTATCGCGGCAACGACACCTTCGCCGTCATGAAACGCGGCGTCGAAACGCCGAACACCCTCAGCCAGAGCATCACCGGGCTACAGGTAGGGCGAACCTATTCCGTCAAGCTGCTCTCCGCCGACTACGGTGAGCTTGTGGGTGGCAGTTCGGTGAAGGGCATTCACCCGATGGCCGTCACCATTGAGGGCGGCGAACTCGTCGAGGGCACCAAGTACCAGTACCAGGAGCCCTACTCGACACGGGGTCGGCTGGGGCAGTTCACCGATCAGGTCCCGCTGTGGATCAACCTGCACTGGCATGTGTTCCGGGCGACGGGCACGACCGCGACGCTGCGTATCTCGGACTGGGCCGCACCGGACGCGCCCGGTGGGCCTGAGGGGCAGGAGCTTGCGATCAACTTCGTCGAGGTCAAGCCCTACCTGATGGACTGATGCGAGTGCCGGGTGTGATGAAGCATGCAGAGCGGGGCCGCCATGGCCCCGCTCTGTTCTTGCCTACTGTGCTGCCGCTGGGGTGCTATGTCACACTCAGACTGACGGTCGCCAGCCACCGGAGCCTGCCTCGGTGAGATGCGCACTCTGCCCCGGGCACTCAGCATCATTGTTGTGGTAGGGGGCGCGCAAAACCATGCCGCCCGCAGTCGAGGTGCGGGCGGCATGCGGTCGCTCTGCTCTACGGACGGTCGACGGGCCTAGTCCGGGGCTACGGCTTCTGGATATCCTGGCGGACCTGGCTCGTCGCGCTCAGCCACTTGGTGTGACCGTCGCAGAAGGCGAGATTTGCGCCGTCGTTATGGGGCGTGAGAGAGATCGCGTTCACCCGGCAGAATTCATCGGGGGTGCCCGGACTGCCGACAGCAGATACGTACATGGCGAAGTAGTTGCTCTCGATGACCATGAGTGTCTCGGCGGGGGCCTTCACCTCCGCCAACGCATGTGACACATTGCCTCCGCGGAACCATTCCGGCATCCCGTAGTGTAGAGGAGCTCCATGGTTGTTGTTCCCACTGCGGCTGGGACAGAGGAATATCTGCGTATTCTTGACGTACGGCGTGATCGCCTGGAACCAGACCAGGTTCGATGGGGTGATCAGTGGTTCCTCGTAGACGGTGTTCCACCGCCGCGCAAGCGGGAATCTCTCATCGTAATCCTGCGCGTACATCAGTATCCCCAACCCGATCTGCTTCTCGTTAGAGAGACAGCTGTTCTGTCTGGCCTTCTCGCGCGCCCTGGCGAAGACGGGGAAGAGTATGGCGGCAAGAATCGCGATGATCGCGATCACAACCAGCAATTCTATCAGTGTGAAACCACGTCGCATCTGCACACACCCTTTCTGCAGCAAAAGTGAACTACAAAATATTATACTGCAGATCGGGTGTCGCGGCAACACAAACCGTGCAGATCAGGTGAGCGAGTAACATACATGGGTNNCGATGATCGCGATGACGACCAGAAGCTCGATTAGTGTGAAACCAGTCCTGCGCATTGTCTACACCTCACTCATGGTAGGTAGGAACGATTGTGTGCACAGTCCTTCGCCACGAAGCACTGCACATCCTGCACTCCGACCTGTGATCGTGACGACCGAGCAGCAACCGGTGGGTGACACCTCCGGCGACGTTTGGGCGGACCCGGTTAGGGGCCCGCCCAGACGTCTACGGCTGCGGACTGGTGACGCCTACGGCACGCCCGGCGGCGCCAGGCCCTCGGGCCGCTCAGGGCGGGGCAGTTCAACCTCGCCCAGAAGCTCGAGCGTGTCGGTGCTGTACTTGTAGAGAGTCCTGCCCGTCAGGATGAACACCGCACCGTCCGAGNNCCATGCCCGGGCCCATCGGCCCCATCATGCCGGGTGGGCCGCCCTGGTTCCCACCGCCCTGCTGGGCGCGCTGTGCGTAGGCTGCCACGGCCAGGGTCAACACGACCAGTGTGATGCATACGATTAACGCCACACGGCTTCTCGTCATCTCGGTCTCCTCCTTCTATTGCGATCCCGTACAGCCGTGATTCGGGTTCCGCACGACACCCCACTCTCACACGGAACCATGCTGATTGCGCATCGCACGTATCGCGGATCACACATCCGCCATGTTCTCCGCGCACCAACCACAGAGCCTACCGCGGCTGGGCCCATATCTTGAACTCATCAATGATGATGTTCGCGGTTGCGGGGATGACCAGGCGGCAGTGTTCGAGCGAGTTGTCAAGCTCGGCCATCTGCCATGGCTCGCCACGGTGCTCGGCCACCCGCTCCCCATCGAGGTAGAGAGCCATGACGCCCGCGTCCGCCTCCCACGTTGCCATCGCCTCGTGCCNNGGCCTGCATCGTGCGTATCGCGTGCCACGGGTAGTGCTGCTTGCCCTGAGCGTCGAACATATTCATGATCAGTCGCCCGTCATTGAGCTTCCCGAAGTAGACGAAGCCCGACTTCGGCCGCACGGTGAAGAAGTAGTGTGTCTCGCCGTCAGCACCGCTCCACTCGGGCATGAAGCGGACATACGCCCTGCCTCTGTGCAGGTCGATGTTGCCTTCGGGCAGGTACTCGAGCTGGGTTCCCGCCGCCATGCGGATGCCCTGCCCGTGGTCCGTATCGACATACACCGGCCGGCCAGTCACTGTGGCCGTCCCGCTGCCTCCTGACGCCGCCGCATCCGTTGTCCCGTCGAAGGGCAGGTGCAACAGCAGGCCCTCATCGTCGGGAGCCGCGGCAGTCGAGGCAGAGGGTGCCACAGCATCCACTGTCAGCTCTGCAGTCGCTGGTTGGAGGCGCAGCCGGTACTCGTATACGAGTTCACTCCCCGACTTCAGAGACACCGGCCTGTACATCCACTCGATGGTGCCACTGCCCCCGGCATCGGCCTTGCGGCCCCAGCGCAGCAGATTGAGGATGCGCTCGGGTCCGGTTGGCTCGACGGCCAGCAGCAAATGCCGCGAGGGGATGTACTCGCCAAACGCCCTGACAGCCACGGGGTCGGTCAGCTCATTCTGGCCGAACACCTGCGCGGATTCGGTCGGGGCCAGTCCCGTGTTTGGCACGGAATAGTGCTTCTCCACATCCTCCCACCGGCTGGTCTGGTCCCCGTCGTAGACCCAGAACGTGGATTGGTCCTTGCCGTAGTCGATGTAGTTGTGGGCCCGGTAGCTGAACTCGATACTCGTCGCCTCCGGCGCAATCGAGTCGTTGATGATGCCAACACGGCATGTCAGCGCCCCGCCACCGGCAGGGATCGTCAGCTTCTTGACGATTCGCAGGCTGGCGCCCCCGCCCAGCGACTGCAGCGGCACGCTGCGCGAGAACTCCAGCTCGATTGCGTCCCTGCCGACCTGCCTGCCATCGAGGGTCATCTGGGAGTCCATGCCCTGGTTGGAGCGCTCCCCCGCGGGAAGCCAGACCATATCCCTGCACAGGCCGTAGTCGGATGTGCTCAATACGCTCTCGCCGACCATCCACTTCTGCACCGTGCCGCTCTGCGTGATCCAGAGACTCTGCTCGGGTGTCTGCGCAAGGTACTCGAAGGCGCCGTCGCCATCCTCATCGTCAAAGCCCAGTCGCATGCCCCCCTCGCCCGTGCTCACCCCCGTCGAGCCCGCGGCACGCGTGTACTCACCCGCCAACGCGGCGATCGCCTCGAGTGGTGCGGGGGCGAAGCTTCTCACCAGTCGGCGGGCCTCCGGCGTATCGGGGACGAAGGCGAAGCCGCGGTACTCGAACGGCGGACAGGTCACATAGACACCCTCACGCAGCGCCTGCGCGCCGATCGTGTCCTTGCCTGCGCTCGTGAACAGGAGCCTGCTCTCGCGGTCGATAAGCAGCCGCTCACCCTCGGCCACGGACATCGTGAGCTTCGCGTGGCATGGCTCCTGGGCATTCCAGTTCGCGATCACGATGAGGTAGGCATCGCTGTCGGGGTCGTGATAGGAGCGGATGACCGCATCGTGCTCCCAGTTGGGGTAGCTGTTGCGGACCGTCCGCCCATCGCCGACGGTGACCTCGAACTGCTCCTTCGGCGCCGGGCTGATGAGCACGTTCCGCGGCGCGTCTTCGCTCTCGAACAACAGCTTCTCGTTGTAGCCGATGAAGCCCATCACGCGGTTGAAGTGAACGAAGTTCTCCGCATCCATTGCCGGTCCGGGGTAGATCGCGGTACCGTGGGCGCCAATGAGTGCCGCGCTGAGTACCTGCATCATGATCATCTTCGCCGAGATGAACACGTTGTGGTATGAACTGAGCCCGACGTTCTGGCATCCCGTGAAGCGGCCCTGTGGCACGTATTCCATCCATTTCCGGAGTGCGTGGACCGCCTGGAGGCCCGCGAAGTTCATCGGGTCGCAGAATGTGACGTACTGGGCGTAGTTCGAGTAGTCGACCTGGCCGGGCGGGTCGAAGACGTTGGTTCGTCCCTCGGTCAGGATCAGCTCGACGTCGGGCTTGATGCCCCTGCAGAAGTCCGCCCAGTGCTTGATACACGTCGCAAGCTCGCCCTGACGGAAGGCGATCCAGTCCGTGAAGTAGCTCTGTTTGATGCTCTCCGCCGTCAACTCGGCATCGGCCGGGATTGTTCTGGCGGCCCGGAACCGATCCAGCGTCCAGTCATCGACATCCAGCGTCATCGGGCTCGGCTCGAAGTCCCACAGGGCCGCATCGGAGTACGGCAGGTAGGTCTCCATTGTGCCTGCATCGGTCTCTTTGAACCACTCGGGTCCACGTTCCAGGCAACCGCGGAAGTTGTCCTGGTAGATGGGGGAGTAGCTGGCCCCGCGCTGGGCGATGATGTAGAAGCCCCGGTTGCGCATGGCCTTGACCGCATCAAGCCGCTCCGGGCCGCCGAGGGTGAACTGGATCGCGTTGATGCCGGCCTTGTGCAGGTACTCCGCCCAGTCATCCCAGTGCCCATCGCGGAAATACGGGCCATAGTGCATCCAGAGGCGGAAGTTCCTCGCTGATACGCGCGGGGGCGCCACCAGCTCGTCGTAGACGCGCAGCTTCGCCGAATCGGTGGCGCACTCGTGGCCCTGATATGTGAGCGTGACCCTGATCTCGTCAAGCTGCTCAGGCACGTCCGCGTGCGGGCTGACGCGGTACCAGACGAGATCGTGCACGCCCCAGGAGCCGCGCAGACAGCGGTTCTGCACCTGCTCGGCGTCGACCGGCTTCGTGGCACGCTGCCACGTTGCGCCGTCGGCCGCGACCTGCGTGACTTCCAGTCCTGCGGCACCGACGTCAAGGACCTCGACGTAGGGCGGTAGCAGCACCGAGTAGGCGAAGCCTTCGGCGGTGTAGGCGTTCTGCTCGTTGTCGATCGGCGTCATGTAGAAGGAGAGGAAGTTGTCCTGCCCCTTGATACCCGAGACGGTGCCGCTCTTGTTGAGGCTGGCATGGGTGAGGTAGATGCCCGGCGGCGCGAACCGCTTCCCATAGACATCCGCGGCCTGGGCATCCCACGCCCGGGCCAGGAGCATTGCCAGTACCATGACGGAAGCTGCGATTCGTGGGAACCCCGGCATTCGGCCACCACCTCTGCGAGTTATGCACATGCCGTCCGGACAACTGCGGCCTCCGTGGGTCGTCACTTCAGCCGCGCATCGCCCCACACGGCGTGGTCACTGTTGATGTTGTCGCCGGCATCGGTCGTGTAGATGCGCAGGTACCCGGCGGCCCCGAGCGAGACCTCGATGGGGATCGGCGGATCACCACCGTTGACCCGCGGCGACTTGTAGAGGGCCTTCCAGGGGCCGTCGGGCGTGTCGCCGACGTGCACCTCGAAGGTGACGCTGCCTGCGCCGCGGCTCGAGTCGCTGATGCCGATGTCGGCATGCAGGATCAGGTTCTGCTCGGGCAGCTCGTAGACGCCCTCGCCGTGTGCGCCCTCGGTGCTTGGCTCCGGACAGAGCGTGATGCACTTCTGGTAGACCTGCCTGGTGATCTCCGCGACGTTGCCGACGTAGTCGCGATCGCGCATCAGGCCTCCGTGCGCGAACGACTTGACCGGCGTCAGATCGCTCAGGTAGATGACATCGCCCTCGAGGTCTGCGCGGTTCAGGAAAGAAACTTGCACATCGGTCGAGTGCCGGTCCACCGACCTGTCACTCACATGCACCTGTATCGTGTGGCGGCGAGGCTTGCGGTCGGCAAGCGCCTGCTCGAGGTTGATGGTGAATTCGACGCCACGCCCGTCCGGCGTGATTGAGGTCTTTAGCATGCCGCCCTCATCGGTGAGTCTCTGACCGTTGAGCAGGATTGCCGCCACGTCCATATCGAGCTGGTTGTCGGCGTCCGCGAGCGTGATCACCAACTGCTTCGGCGGATCGATCCAGTTCATGTCACGGGCCTGCTCCGCGACCAGTTCCTTCCCATCCATGAGCATGCGCGCCAGTTGCGGCGGGGCGGCGTCGTTGAGTTGGAGCCACTCGGGTTTGCCGATGACCATGCGCACGGTGCCGTCTGTCTCCGCGGCCGAGAAGCTCTGCTTGCCCTGCGGCGCCTCGACCCACGCATCATCACCGGGCTTGAACCACAGCGGCCGGCTCAACGCCGGCGACCCGATGGTGACCGGGCCTGTGGCCCGAAGAGCATACTGCGTCCACTGCTCTGCGCTCTCGCGGCGCCAGCAGATATCGTTGGGTACACTCACGCGGAGACCGGGGCGCACGCCGTTGATGACATACCAGTCGCCGACATCGATGCCGTCGGCCGCGGGGTTGGCATTCCCGATCAGTGTGACCGTATCGCCGCCATACCCGCCGCCGACGCGGTTGACGCGCTCGATGGTGTAGGACTTGTTCTTCTCGGGGAACCACAGCTCGAGCCCGTTGTACCAGGGGTGGTTGCCATAGCCGACCATCGGCCGCCAGGTCTTGATGGCATTGGGCTGGTCCGCCGGCAGCTCCGTCACCTCATGCCAGCTGGTGATGAAGGTCGCCGCGTCCTGCATGTCGACACGCACGCGGCCATCATCGAACACGGTGGTCTTCTCGATGCGGTAGCCCTCGTTGCCATCGTTGCGCAAGTCGCTCTCGAAGCGCAACAGCAACTGGCGGTCATGCAGGCCGGAGCCGCCCGGCCAGGGCTTGTCCGGCTGGATGATCAGGGCGCTCTGTTGCCGCGTGCCTGTGATGTCACCGACGATATCAACCACCTCGCCGGTGAAATCGCCGGGAGCCTCGAGCCTGAACTCGCCCAGGCGCAGGTAGCTTCCACGGCAGGCATCGACGGCAAGGACATTCCCGTCGGCATCCTGGCGGACGACGGCGTAGCGGGCATCGGTCTCAAGCCCGTCAGCAGTGCGTATCTCGCCGGGCTCGGCCTGGTACACGAGTGTGTCGGTGTGCCCGCCGGCCATTGACAGCCTCAGGCAGATGACATCGCGCTCAGCGCCGCCTGTGCTCTCAAAGGCAGGCTGCGACACCTCGACAATGGCCGCCTGCTCGCCCTCCCTGTAGCCTTCGAGGATATGCACGTACAGGCTGTCGAGCGGCGTGTCGGGCGCGGCGGAGGCGCGATGCTCAATCATCATGTCGCGCCCGCCGACGATGGACACGTTTCCATTCAGGCGCTGATTGTTCGGCAGTGGTTGTGTGATGATCCCGATGTATGGCGCCTTCGCGCGCAGAAGCTCCGGCTTGCCCTGGGGCTGTGCGATGCCGATTGAGCGCAGCCGCACGCGCCCGACGTCATCGGGGAGCGGGCGCTCAAATGCCGAGCCATCGACTGGGCGTGGCGCGTAGGCCGCGATGTCGGTCTTCCACGTCAGCTCCCACGTCTCACCGGGCTCCTCGAGCACCTCGACATCGCGCATCAGCGTGTAGTTGCGGTAGTCCCAGGTGTCCTCCGGCAGTTGCCCCCCGAAGAAGACCTGCGCGAGGTCCTTCGCCCGATCCACGACCGCGGGGAGCTTGTCCTCGGCGCGCTCCGCCCACACGCTCTGGTAGAGTTGGTGGCGCTGCCCGCCCTTGATCTTGAGCACATCAAGCGCGTAGGGGCGTCCGTCCGGACCCTCGACGCCGATGACGGTACGCCGGTAGTCGCTGACGTCCTTGCCCATCCGCGACCAGGAGTAGTGGTCGACCACATCGAGCACCTGCAGGCCGGATCCGGGCTCGCCACCGGCCTCGCCACCCTTGAAAGTGACAATCTCACCATAGCCGCGGTCATCACCCCACCCGCCGCCGGTGGCCACCTCCTCGACGGTGGCGGTATTCTGACACATCGGGCTGCGGACCCAGTTTCTCGCCCATCCGCTCCATCCCCCGCCCGCTTCCTCGATGGCGCGCGGGTAATCCATCTGCTTGAGCGCCTGGAACTCCGGGCGCTCCCACTGGATCGGCACGTTGAGCGACCCGGCAGCATAGCCCCCCTTCCGCATGACGGGGACGCCATCCACCCAGCAGCTCAGGCTCAACGCGTCGTGAGCGTTATGCAGGCTCGCGCGCGAGTAGCCCAGGCACATCTCCTGCCGATGCCCGGGGCCCCCGAAGCGAAGCACGCCGACGCCGTAGCCCGCCCAGTTGCGGCTGCCGATCCTCTCGTTCTCCGCGACTCTGGCGGCGTCGGTGTGCCACTGGGTTGGGTAGGCGTACTCGTGCTGGTCGCCAAACTCGAGTGGCATGCCGCGGACTGTGTTGAGCTTGCGCATTTCGCCGTCGGCAGCCCAGTAGAACGGATGGTCCTCGAGAAAGCTCGGGTAGTACTGCAGCCAGCCGTCGGGGCTTTTCAGGAACGGGTAGAAGTACCCGCCCGGCATCGCCATGTAGTTGGGCGCTCCCTCGCCGTTGAGCCCATCCTGATAGGTGTGATTGTAGACTGTCGTCTCCTGCGCGGGACCCGCGAAGCGCGTCAGCACGTCATCCTGGGCGAGGATGCCAAGCAGCCACATGTCGACATAGTTGGCCTCCTGGTAGTTGTGGAGCAGCTTCTGCGAAAACACGCTCTTGAACATCAGCACCAGCTCGCGGAGGAGCTTCTGCATGATCTTGCGCTCGAGCGCTTCCGGGTCCCCGTACTTCTTCTGCGAGTAGTACTTGAACGCGGGATGATTGCGTACGCGCGCGAAGGGCTCGACCCAGATGTGCTCGTCGGACATATTGAGCCAGCCCTGGTTGAATATCGGTGTGCGGCGGTTCCATCCGCCCAGCGGGCCGACCTCGAAGATCGCCGGTCGCGGCAACGCCTCCCACTCGGCTCGCGTGAGCGGCTGCCCGTCCTTGCCGTTGGCGAGCTTGTTCCTGTAGCACAGGGGCAACCCGTAGTAGGTGTCGGCGACCTCGTCGAGGATCACGGCTATCTTGTGCGCGCAGACGGGGTCGGCCGTCTTCTTGAACTGCTCCATGTACTGCCTGACGCGGCTGCAGCCATCACTGAGCCAGCGCCTCTGGTCGAAGATCGTCCTGATGAACAGCTCCCACTCGACCCCGTTCTTGTCTGTGTAGATGGTGCATGGCGCCTCGTAGATCGTCTCGTCGAGGTGGCGGAAGTTGACGGTGCCGTTGGGCCCGAGGGCGTAGTCGGCCGGAGCATCCTCGACCCGCCCGTACAGCTCGGTGCCACAGCAGCGCGTTGTGGCGTGGTAGCTGTTCTGCTGATCGTATGCGAGTGAGAACGCCTTCGAGCCGCAGAATGGGCAGTAGCTGATCAGCACGTCCTCGGCAGTGCCGGCCTCCGGCTTGCCGGATCGCACCTGCCCGAACGGGCAGATGTGGCGGGGGAAGTCCGCAGTGAGCTCCGCGTCAGTGGGCTCCGCGGCGGCATACCGTTCATACGCCTCATCCGGCGGCATCTCGCCATGCTCGGCGCGCCACTTCTCCACCTGCTGCCCGGTCCACTCGGCGAACAGGTTGTCGGGTGTCAGGTGCGGGATTTTGCGCCCCGGCGTCAGTGCGGCGACCTTCGCCGCGCGGTCCGGGGCATTCCAGGAATACTCGCCTCCATCCGCTGCGGGTTGCGCCGATGCGAGAGCGATGCTGAGTATCACCGCAAAGCAGACAATCGCATGCCTCATGATCTCGGTCCTCCGTATGCTGCGGGGTGGCCGTGCTCATTGGTGTTGGCTTCAACGTGCAGGCGGCCGATACCTGCGGCGCAGCCGCCGGCACCGGCAGCGATGGGCCCACCGGCGGAGGTCCCGGCGATGAGCTATCTCCAACTGCGAGGTAAGCGCCCGGACTGCGACGGGCGCGCGTTGATTGTGGGCATCAGTCGAAGAGCCGGGGCCACGCCCCGGCCTGGGCGTTCCGTTCGGGCCACCCGCCCCCTCCGCCCAGGCAGC
>DPJP01000093.1:0-5558 GCA_003542955.1 Armatimonadota bacterium
AACCAACCGAGCGGTCAGGGACCATTGGCGGGTATGGCAGGTGTGGCGTTGTGAGCGCCCGGTCAGTCACCCGTTGCAGAAGGCAAACCACTCACATCATAGATGCGGAGGCGGTTGCCCTGCCAGACGCCAAAGCGGGAACCGTTCGGGCTGATTGCCAGACCGGCGGAGAGGCGGCCCTCATCGTCTCGCTCGAGCGTGTCAGTCCAGAGGAGGGCGCCGTCGGCGCGGAAGACCAGGGCGCGCGAGGGAGGCCGGGCTGCACCGACAGCCGACGCCACCGGGTGCACAAGGCAGCCGAGAGTCCCGCCACCGCCGGCGATGTCCGAGGCGTTGGCCCGGCCCTCATCCGTCACGGAGTACTCCCACAGCCGTCCGCCTGTCATGGCATCGGCGAGGGCAACGCCGCTGCCGGTGACTCCGAAGAGGGCGTCGCCGCCCCGGGCAAAGCATACCGGGTTCATCAAAGCGGCCTGGGTGCTGACGTCTCCGGTCCGCGCGTCGACTACCCAGACGCGCCCCTCTAGCTGGCGTTGGGCCCGGGTGAGAGCACGCCCAAGCGGCACCATGGCGCACGCCACACGCTTGCCGTCTGCTGATGCCGTCACAGTGCATGGCTGCAACTCGCCGCAGGGCAGTGACCAGAGCGATGCGCCCGCAACGTCGTAGGCAGTGATGACCGACTCGCCGTCGGCAACGTCATGCGCCACGACGAACACACCATCGGCGGCCGCAACGGAGGTGCTCCCGGGAGTGGCCCCCGTCGGCAGTGGCTTTGCTTCGCCGGTTGCAGCGTCGATGAGCAGCAGCGACTGCTGCCACTCATCCATATTGCGTCTTGCGCAGTACCATATCGCGTGGCCCGTGTCGGTGAGCGCCAGCCTCGAGATGGGCTGGGCCATCCGCCCCGGTTTCTCAAGCTCCCCGAGCGGTGCCGTGATGGTGTGCGTCAGCTCTCCGCCCGTGGCGCGGATGCACAGTTGCGGAGCTTCCCCCATTCCGGCAATCGGCACCCAGCCGACGTACACACCGCCGGGCGAGAGCGTAATCCACTTGCCGCGTGCCCGGAACAGCGTGGACGCCTGGTCAGCCGACAGAGCAACGACATCGAGCCCGGCGACGGCGATGCCGAAGCCTTGCGCGCCTGCGTCCGTGATGACGGCGCCAGTGATCGGCGCCGCAAGGACTGCTTCATGGTAGGGAGCGGATGCTTCCTCGGCCCATACGCAGTGAGGGTATGCCGCAAGGAGCAGGGATGCAACGGAGATTGCTCGCCCTACCCAATGGGCGAGTTGCCGGCATTTCTGCCGTTGACATCGTCTCTTCACTCGTGGCATCTCGGTCCTCCGAGCGCAATGGCCTGGTATCAGTGGGCACGAGCCCGGCATTACTGCCCGCGCACGGGCTGCTCCTTCTGTCCCCGGTCGACCTTGACGCCGACGCTCGCCGAGGCTGATCCTCCTCCGTAGTCGGCAACAGACACGGTGACCGTGTACTCGCCCTGAGGGACCAGCCATTTGTCGTTCGCATCCTTCTGGCCGGTGGGCCAGCAGTTCTCAGTGACATTGGCGAGTTCGTCGTAGTCTGTGCTGCCGTCGCAGTTGGTGAAGATGACGAAGTGCCGTTGGTAAGGTTGGGAGCCTTCTGCGAAGAGAAGGCCTGCCGGCTCCTCCCGGTCATACCAATCGGGGAGCGAATCCATCTGATAGGTCACTCCGCCGAAGGAGTACTCCGCACCGTCGGTGATCCAGAAGCCCGCCGCGTAGGGGAGCATCGGTAGTCGGTCAGTCACTGGGTTCAGGAATGCGCCGCCGGAGAGCGAAGCGACTGATGCGACGATGTCGCAGTCGGGAGCGTCTTCGCCGCAGATGATGTACGCGCCATCCTCGTCCGGCTTCAGGTGCTTGTGCCAGACGAGAGGAGCAGTGTCGCCGTCAGCGAACAGCATGATGAGTGGGAGATCGGATACGTACGGGATGGTCTCCTGGATGATCTGCGGCTGCCCGCTCTGGTACTGCACCGGTGGAGTGAGGAGCTTCAGCGGATTGACGTGGATGTGGACACTGGGGTCCACTACCCTTTTCCGGACCGAGAAGTGGACGTGGGGATAGGTGGGGTAAGGCACCAGGCGGCTGATGAGCCGTCCGGGCTCAACGGCGGCCCAATTGCCTGGCTGCTGCCCATCGCTTGTGTCCCAGTAGCTGTGGAGACACTCTACGTTCTTGTGCCCTGGGTACTCCTGCGCATCGAGCCAGATGGTGACATCCGAGACGTCCCCGCTTTCGCGGTAGACGGCCTTTCCCGCAATCGTCGCAATGCACGCGGTTCCAACGTACCCGGGTACGTCAACGCCATCGTGGAACCAGCCGATGACCGCCATTTCCCCGAGGTTGTTAGTCATGCCTTGGGGTGCCGGATGGTAGCCGATGACGCCGTCGGCGCCGGCGGTGATGCACTCCACTTCAGCGTACCCTTGGCCCAGTTCGATGTCATTCGCTGTAACGTCGTCGCCAACCAGGGAGGTCTCTCGGATGCCATTCGCGCCGGTGTTGATGGTGTCTCCCACGACCTGGTCGTCGCCGCTTGGCTGGCTGTCCAGAACTCCATTGGCACCAGGTTCAATGCAGACGACGTATGGCGCTCCGCACCCGAGCTCTATCAACTGCACGTCGTCGCTGCGCGGGTCAATCAGGGCGTCACATACGCCGTTCTCACCGGTGTGGATCGTCAACCCGTCCGGGCAGAACTGGTCATCGGGCATGCAGCGTACAACCGACAGCGGCCACAGCAGGCTGGGGTCATCTGCTTGAGCAGCGGCGACGAGCCAAACCGCCATCAGGCTGGATACTGCTGCTGCAAGAGCAATCCTCTGAAGCATGCGAAGCACCCTCCTTCGTGTCCCTACTCGGCGGGGATGTCGTCGGCGACATGGAACAGCACGACGCCAAGCAGTTGTAGCGGCTCCAACGGGCTTGATGTAGTCTTTGCCACGCCGAGCGTGCGCCCATCCGGGGACAGGTAGTTCTTGGCGTAACCGAGCTTGATGCTCGTCGACCAGATGCGATTGCCTGAAGCATCGAAGATGGACGTGCCGAGACCGGCCCCAAGGGGAGCCACAAGGCGCGGTGGGTCGTCCGAGGCGTCCGAGGCGTCGCCCTTGGAGACCCATACCCTCCTGCCGTCAGGCATGATGTCCTTGAAGTACAACAGTTCGCCGCTCCGCCAGTCGATCAGGCCCACACCGCCCCGGGTTCCGAAGCAGATCGCGTATCCACCGCCGGTCGAGAACCGAGACGGGAAGTGGATGTCCTGCTGGTCCCAGAGCGTCTGCGTCCGCTCGCCGGTCTCCAGGTTGACGAGCCACGCGCTTGTGTTGCGTTTCTCGACGCTGTCGCCATGGTTCCCGACCACCACGTAGATGCCACGACCCAGTGGGTCCAGCCCCGTGGAGCTGATCGCACGTGCGGGGCCGCCCTCTGGCAGCGTGTGTCGCCAGAGCACTCTACCAGTGTGCTCCATGGCCACGATCTGCGTTCTGGAGTGCCCAAGGAGGAACTGCGGGCTCTCATGCAGGTATATCCAGCAGCCATCGAAAGCCAGCCCCGGCGGATCAAAGACCTCCTCGACACGTTCCACGCATTGCCCTGCCAGGTCGTATATCTCCAGAATGGGGATCAGGTGGATGGGTGTCACCTGGCCGATGGTGTAGCCGTCGTTCCTGACCCACACGCGGCATGGCCCTTTCTCCATCTCCCAGAGCACCTCACCGCTGGTGCGCATCACCCTGATGTGATCAGACGTCGGAGATCTCCCCATGCCGCGGTACGGCTTGACCACCGCCACATACTCGCCGTTGGCGGAGAAGACTTCATCGCGCTCGGGGTCCTCCGGGAAGAGGCGGAAGCCGCCTTCAGGGGCGGGTAACACCCACTGTCCTTCCATGACGAACGGCTCGCGCGGCAGGAAGGGCTTGACGGTGCCGTAGTGCTCGCGGAGCTGCTCGAGCGTGCCCACCGACATGAACGGCACATGCGGGCCACTTTGCAGTTGGACGGTCTCACCTCCAAGCGTGACCTCAGTTGTAGCCGCATGCGCACCTCTCAGCCAGAGCATGGCCGAGGCAAGAAGACACAGCGTGAAGCTTGCGCGTCGCATATCGCTCCTGCACCTCCTGACCTACTGGTAGCTTGTGACGAAGTCGGCAATCTCCCCGAAGGGCGTGATGCGGAACTCCCAGATACCTTTGGTCTGCTGACCGTCCTGCGTCGGGTCCATGTCCCACTCGTTTGTCGCGACGTCCTGCACGTACGGGTCGGTCTCCCACAGCTCCATGATGTAGTCGATCAGGGGCAGGTCCGGATCGGGTGTCGGAGTCGTGTAGAAGATGTAGAGCCCGCCGCCCGTGGAGTCGAGCAGATCGATGTCGCTATCCCATCCGTGCTCGCCTGTGTCTGCGTAGACCTCGTAGTACGCGATCGTATCGCAGGACGCGCCTGTTGCCTGCGAGCTGACATGGAAGCTCACCGGCTCGCCGTTCTCATCCGCGATGGTCTCCTCGTTCACGCCCGTCTCGAAGGTGGTATCGGGCGAGTATCGGTCCCTGATGAAGATGCGGCATGCCCACTCCAGAAGGCCGCGCCCGCTGAGTGTGTCGGACCAGTAGGGGCGGCTCTGACCCTCGTACGTGACATCGAGGTCGTGGGTGTACGGCGCCGCCGTCGCGGTGAGAAGCTCAGCCGAGTCGTCTCTGCCGTCCCACTGATGGATGTTGAGCCCGTTGCTGGTCGACACGGGCATCTCCCTGACGATGTCGGTGGATGAGTCGGTCACGGTAATCGTCGCGTTCACCGCCCCGGGCGGCATGTACATCCGGTAGCGGATCGTGTTCAGAGACGAGCCCGGCACGATGTAATCATGCGCGCAGTCGAACTCCGCGTACGTGCAGTAGATGGTGTATGTGCCCAGGATCGGGTGCTGCGCGTTGGCATCATAACGCGTCATGTCGGTTGCCTGCACCGTGATGCAGCCTGCCTTCGTGCCACCAACGTACATTGCCTCGGCGACACCATCCTCGTCGGTGACGCTGGATGCGGTGACAGAGCCGTAGTCGGCGGGGTCGGGGCTTGTGACGAGGTCGCCGTCTTCGTCATAGACGGAGATGATGTCCCAGGCGATGGTGTGACTCTGCACGGGGAGCCCCTCATGGGTTAGGGTGCCACTGAGTACTTGGGCCCCGCCCCGGGCGATGATTGCCGGCTCATCCGGATCGGGTGCCCATTCGGGCAGCTCCATGGCAACCGGTTGGCAAGTCAGGCCGTATGGTGGCCAGTCAAACAGCGCCTTGACGACCGATGTCCCCTCCCTGTCGGATGAGATAAGGATGCACTGAACGATTCCATCCTCGTCTGACTGGACAAGGGCAGGCTCCGGGCTCAGTCGGTCGGGGATGTTGACCCAGTCGCACGGAGGCCGTGCGAGGTAGAAGAGCACCCAGAAGCCCGGGGCCGGGTCGCCAAAGCCATCCAGTATCTCCCCCGAGATGCGCGTCCAGTGCGCCG
>DPJP01000093.1:5570-5856 GCA_003542955.1 Armatimonadota bacterium
TGGCACCCGCACAGATCCGCTCTCTGTCGTGGACGATCACGTCCAGTTCGGGACGCCTGACCTTGACGCTCACGGAGGCGCTGCCGCTACCTGTGTCTGATGTCCCGTCCGCGTACGACACGGTCGCGATGACGGTCAGCTTCACGACATGGTACGCGCCGCCGTCTGCCCACGCGTACATGATCACGCGAGTCAGGTCATCGGGAGCGCTCACCACCGCTGCCGGGTCGAGTTCCCATTCGTACTCAAGGCTGCTCACCCAGGCCTGTCCGTCGACGATCTCCTG
>DPJP01000108.1 GCA_003542955.1 Armatimonadota bacterium
ACGGCTCGCAGTTCTTCATCGTGACCGAGAGCCCGCAGCCGCATCTCGACGGCAAGCACACGGCCTTCGGCCAGGTGGAGAAGGGCATGGATGTGGTCAAGAAGATCGCGGCGGTGAAGACCGGCCCGATGGACCGCCCGGTGGAGCCGGTGACCATCAGTTCGGTGGAGATTGTGGAGTAGGAAGGCAGTGGCATCTGAGGGCGGCAGAGGCGCCGATACCCATGCTCAGGCACGATAGCGTCAGGGACTACGCGGCTGTGGGCCCGCAGCGGCTGGCAGACGCCTATGAGCTTCTCGAACAACCGACCTGGGAGAATAGTGCGGATGACGCAGGCCACCGACATCTGCGGGCGGCCGTATACTTGGCCGGGTATGCCGTGGAATGTGCGCTCAAGGCGTACATCGTCAGCCGGGAGTTTCCCGGGGACAGATCCGGCCGGCGGACACTGAGCGAGACCATTGTGAGGCGAACCCAGCGCGGTGATGCGCCTCAGCTGTCCGGGCGCCGCACACACAACCTGACGCTTCTTCTTCGCGCCAGCCATCTGGAGCGCGCGATGGAGCACAATGAGCGGATCAAGAGGCAATGGGGTATGCTCCTCAAGTGGGATCCCGACTGGCGCTACAACCCGAGGCCTTATACGGATCGCAGTGCCGCGCGAACACTCGTTGACGCCGCCGCCGCGCTGCATGACTGGATCAGCAGTCGGCGAACCGCAACGAAGGAGGATAGCGATGGGGGTAACGAGCTTTGATTTTGACAGTGTGAAATCGAAGGTCGAGGCGGCTCTCCGCAAGCAGTTGCCGCACGACACAATCGATGTCAGCCCCGGCTATGAGGGACGAGCGCACGTGCTGGTGGTGTCTGCCGAGTTCAACGGCATGTCAGAGGAACAGAAACAGGAGTACGTCTGGAACATCCTGAAGTCCGAACTGGCGGCGGATGCACCGGCGGTCTCGTTCGTTCTTGTCTACGGCACGGACGAACTCAAACACGACGTTGAGCCCGACTGACGACCCTCATGCCCCGCACTGAGCAGTTCATCAGCGAGCCGATCACATCCGTGCCGGGCACAACCGACACGGCCCGCATGACCGTGGGCGAGCCGGCTCTGCCCGGCAGATTCACGTGGCGTAGCAGGCAGTATGCCGTCCTCGAGGTGCTCGCAACCTGGAAGCAGGTCGGCCCATCCAAGGGCGGCCACGAGTCGATCTACCTGCGCAAGCACTGGTATCGTGTGAAGACCGATGCCGGCATCGAGATGACCATCTACTTCCAGCGGCAGCCCTCATCACGGGCACGGGCAAAGGACCGCTGGTACCTCTACTCGATTGTCCCGGCCGAGTGAGACCGACCGGAGAGCGCATGTCACCCACCAACACACAGGATGCCATGGCCGCCGCGCTGGCCGATGCGGAGTTCCGCTGGCCGTGGCGGGACTACCAGGCACGTGTGCTTGGCGAGCTTGGGCAGCATCTGGATGACAACCGCCTTCACATCGTCGCCGCACCCGGCTCGGGCAAGACCGTCCTCGGGCTCGAAGTCATGCGCCTCCTGGCCAGGCCCACGCTCATCCTCGCGCCCACTCTCACCGTCCGCAACCAGTGGATCGACCGCTTTGTGAACCTCTTCCTGCCGCCGGGCGCGGAGTGCCCCGATTGGATATCGACCGACATTCGCGACCCCCGACTGCTCACCGTCGCCACCTACCAGGCCCTGCACGCGGCATCGACAGGTTGTGGTGAGAAAACTGAGGAGGACCCCGAGGATGACGATGATACCTCAGCGGACCAAGGCGGCGCTCCTCTCGCGCAGGCAAACAACAGCGCAGTACGGGCGCTACGCGCGGCCGGCATTGGCACTATCATCGTGGATGAGGCCCATCACCTGCGCCGGGAATGGTGGACGAGTCTGCAGCGACTCAGAGACCATCTCTCCGACGCGACGCTCGTCGCGCTTACGGCTACCCCGCCTCTGGATGTGCCGCCCATCGAATGGGATCGTTACCGGCGGCTGTGCGGACCCGTCGATGCGGAAGTCTCGGTGCCCGAGCTGGTGAAGAAGGGCGACCTGTGTCCGCATCAGGACTACGTCTACCTGTCTCTGCCGACGGCCACGGAAGCCGCTCAGATTCGCGAGTTCCGGCAGGCGGTCGAGCAGTTCCGGCAAGCCATCGTCGCCGACGGGGCGTTTCTCTCCGCCGTCGAAGCACACCCCTGGGTAGCCGATCCGGAGGCACATCTCGAGGAGTTGCTCGCGGAGCCTGCCGACTTCTCCGCAATGGTGATCTTCATCAATGCTGCCCGCGGCAGCGTGCCTGAGAACCTTCTCGACATCCTGGGGGTCCGCGGGGCGCGCCTGCCGGCCTTGACACTCGAGTGGCTCGAGCCGCTGCTGCAGCGGATGCTCTACACCGATGCGGAGCTGCTTGCCGACCGAGGGACCACGCTGGAAGGCGTGCGCAGAGCCCTCAGCGGCATCGGGGCGGTTCGGCGACGGAGAGTCAATCTGCGGAACCCGGAGAGCATAACGCGCCTGCTCGGGCGCAGTGTCGGCAAGCTCGACGGCATAGCACAGATCGTCAGGCACGAGGCGGCAGTGCTCGGCGACAAGTTGCGCCTCAGTGTGCTGGCCGATTACATCTATCCCGGCATGATGCCCGGCCCGGACGGCGTCGCCCCCGGTCCGCCCCGGCTGGGTGTCGTTCCGATCTTCGAGCGTTTGCGGCAGGAGTGCCCCGAGTCCGTCCGCCTCGGCGTGCTCACCGGCAGCCTCGTGATCATCCCTGGATCCGCGGAGGGGGCACTGCGCGACGCCGCTGAGCGCGACGGTATCTCGGAGACCGCGCTCTGTCTCAAGCCGCTGGCCCACGACCCGCGGTACGTGTCGGTCGGCATGGTTGGCGGGCATGAGCGGCGGCTGGTACGGCTGATGACACGGCTGTTTGACGCCGGGGCGGTGAGTGTGCTCGTCGGCACCGCGGCGCTGCTCGGTGAGGGGTGGGATGCGCCCTCGATCAATAGCCTCGTGCTGGCCAGCTCAGTGGCCTCCTATATGCTCTCGAACCAGATGCGCGGCCGGGCCATCCGCACGCAAGCGCTCAATCCGGGTAAGACCGCCAACATCTGGCACCTGGCCTGCATCGAGCCGGGAAGCATCAACCCGGGCGAGGACATGGCCTCGTTGGCGCGACGCTTCGAGGCCTTCGTCGGCGTCTCGCCGGATGACACGCTGATCTGCAGTGGGATTGAGCGCCTCGGCCTGGGTGAACCACCCTATACCGTTGAGAGCGTCGCCGAGACCAACGCGCGGGTCGCACTGCAGGCCGCCGACAGATGGGCGCTCCGGCACCGCTGGCAGGTCGCGCTCGATGCCGGCGATCGCTTCCAGCGCGTCGTGACTGAAGTCAAAGCCGACCCGGCGTCGCTCCCGCGCGGTTTCATCCTTGGTCAGACCATCTCCGCACTGGCCATCCAGGCAGTCACCACCGGCACGGCCGTGTTCTTCGGGGGCCTGCGCCTGGGGGTCGAGGCAGCGTCCTACGGGGCGGGCCCGGCCACCGTGCTGACGATTCTGGCGGGCGCGGCCGGGCTCGGCGCCGCCATCGCGATCCCCGGTACAGTCAAGGCACTCTGGCTCGCGTACAGGCACGGGCCCGTGGCATCGAGCATCCGGCAGATCGGCCGAGTAGTGCTCGAATCCCTGAGCCATGCGGGAGCCATCAAGACCCCGCTGAAGACGCTGAAGGTGAATGCGCGCACATTCCGTAACGGTGGTGTCCACTGCTCACTCACCGGTGGTACGACCTATGAGACCTCGGCATTTCTGGACGCCATGCAGGAGTTGCTCGACCCCGTTGAGAACCCGCGGTACCTGCTGCTGCGCCGGGATACGCTCCGCCGCGGGGCCATCGACTATCACGCGGTGCCGACGCTGATCGGGCGCAATGGCGACGATGCCCGCTACTTTGCCGCGCGCTGGCGAAAGGCAGTCGGCCGCTGCGAGCTTGCCTACACCCGCAACCCCGAGGGGCGCAAGACGCTGCTGAAAGCGCGGACGGAGGCGCTCTCGGCGGCATTCGTCCCCAGATCGCGGCGGGTCAGTATCTGGAGGTAGGCTCGCGCCGCCCGGCCCCGGGAGGACGCATGATGCGCAGTCTCAGACTCGTGATCCTGGTAGCGCCCGCGCTTGCCGTAGCGGTCGCCGCGGCGGCGACCGGCGAAAACCATGCCGCGGGCCGCGGCTATGAGATACTCACCCCCCGCAGTTACGGCGCCGGAGGGCCGTCGGACAGGGCCACACTCACCGACGGCAACTGGCAGGGCGGCTACTGGACCCGCGCCAACACGCTTGCATGGCGGCTGCTCGAAACTCAGCGCGCCAATGTGATGATCGATCTGGGCGAAACCCGCGATATCGGTGCGGTGGCGATTGGCGCTGTGCACGGCAGGTCCGCGCACCCCCCGCAGGTGGATGTCTATGTCGGCGCGGACCCGGACTCCCTCAGGCGCGCGGGCGGCTGGAACGCGGGTGCGAACCTCGCCATCGCCCCGGATAGCGCCACCACTGCCCTCTACCGGAGCCCCCCACTGGATGTCTCTGGCCGCTACGTGCTCTTCTCGATGGGGCAGGAGACCGGGTCACTGGTGTGCATCACCGAGCTGCTGGTGCATCCGGCCGAGGGAACCGTCCGGGAGCCGGGCGGTGAAGCGCTGAAGCTCCGCGAGTTCATCCAGGCGCAGGACCCGCTCAGGCACATTCCCCCGGTTTCCACGGAGATCGAGACCCCTCACTTCGACTGGGCCCCTGCGCTGCCGGGCGGCCCGCCGCGCGTGCTCACCATTCTCCCCTACGTCTGCTCGCGTGATGCCGCGGAGCTTGAACAACGCGTTGGCATCGACCAGCGCGTCTTCGCCCTGCTTGGCCAGACCGACTTGATGGGCTACTTCACCACGCAGGACCTGCTCGCGGAGCTTGATGCGGAGCCCAATGCCATCATGATGGGGGGCGTGGGGTGGAGCCAACTGCGCCCGGAGGCGCAATCGCGGCTGCTCGAGGTCGTCAGAAACGGCGCGGGGCTGGTCTGGGTCCACCCCTCCGGGCTTGATGACGCCATGCGCGACGTCCTTGCCGCCCTGCCCGCGACATCGGTTCCGGTCCTCGACAGCACGCTCGCGGATATGCCATACCCGCTTCTGGACGACCTGAGGCAGGGCCGTTGGGGCGAGCTTCACGCGGGGCCCTACGGCAAGGGCTCGATCACGACTCTCTCCTACGCGACCCCCAATCCGAACTGGCCCACGTGGGGCAGCAGCCTGTTTCCGGAGCTTGCGCCGGGCACGAACGCTCCCGAGCAGTTCGCCTACTGGGAGCTGTACTGCTCGCTTCTGTGCAAGCTGGTGGCGCGCGCAGCGAAGGGGATGCCGGCCACATCCGTCGAGTCGCTCTCCGCTTCCATGGGGCCGGACGGAGCCGTGAGCGTGGCCGCGCGCCTGCATGGCGAGGCCGCCGACTGCAGGGTCCGTGCCGAGCTGCGCGATGAGTTCAGTCGCTCGTTGAGTCAAGCCCGGACGGCGCCCGACGCTCTGAACGCGACGCTGACGCTCGCGGGCCCCTTCCAGACCGGGCCGCACCTGGTAACCGTCTGGGTCACGGATGCCGCCGGGGGCGTCCGCGACTGGCGTAGTGCACTGATCGATGTGCCCGGCCCGCGGATCGTCTCGATCGAGCCCTCGGCTGCCAGGTATGAACGGGGCGAGACGGTCGAGGTGATCGTCACCTGCGAGGGCCTCCGCGATGGGCTGAGGCTGTCGGCGGAGCTGGTTGACGGCTACGGGGGCGTCGCGGCCCGCGATGCCATGGCTGCCGCTGATCGGGCGACGGTCAGGCTGGGTAGCTCGCTGTGTAGGTCACTGGCCTCCCGCGTGTGGGTCAGGCTGCTCGAGGGTGACCGCACCGTAGATGAGAAAACACTGCTCGTGCCGACCATCCACGACAGCGACCTGTCCGAGTACAACGTCGGCATCTGGGCGACGTATGGGTCATACGTGGCCAAGCGGCACTGGGGTTACTCGATGGTGGAAGCTCAGGCGCCGCTGCTGGTCGATACGGCCATCGCCGGGACGCCGAACGCGTATGCGTTGTACGACATGCGCCCCGCGCCGGAGAACATGCACCGGATATACTTCAAGGACGCCGAGCAGTATGAGCAGATGAACCTCTGTGAGCCCGGCTTTC
This sequence comes from Armatimonadota bacterium, assembly GCA_003542955.1. Lineage (GTDB taxonomy): Bacteria > Armatimonadota > Zipacnadia > Zipacnadales > UBA11051 > UBA11051. Next base: position 6,241 of record DPJP01000108.1, read on the forward strand.
GCGAGAGCTTCCTCGCCGCGGTCAGGGAGCGCGTCGACGGGGCCTACAACTGGGGCGCATACGACTACTCGATCGGCGATGAGTGCGGATATACGCTGCGCACAGATGAGCATACGCTGGCGGCGTTCCGCGCGTGGCTGGCTGAGAAGTACGGGGCCATCGCGCGACTGAATCAGGCCTGGCTCAGCGAGTTCTCATCCTTCGATGAGGTGAGCTTCGAGCATCTGAGCGCTTCGCCGGAGGGCACGCTGGCTCCGGGCCTGGACCACCGGCTCTTCTCGGACCAGGTGTTCATCGACACCATTGCCGCGGCGCGGACGGAGATTGAAGCAGTCGATGGCCGCAACCGCGTGGGCATCTCGGGCACCCGCGAGCCGGCGCACTACATCGGTTTCGACTGGTGGAAGCTGACCAACGCCGTCACCCACCTGGCCTTCTACGACGGCCTGCAGCGCGAGGCGATTCGCTCGTTCAAGAAGCCCGGCGATATGCTCACCAGTTTTGTCGGCTATGACTACGCGGATGTCAACGAGGTGGCTGCCCGCTACTTCCCATGGCTGGAGGTCTTGAGTGGCTTCCAGGGCATCAGCATCTACAGCGCGAACAGCGGCGAGACCGGCGGAGTGCTTCGGCCGGACCTGACGGTGACCAACCGCGGCCGCTGGATGGCCGAGGAGACAGCCGAAATCAAGTCAGGTATCGCGAAGGCGTTGCTGAGCGCGGAGCGGGCGCGCCCGGCCATCGCGATGCTCTACAGCCAGCGGAGCATCCACGCGGCGAAGATGCTTGGATGGCCGGCGCTGGATAACCTCACGTCGATATCGGAGATCATCAAGGATATCGGCTGCCAGTACGACTTCATCGCCTCGGAGCAACTCGAGCAGGGCGTCCTGTCACAGCGGGGCTACAGGCTGATGGTGCTGCCGCTTGCGCTGTGCCTGTCCGGGACCGAGGTGAGCGCGCTGAGCGGCTTTGTGAGTTCCGGTGGCAGCCTGCTGGCCGTGGGGCCGTGTGGGGTGCTCGATGCCAACGGGCGACTGGGAACCGGCGGGAGCCTCGATGCGCTGTTCGGCGGCAAGTCCGGCGCGCAGATGCCCGTTGCCCCCGTTGGCGGCGCCGGTAGCTGGACGACGAGTGATCTGTCGCTGGCCGTCTCGGCAGCCGACCCCGAACTGCGGTCGACCGATGCGGCCCGTGTGCAACCGTTCGACGAGGGCACGCCGGTGGCGCTGCTCGAGCGCAGCACCGGCTCGGGACGGGCCACAATGCTCAACTTCCTGCTGTCGGGCTACCGGCGGTTCCAGCCGAGTGGCGTGGCGGGGGAGACGGTTGACCGCATTTCCGCTGATGCCCAGGCGGCCGAGAGCTACCAGAGGCTGATGGCCCGGCAGCTGCAGGCCGCCGGGATAGTGCCATCCGTGCGATTGCAGGATGTCGACGGAAGGCCGGTCCGCTACTGCGAGATCGTCGAGTTCTCCGCGGGTGACATCCGCTATGTCGGCATCCTGCCGCGCTACTTCGGCGGACGCTACTCGCAGAGCCTCGCGCCGACTTCGGTCGCCGAGCAGAAGACCGAGCAGGCATCGGCGATGCTGCCGGAGATCGGGCACCTCTACGATGTCCGCGCCCGCAGGTATCTCGGAGAGACAGACCGGATCGACATGACCCTGACGACGGGCATCGCCCGCCTCTACGCGGTGTTACCCTACCGGGTGCGCGGCGTGTCGGTCGAGGCTCCGGCGGAGGCGCGCGCGGGACGCATGCTCAGTGTCGGCGTGAAGGTCGAGGCAGGCAACGCACACGTCGGCAACCATGTTGTCCACATTGAGCTTGCGCGTGAGGGTGAGAAGGTAATCAAGCCGTATGCGCGCAATGTGGTCACCGCCGACGGCGCTGGTTCCGTGGACTTTCCGCTGCCGCTGAATGCCCCTGCCGGGCGATGGCTGCTGACCGTGACCGATGTCATCAGCGGGAAGGTCGAGACCCGCGGCGTCAATGTCATCGGTGTCGGATGACCGCCCGAGGGCTGCACAGCCTTGTCAGCGCGGGGCCGCATGCCCTATGCTTTCGTGGTGAGAGCCGGCCCCGCGTGCGGGTCCGGCTCCCGCATCCGGATTCTCCAACACCATGCGTACGGTGCAGACTGCTGGTATGAGTAACATGGCGTCAGGGCGGGGCATATTCGCGCGAAGCTGGCGCAATTGCNNGGCTTCGGTAGGGTCGTGTACAAGGCTTGGCATGCCTACGGCCTGTCCGGCTCACCGTTGATGGCAGCGGCCATCGCATTCTACTCCGTGGTGTGTCTCGGGCCGCTGGGGATACTGCTCTCCGGCGTGCTGAAGCTCATCTTCGGAGAGGGTACCAACACATATGACTGGATTCACGCCACGGTCAAGGAGTTCGGGGAGCCGATTGCCGGGCAGATCATGATGCAGGTCGACGGCCTGCTGGCCAGCCCAGACCAGTTCTACGCGAGTGCCGTCAGCATTGCGATGGTCATCTGGGCGGGACTGCACCTGTTCGAGACCGTCGAGCGCAGCCTGACGCAGATCTGGCCGGGGACGATACTGCGGGGCTTTCTGGGCCGTAAGCTGATTTCGCTGGGTATGATGAGTGTGGCCGGGCTACTGCTGGGCGCCTTCGTGGTCGCGAACGCCTTCTTTGCGCGCCTGCACGGACTGCTTGCGCAATTCCCCGAAATCGACGCGGATGCAGTCATCCAGGCACAGCCGCGGATCATGATATTGCTGGGCTTTCTGCTGTCGCTGTTTGCCTTCAGCCTGCTCTACAAGTTCATGCCGGTGCAGAAGGTGCCGAAGCGGGCGGCGCTGGCGGGCGCGATCTGCGCGGCGGTGCTGTGG
>DPJP01000020.1:0-142 GCA_003542955.1 Armatimonadota bacterium
GGAATCGATGAGCAGGAGATACCTGATCGCTCTTGTCGCGGTTGTTGTACTTGGAACACTTATCATCAGCGCCTGGGCGGAGGGCACACGCTGCCCGCGCGCGGATGCTGCTGCCCGGTGTCACGCAGCGCAGACCTCCGCC
>DPJP01000020.1:156-2752 GCA_003542955.1 Armatimonadota bacterium
CATGGCAAGGCCGCCGATGCCTCCGCGCCCCGCTGTGGCATGGCCGCGGCGGGCACCACCCCCGGCTGTGCCATGGCCGCGGCGGGCACCGCTCCCGGCTGTGCCATGGCCGCCGCGGACAAGGGCTGCCCAATGGCCGGCAAGCCCCACGGCGACAACGCCGCATGCGGTGACTGTGGAAAGCAGGCCTGTGCTGACTGCGACGGCCGCTGCCATGCCGAGGGCGCCCACCCGGGCGAGTGTGAATCATGCCCCCACCGCGCAGCGACCGGCAAGCCGGGGCAGGGCATGCACCGCGGGGCCGAGCGGCCCGGCATCGAGGTCACCAGGGCTATCAGAGGCGGTTCCGTCAAGCTGAGCCATCACACACAGCGCCGTGCCGAGGGCTCACTCATACTGAACCTGAGTATCCTCGATGACGCAGGCAAGCCGATCGAGAACGCGGCCGTTTCCGGGTTCGTCTACCCCGTCGGCGATATCGCCGCCGGCAGGGGAGCCGCGTTCAACCCCACCTGCCACGGGAGCCTCAACGCATGGCTGCAGCCGCCCGCCGCTGAGGCGCTCGAGCTGGCAGTCAGAGTCAAGCGCGCCGGTATGGCCGATGAGCTGCTCTACTTCGGTCTCGCCTCCGAGCCCCGCCCCCAACGCGGCGCCCCCGGCTGCCCCGCAGCGCAGTAGACAACGAGTTGCCGTGAGTGTACTATCATCGAGCCGCAGTCTGATACTGACTGCGGCTCCAGTTGTGTCACCCGTATGATGCACAGGCCCAGACACCACAGAGCAGCGGAGTGGGGGAGAGCGCAATGCACAGATACATCAGCCTGACCGCCATCATCGCCATACTACTGGCCGTCTCCATGGTGACCGTGCAGGCCCAGGACGATCTGCAGGCCGCCGTCGAGGCCGCCGACGCGCTGCGCGTGGCGCTCCGCTACGACGACGCCCTGGCAGCATACGGCGCCATCATCGCCCAGCACCCCGACGCGGTAGCAGCCTACGCCGGGCGCGCTATCGTCTATGCCAACACCGACCGCTACGACGAAGCGATGGCCGACATCGGGAAGGCCCTCGAAATCGACGCCAACTACCCCCCGGCGGTCCGCGCCAGGGGTATCGTCCACGGCGAGCAGGGCCGTATCGAGGAGGCTCTGACCGATTTCACCAGAGCCGCCGAACTTGACCCCAACTACGCCGGAGCCCACCACAGCATCGGCGCAGCGCTGATCTACCTCGGGCGCATCGACGAGGCCATCACCTCCCTCACCAGGGCGCTCGAACTCGACCCCGAGTACGCCGACTCCTACAGCGCGCGGGGAGCCGCCTACGTCTTCGCCGGCGAACACCAGAAGGCCATCGCCGATCTGGACAAGGCNNGCAGGACCCGATGCCGTACAACAATCGCGGCGGCGCATACATGCGCATGGACCGTCTGCAGGACGCGCTCGCCGACTTCAACAAGGCGATTGAGCTTGATCCCGAATACGCGGATGCGTGGATGAACCGCGGCGGCGTCTACTATATGATGGGGCAATCCGACAAGGCGATCACCGAGCTTGACCGTGCGGCGGAACTCAACGGGGCAAACCCGCAGATATACTTCAACCGCGCCCTGGCGCATGAGGACCTCGGCCACATTGTCGATGCCATTCTCGACTACTCACGCGTGATCGATCTTGTCCCCGGCGCCACCGCTGCCATGGTCAGCCGCGCCTACCTGTGCCGGCAACTGGCCGTGCAGGATTGCGAGGGCGTTCTCGAAGCCGACCCCGAGGGTCCCCACGCGGAAGCCGCGGGAGCACTGCTTCAGCAGATCAAGCCGGCGGAGGATGGGGAGTAGACGGGCAGCAGAACTGCCTGTATCCACCACACGCCTGGACACGGAGTGCCGGAGCCCTATCATGCCTGACANNTTGCCCGCGGGGACCTCCAGGGCGCGCTGGATGCCGCGGGGCAAGCGCTGGACATCGCTCTGCGGGCGGTGGCTGACGACCCGACCGATGGCGAGGGGCTGGAGAGGCTGGCCTCATCCTGGGAGACCGTCGCCGACGTCCGTGGCCGGCTGGGCGACCTCCCCGGCAGACAGGATGCCTTTGAGGCAGCCCTGTGCGTGGTCGATCGACTGGCCGCCGCCGACCCCGCAGACCTCGACCTGCAGCACGAACTTGCCCACGCTCAGCTCATGCTGGCACACATCATGTGCGAACGAGGCGAGCTCGCTGCGGCCCAGAAGACGTGCCTGCGAGCGCAGCGCATCATCGAGCACCTGGTCGCACTGGCTCCTGGTAACCACGAGTGGCAGGCAACGCTGTGGAAGGTGCTGGTGCAGAGCAGTTGGCTGAACCACCAGTTGGGGGATCGCGCCGTTGCGATCGCCGCCCTCAGCGCCGCGCTGGCGGTCGCGGAGACAGTATCCGAGCAAAGGCCCGGTGATACCGAATGGCTCGGACGGCTCGCCACGAGCCGTGAGTGGATGGGGGACTGGGTGGCGTCCGGCAGCGGCATTGAAGCCGCACTGCGGGCGTGTGAACAGGCCCGCGAGGTCTGGGAGCGGTTGCTCGCAGAGGACCCTGACGATCTGTTTGGGGTGTCTGGATGT
>DPJP01000020.1:2767-3365 GCA_003542955.1 Armatimonadota bacterium
GCGCGGCAGAACTGCAGGAGCGACAGGCGGCGATCCACCCGAGTGACCGAGAGGCACAATGTTTGTTGTGGCAGATACGTCGGCAGCTTGGCGACGTGCTTCAGGCACAGGGCAAGCGACACGAAGCGCTCAAGGAGCATCGCGGGGCGGCCTACGCGTTCGAGCGCCTGGCGGAGCAGGCTCCCGAGAGCGCCATTGTGCACGGGCACCTGCTGCTCTCGTGCTGTCGCGTTGCGGAGCTGACCGCCGACGGGCGTCGGTCGGAGGCCCGCCGCTGGTGTCAGAAGGCCATCGCTGCGCTCACGCGGATGGAACAGGCGGGGATGCACATCAGGCCGGACCAGAGAGCGAGCGTGTTGGACCTCCAGGAGCGGCTGGGCATGTGAGGGCATCGCCCCCAGAGCTGGCGCATGCTCAGAAGGGGGAGACCCCTCCCCAGATCGCGGAATGCATGGTAGAATCGACCCACTATGGACGACATCTTTGGCGCCAATGACGTAAGCGCAGACGACCCCACCGAGTGGCAGGGCCTCATGGTCGACGCGCTGGCACATCGAGCGATGGGCAACACTCTGGCCGCCGTGCAGGCGTACCGGCA
>DPJP01000336.1 GCA_003542955.1 Armatimonadota bacterium
CACAGGGGCTCATCGCGTCGAACCCGGGCAATCAGGAGTTCTGAAGTTGCCCCGCTCAGTCATTCGGGTTCACCCAGATCACCCGCCCCTGGTGGCGCTCGAAGGGCACTTGCAGCCTGTTGTCCCGAATCTCGAAGTGATCCCCGCGGATCGCGTCACGCGCATCTCTGAGCGTCGGCACGCCAAGCGCCCCCGCCTCGAAAGCGATCGTGACGCGGGGGCTTTCGCCCGTATACACCGCCGCCAGCATGGCCGCGCCGTTGTGTGTGTACGTCGATACCAGCAGCGGGCCTGCTGACGCTGCTCCGGCCCAGTACGGCACGAACTCGGCCTTCTCCAGGCCGAATGCATCGGCGGCCTCATAGAGGCGGTTCCACTGCTCGATGTCGGACCAGATCGGCCACGCGGTGATGTCATGCAGCAGCAGATAGGCGGCCAGCGTCGCGGTGCCGGTCTTCCCATACTCACCCCTGAACTCCGGCAGGAAGAAGTCGACCAGGCCGTAGTTGTGCCCCATAAACTCGGCCCGGACCATCTCCGGCGGCATGAACTCGAGGTAGTCATCCTGAAGCGGCACACTGCGGAACTGCTCGCCATCGAGCAGTGTGTGGTTGAAACTGAGCATCGGAATGTTGACCTGCGAGGACATGTGGATCATCATCAGCGGGTCAGGGCGCTTCTCGTAGAAGAGCGTATACACACGCCGGAGAAGCTCGCGGTAGGCGCGGATCGGCCGCGTCGGGTGCATCTTCCCACCCTCGTCCTGCCACCCGCAGGTACCCACCGTGCACGGGTAGGGTCCCCAGCAATCGATGTAGATGCCGTCGACCTCGTAGCGGTCAATCATCTCGTTGATGCGGTAGAGGATATAATCCTGCCAGTCGCGGATGCTCGGGCATACGCCCATCGAGGCGTGGCCCATCTGCGCGACATCGCTGGGCGTCACCGCCCGCACGCCATCGTACCACCGCTTGCCGTAGTAGCCGTACTCCGGCACGCCGGCGGAGACGAAGTTCAGGTTGATGTAGGGCACGACCAGGCAGCCCTGCGCGTGGGCGTCCTTGACCTGTTGCGCGAACTCCTCGGGGTCAATCGGCTCAGTATGGCCGTAGTACTTCATGTTGCCGTTTGGCCAGATGACCTTGAATGTGGGGCGCACGCCGGGGGCCATGCGCCATCGGCGGGCGTTCTCGGGCTTGGGCCTGATGGGAGTGGCCATCATCCCGAAGCCGTAGGTGAGCTTCGAGCTGATCTCGGTGGGCTGCGCGATCAGCCGGATGGTGACCTTCACCTGATCGCCCTCAGGCCTGGCCTCGAGAGCCGGCCTGTCTTCGGAGGCGACCCAGTGCTGATCTGATTCGGTGTACCAGCTCAGGCCACGGTCCTCATTCCCCAGCCAGAAGAAGTGTGTGTGCGGGCTCGACCAGCCGTCGGCGTCCAGCGCTCCTGCCTCGTTCTGGGCCCACTTGAGGCGGTCCGCGTGCATGAGCGTGGCCTCGGCGCGCGGCATGCTCCAGGTCAGCCTGAGTTCATCGACGCTCACCGGCGCGTCGGGCTCGATGCTCAGATCGGTCCATGTGTAGCCGTCGAGTTGAACCTCATGGCGCGCGGAGAGCTTCAGCCCCCCTGCGGCGGCGGTGCTCGAGAGCGTCGCCTTCGTGTCCGAGGCGGCATCGAGAGCGCAGCTGTCCCCGCGCAGTGTCACCGTTCTCCCCGCGATCACAGCTTCGAGCGTCACGGGGCTCGAGAGCATCTGCGTATCCTGGGATGACACCGTGTCGAGCAGTGTGCCGAAGGTGTGCGTGCGCCCTCAGCACTCCACGCTTGACCTTTCTCGGTCGACCTTCAGCGCCGTCCAGGGTGGCAGCACCTTCTCTTCCATCCCGAGCGTGTTGCCGCTCCAGACCGGCGGGCCGGGCTTCACGAAGCGCGTCGACGTCTCGGCGATGGTCGCGCCATCGGCACCCACGAGCACGCCGCGGAGCTGGTACTCGCCCTCGGCCACACCCGCCAGCGGCATCCTGGTGGCGCCCACGTCGTCTGTGAAGGTGTCGATCTCTGCCGTGGCGATCGGCTCAGCCCCGCCCTCGGGGCGCAACTCGACGCGCACCCGCCGTCCCCCCAGTGGCCCCAGCAAGCCCGCTGCATCCGCGGATACCTGCAACATCTGCGTGTCCGGATCAGGGTCAAGCTGGAGTGCGAGTTGCGGGTGAAAGTCGACTGCCTCCCCACGGGCGGCCCGCGCGATGCTCTCGGCATCCAGAGGAGCGCTGTAGAGCTTCACCTCGTCGATAAGCGTCTGTCGCGTGCGCTCCACGTGCCAGGGGTGGTCGCCGATGCGGAAGCTCTTGGCGAGGTCGGCCGGCATCGGCGGGTCGATGCTGAAACCGGTGCGCTCTCCGTCTACATAGACCTCGAGACCGCTCTTACGCCACGTGCCGGCGATGTGGTGCCATTCGCCGGGGACCCACTGGATGCGCGGCCCGCCCGCCGTACGGTAGCTGCCGCTGCCCTCCCCGGTACCCAGGAGTGTCAGGATGCCGCCCTGGTAGTAGCGGTAGAAGACCAGCCAGCCGGGCGTCTGGGCCTCCAGGAACACATGGAACTCATCCTCTTCGCCGGTCCAGTCCAGCGGGCAGACCCACATCTCGACGGTGCCGCCGGTGCGGTGGAGGTTCGCCTCGGTGGCATAGTGCAGCAGCGCGCCGCCCTCGCCGCACAGCAGCGCCTGTCCAAGTTTGCCGGGGCGGTACTCGACGGGGCCCTCGATCTGCACGGGCGTCGGGTTGCCGGCTGCAACAGCCTGTGTTGTTCCCTCGAAGCCGAGGTGGAAGCACAACGGCGGAGTGGGCGCCTGGCCGAGGGCAGGCAGTGCCGCGAAGGCGAGAATCAGCATGGAGAGCAGATGGCACGGGCGGGTCATGGGAATCGGCACCTCCGGGATGCGCGCAGGGAGACGGTGAGCGTCTCAGACGCATTCGCCGGGCGGCCGATGGAGCCCTGCCCGCGGGCCGACATCGGGGCACGCGAGCGGGGAGGGGCCGCACGAGNNGCGAGACGGGATCACGAGGTCGGCCCGCGCAGGCGGGATCCCGCGCCTGCGGAATGCGGCCGCCCCTCGAGGAACGGTCCGTTCGCCGAAAGGCATGCACCGTCGCTGCCCTCACTCCTCCTCGACGAGCATCAGCGGTACGGTCCAGGCGTTGGCGTCCGTGACCATGACCTGCTGGGTATCCGGGAAACTCACGAGCCCCGCCGGTGGCGTCACGATCACCGTGTACAGCCCCGACCACACCCCGGCGATCATGGCAACTCCGTCGGCGCCGGTGACACCAAAGCAGTCAGGGCGATTTGAGTAGGCCAGCAGCGTTATGTCCACGCCCTCAACCGGGTCGTGGTCCTCATCCATCACCCTGACTGTGACGGTGTACTGGGCGCCCTCGACGCGGGTGAAGTCCATCCCGATCAATGCCTCGCCCTCGACCTTGGTGACTTCTCGTATGGATGGGAGCCAGTAGTACGGCGTCGCGGCTACGCTCCCATCGGGCACAATGATGTACTCACCCGGCTCGACGCCCGTGAATGTGTAGTTGCCCTCCGCGTCGCTGGTTGTCTCGTAGTCATCTCCCTGCGCGGTCACCGCGGAGCCGGTCGGGGAGACTTTGGTCGCCCTCATCGGCACATTCGGCGGGTCGGTTCTCCCGGTGGTGTCGTCTGGGTCGGGCGGCACAATCTCCGAGCCCGGGCATGTGGCGCCCGTCTCCCCCCTGTCCCCGGGGTCGGAGACCGCGGTGCCGTCTGGGTCGCCCTTCCCCGCAGCGCACCGTGGTGCAGTGCCGCACCCGCCGCCGCTCCCGCCTGGCTCTCCCATGCCGCCCTGCCCGCCATTGCCGCCTGTAGCGGTGGCGTTACCGCCCGGGCCCTCCAGGCTGGGGGCGTTAGACCATCCACCATGGCCGCCCTTTGCGGTCGCAAGGCCGCCCTCGGCGCCCGTGCGGCCTTGGCCCCAACTGCTGTTGGGGATGTTGGGGCTGCAGCACTCGCCGCCTGGGCCCCCATTGCCGCCCGTGGCTACGGCGTTGCCCCCCTTGCCGACTGCTATGCTATCCTCGTCCCAGATGGAAGCGTCCCACACCCTGACTTGGCCACCGTTCCCCGCAAAGGCCAATGCCGTCCCACCGTCCGTGCCCCCGCGGCAGGAACTGCCTGCGGCTCCGTGGCCGCCTTTGGCGGTTGCGTTGCCACCGTCTCCCGAACGCATCTTGTAGGCGCCGAAGATGACCGCCGACCAGCTCTTGATGACCCCCCCTCCAGTGTACTCCCAGATGCAGTGCCCGCCGTTGCCTCCAATCGCGACGGCACTGTGCCCCTCGGCGTTGTCTGCGGTCGCATCACTCGAGTAGTCAAGCGTCATCGATTCGCCCTTGCCGGCCTGACCCGAGGATACATTGCCACCATGGTCTCCCTCCACCGTCTTGGAGGGGTGGCTCACCGCCGTCGACACTTCGGCCGTCCACGCTGACGTCTCGGCTGTGGCAACGCAGGTGAAATCGCCGGCATCTCCGCCATCGCCACCGTCGCCCACGCCCTCATCCAGGACGCCCACCAGGTACGGGTGGCCCTCGTCGTCGGTGCCAACGTCCTCGAGCGTCACCCCGACGAGTTCATCGCAGCTCGGAATGAGCACGGAGCCGTCGCCGCCGCCGTTTTGCAGTCTGAGAACGTCCGCACCACAGGCCTCGAGTTCAGCAGCCGTCATCGTCGCGTCACCGCCGTCCCCGCCGCTGCCGACGTGTAGCAGCCCCGGCTGCTGGTTGAATGTGAGTGTGCCATTGAGACAGGCAATGCGCACTGCTCCGCCATCGCCGCCGTGGCCGCCGAGCGTGCCATCCGCGCCGTCGCCGCCATCACCGGCGCCCAGGAAGCTATCCGGTGCGCCGGCAGTCGTCTCGACTTCCGCGCCGATGGTGATATCGCCGTTGGCCGAGTTGACTGTGACCGATCCGCCGTTGCCGCCGTCGCCACCGGTGCCGGAGGGGTCGCCAGCGCCGCCGTCACCCGCGGACAGCTCGCCGGTCAGCACCACGTCACCATCGGCCTCGATGGTGATATCCACGCCGTCGGCTCCCGGGGCGCCCGGCAGGGCATACAGCTCCCCGGCAATGGTTGCCGTCTCGCATTGGATCGTTGTATCACCGAGGCACTCGACGCGGTCGTCGGCGCCGATGGTGAAGTCGGTCTCGACAATGACACCGGGCCCGATGGTCCGAGTTGCCGGGGGCCTGAACTCCCCGAGCGGCCACTCGGCCAGCCCGACGACGCAGCGGAGCACCGCGATTGCGTCATTGACCGAGGTGCTGCCGTCGGCATCGGCGTCGGCCGCCTCATTGGCGCCGTCGAGACCGACCACGATTCGGAGAATGCCGATGGCATCTCCGACGGACGGCTGACCATCATCGTCGATATCGCCGCGCAGTTGGGCGGCGGCGGTGAGGACTTGGGGGTTGTCACTGCCGCTGTGGCAGGAGTTGATGAGCACGGCGCAGACGACCACGCTCAGGACGAGGCAGATGCCCAGCACAGGGCTGAGACGCTTCACCAGATTGTCCTCCCTCGGAAACAACGTGGAGTGATACAGCTCACGCGATGCCGGATACGCGCGACGCGGGGCGCGGCTCGTCATCCGACGACCGGGCGAACCACGTGTCCCGCGCAATGCTGCAATCCCACCATCCACCCCACAAGTGCGCCCCGGCTCCCTGACGCCGGGGACTCGGCGGCTCTGATGCCGCATAAGCCCCAGTGGAATTCCCCGAGCGCCATGTTGGTTCCCGGGGAACCTGCCAACATACTATCGCTGCGCGGGAGTGGTCTGGCACCCGCACAGGGCCGGCCTCCGCGCTAGCTCCTATCCCAGATGGAACTGGCCGCGCCTCTGACATAGGTGGCCGAGAGCCACTTGCTATGCCCGTCGATGAACGCATGGTTCGACCCGTCGTTGTGACGGAAAGCGGCGCCGCCCGACGGGTTGTTCGGGTCCCATCCGTTGTATGAGTTCGTGTCATAGACAGGGCTGCCGCCGCTGCCGCGCCCGCCGTAGAATGAGTAGATGCTGTTGGAGTCACTCAGCATCACAGTCTCGGCCGGCGACTGGATGTCGGCCAGCTTGATTGGGGTCGTCTGCGTACCGGCGGTGCCCCACGAGTAGCCGAGGTAGTCCATGTTGTAGCCGTAGCCGCAGGCCAGATTGGACTTGCTCGGGCACACGCGGATTTGCGCGTTCTTGATGTACGGCTCGGCGGCCACATACCAGTAGGTGCCGGGCGGATTGAGATTGGCGAACATGAACGACTCGTCATAGTCCTGTACATACATCAGCACGGATAGCGCAAGCTGCTTGGTGTTGCTCAGGCAACTTGACTGCCGCGCCTTCTCCCTGGCCCGGGCGAAAACCGGGAACAGGATCGCCGCGAGTATCGCGATAATCGCGATGACAACGAGCAACTCAATCAGCGTAAAACCATGTCTCCTCATTCCACTTCCCTCCAGCCATGATTTTCGGGTGCTGTCACGCATTTCGATGCGGAGGGCGATATCACCTGCCGCCTACCATATTGACGCCGCGAAATGTCATGACGGGAGGAATGGCGCATTCCCGCGGGGAAAGCTCTGCTACGGCGAACGAGCAGTCGGCGTGCACTGTGAGATGCCACCTGAGAGAGGCGATAGCATGCGGATGCGGGTGCTTGGCAGGACGGGTCTGGAGGTCTCCGCGGTCAGTCTCGGTGCGTGGGAGATCGGCGGGGCGGTCACCTTCACATTCGAGGGACTGGGCACCATCCCGCATGGCTGGGGCGCGCGGGATGATTCCGAGTCAATCGACCTCATCGCCCGCTGCCGTCACGCGGGCGTCAACCTGATCGATACGGCGCCCATGTATGGCGGGGGGCACAGTGAGGAGGTCGTCGGCCGAGCCCTGGCCGACTGCCGCGATGACTGGGTCGTCTGTACCAAGGGGGGAGAGGGCGCCACAGACGGCATCGCCTGGAAGGACTTCAGCCGGGAGCGACTGCTGTGGCAGATTGACGAGAGCCTCCGGCGGCTGCGGATGGACCACGTGGATGTCTACCTGCTGCACGGACCGTCGGCCGAGGACATCGCGCGTGGCGAGTGCCTCGAGGCGATGGACGAGATGCGCAGGCAGGGCAAGGCGCGCTTTGTCGGTGTCTCCATCGGCCCCAACGAGATGGGGATTGAGCTGATAGAGCGCGGCGTGGTGGATGTTCTGCAGCAGGCGATCAGCATCATCAATCCCTCTGCGGCACAGGCGCTCTTCCCGGCCGCGGTGGAGCACAATGTCGGCATCGTGGCGCGCGGGGTCTTCTCCGCAGGANNCTGACCGGCGCAGTGACGGCCGACACGGAGTTCGCAGCCGACGATCGCCGCAGTTGGCAGAGTGATGACAGCAAGCGCGCCACCGCCCGGAAAGCCGAGGCGCTCGAGCCCCTGACCGGCCCGGAGCGTTCTCCCGCGCAACTGGCGATCCAGTATGTGCTCGGGCTGCCGGGGGTCTCGACCGTCATCACGGGCACGGGCAGTTGGGCACACATGGCGGAGAACATCGCCACAGTCGATTGCCCGCCGCTGAGCGATGCTGACCTGGCGCACATTGCCTCCGTGCAGGGGTAGCGACCGCGGAGCGCGGTTCTGGTGAGTGCATGCAGCAGGCCACGGACCATCGCAAGCCTGTCCACGGATCACGGTCTTCATGCGTGCTGATAGCGTGGCTGCTGCTTCTGCTCGTTGTTGTAGCCGCGGTGTTCCTTGGCGGCGGGGTACCGGAACGATACACTGCGTGGCGGATGCACTGGGTGGCGGCGGCGACGGCGCGGGTGCTGGGTGTCGAGCGGGGGCGCGTGAGTGTGCCGACGGGACAGATAACCGTGGTGTTGCATGCCATCGACGGATCGCCGATGGCGAGTATCGCCGCCGACAGGGCCGGGCGGCCGCACTTTGTCTACCTGATGGAGGAGTGCATCCAGGCGCATTGTGAGCCGCCCGGTGATGAATACCCCTCCGATGCGTTCATAGAAGCGGGGCGGGGACTGGTCTCCGAGTTCATGGCAGTGCCCGCCGACCAACTGACCCCGGCGCTGATCGACATCGGTCAACAGGGCGAGCGCGTCCAGATAGACTTCTCCCTGCCCGATTCCGAAGACACGCTGCGCATCTCCTACGCCACTCCGCTGAGACGCTTCAGTACTATACAACTCGTCGAGCCGGAGAAGGTGCCCGAACCTGACTGAGTGCCCATCGCTCGATCAGGCACGCGCCTGCTGTAACTCGGAGTAATCAAGCAGCGCAGCCATGGGCCGGTTGAGCGCCCTGACACCTGCCTCCGCCGCCGCGGCGACGGGGTTGAGCCCCGCGCAGACGACGAAGGCCACCCTCCCCACATCCACGGGTATCTCGAGCAGCGGCTGGCTGGCCGCGCCGACCGCGATGACTCCACGTATGCGCCACGCGCCCATCTGATCCACCAGACGCATGACATCCTCGCGCGCCTCCGCGGGACAGGTGCGGAAGCCCGCGCCGACCTTGCCCCTGCCGGTCTCGGCCGCCTTTGCCACGCTGGTCTCGCCGCTACTGATGAACAGCTTCACCGGGTCGACGGAGGTTGCCCGGTACTCGACAAGCTCCGTGAACCGTGCCGGCTCGTGGCCGCTGATCTCGAGCAGGCCCCCGAATTGCGAGTGCACGGGAATGCCGTGATGGAGCAGGATGCCGTTGATGGTCGCGCTGCAGACGGTGCCGATGCCCACATGTCCGCGCGGCACAACCTCCTCGGCGATGCGCTGACCGGGCTCGAACAGTGCGATCAGGTCGCTTGTGGCATAGCGGGAGAGAAACGGCGTCCGCATAGCGCGCAGAGCCGCATCGACCTCATTCTGGCGGAATAGCGACACGTTGAGAATGACCTTGCCGGTTCCGCGCTCGATGTCGAAGCTCGTCTGGTACGCGAGCGCCTCCATGCGGGCGAAAACCAGCGCCACCTGGTCGGCGACGCGGGCCTGCGCCAGCTCCTGCCTCCCGGCCTCGGTCAGCCGCCGCCCCGCACGCCCGGTCCCCTCAGTGAGCCCCTGCGCATCGAGCGTCTGGAGGTGGTAGCGGACAGCGCGCTCGGTCAGGTCAATGCCATAGGCGCGCAGTTCGCGGGCGATGATCGTGGCGCCCACCGGCACATCGTGGCCCCCGAGTATGCGCAGGATCGAGAACTCCTTCCGGCCAATTTCCGGCATGCGACCCACCTCCGTACGTGCTCCCGTTGAGCCCTTGACAGACGCAGTATTCGCAATGCAGCGCCTTGTAAGCGCTTCGCCGCCATGAGCACCTCCAGCGCGCAGTATACTCGGGCAGGATGAGACACGGCAATAGCTTTCCCCGGCCCGAACAGCCAGTGCCTGACACTGGCTGTTCGGGTTGTGTCAGATTTGTGACGGCCTGGCCATGGCCACCGGCCGCGGTCTTCACGCCGGGGAGGGCGGGCGCCCCCACTCGACGAACAATGACTCGCCGCCACCCGGTACCAGCAGTCACGTGGCGGCGGCATTGGCGCGAAGTGACACTCGGTGCGGTTCGCCGCCGCCCGGAAGGAGAACTTGCTCATGCTCAAGGAGATGCTGGCTGTAGCCATCTGCCTCATCGGTACGACGGGTATCGCCCTCGGGGCAGGTCTGACGCTCGCCGCCGACGGCAAGACCCCCTACACGATCGTCGTCGACCCCGAGGCCACTGTTGCCGAGGAGCATGCGGCTGCGGAGCTGGCGGCCCTCCTCGAGCAGATCACCGGCGCGCAGTTCCCAATCAGGCATACCGTCGCCATGCGCTCCGCGCCGATGATAGTCGTGGGGCCGGGTAGAGTCGCGCAGCGAGTGCTGCCGACGCTTGACATCGATGGGCTCAAGCCCGACGGCATCGTCATCCAGACATGCGGTAAGCACCTGGTCCTGGCCGGAGACCGCCCCCGCGGCACGCTGTACGCAGTCTACACGTTCCTCGAGGATGTTGTCGGTTGCCGATGGTGGTCGTCGAAGGTCAGCACAATCCCCCGCCGGGCCACGCTCACCATCCCCGAGCAGCACGTGCGCTACGTGCCGCCGCTGGAGTACCGCGAGACATTCTGGCTCGATGCCTTCGATGGCGACTGGGCGGCGCGGAACAAATCCAACGGCAGCCGGCCGGTGCTGGATGAGCAGCGCGGCGGCCGCATCACCTATGGCAGCTACTTCGTCCACACCTTCGAGCGCATCCTGCCGACGGAGAAGTACTTTGCCGAGCATCCGGAGTGGTACAGCGAGCGCAACGGCACCCGCATCGACGGGCGCAACCAGCTCTGCGTGACCAACGAAGAGGTCAAGCAGCGCATCACCGACCACGTGCTCGAGTACCTCCGGGCGCACCCGACCGTCAATATCGTCTCCGTCTCGCAGAACGACTGGGACAACCATTGCCTGTGCGAGGACTGTAAGGCGCTCGAGGACGAAGAGGGCTCACCCGCCGGGCCGCTTCTGCACCTGGTCAATCACGTCGCGGCGGCGGTCGCGGAGGAGTTCCCCGATGTCGCCATCGACACGCTGGCCTACCAGTACACGCGCAAGCCGCCGCTGCACGTGAAGCCGCTGCCGAATGTCATCGTCCGTTTGTGCAGCATCGAGTGCGATTTCGCGACACCGCTGACGGCCGAGAGCAACCAGACGTTCGCCGATGACATTCGCGGCTGGTCGAGGATCTGCGACCGCCTCTACATCTGGGACTACACGACCAACTTCAGCCACTACATTCAACCGCACCCGAACCTGCGCGTGCTGGGGCCAAATATCCGTTTCTTCGTCGAGCATGGCGTGAAGGGCATCTTCGAGCAGGGCGCGTACACCTCGCTGGGCGCGGAGTTCGCCGAGTTGAAGGCCTGGGTGCTGGCGCATCTTCTGTGGAACCCCGAACTCGATGATGCCGCGTTGGTCGAGGAGTTCGTGCGTGGCTACTACGGCCCGGCGGCGCCCTACATCAGCAAGTACATCAAGCTCATCCACGACGAGGCGGAGGCGACCAACACCTACCTGGGCTGCTTCTCATCGATGCACGCGCCGTTCCTGAATCTGAAGATGCTCGGCCGGGCGCACGCGCTGCTCAACCGGGCGGAGGACGCCGTCGCCTCCGATCCCGATCTGCTGCAGCGCGTGAAGGTCGCGCATCTGCCGGTGCTGTACGTCTTCTCGATGCGGTGGCCGGAACTCGAGGTCGCGGCCGCTCAGGCCGATATGACCTGGCCGGGACCCGCCGACGCGATTGAGACCGCGCGGGGCTTCATCGAGGTCGCCAGGCAGGCCGGGGTGACGAAGATATCCGAGGGCGGGCCGCTGGAGAACTTCGAGCGGCGCACCATCGGCCTCGGGCGCATTTCCTCCCCGCCTCCGGCCGGTTGTGAAGGTCTGGGCCTGCTGGATTGGTTCGACTTCCAGGATCACGGCTTCAGCCTCTACAGGGAGGGCGCCTACGCAGTACTCGAGCACGATGAAGCCGCCTCGGACAAGGTTGCGGTGCGCATGCCGGGCGACCACTACGAGTGGGCGACCCAGCAGCGGCTGATCGGCAAGCCCTGGGACACCGATGCCGAGTACAGCGTCTATGCCTCGATCCGCGTCGAGAAGACCGGCGACGTGGGCGGGGCCTTCACGGCCGGCATCTACGACGCGAAGGACAAGGTCTCGCTGGGCCAGATCGGTATTGCCAGCGAGGCTATCGGCGACGGTGAGTACCATACCTACACCCTCGGGACCACGAAGCTGCACGGGGAGGCGTACTTCTGGGCGGCTCCGGCAAAGAACCCCGAGAACGTGAAGAACGTGTGGGTGGACCGCTTCTGGGTGGTGAAGGTGAAGTAGGGGCGTGGGGCGAGAGGACGCCAGCGATGTGGGGCGTGGGGTGTGG
>DPJP01000388.1:0-3790 GCA_003542955.1 Armatimonadota bacterium
GATTGCTCGTGGTAGACGCCGCCGGCGTACTCCTTTGGCCTCCTGCGGATGCCCCAGTAGTCCTCGGTCATGCCATCCGCATGGATGGGTATCTCAGGGCCGATGTATGAGGGCGCGACGTGCGCGAAGCCGTCGATGTGCAACTTCTGCTCGATCACCGCGTTGTCGTCGGTGGCGAAATGCGCCTGGAGCTTCCGCCAGACCTCGGTCGTCGCCCAGATATCCAGAGGAATGCGGTCTGGTATGCCGCGCTCAATGGCGGTGAGGACTCGCTCGCGGGAGTTCATGGATGTCCTCTGCTGGCGTGGTACCGGCTCAGACGAACGCACGTGATTTCCTTGCGCGGGCCGTCTGCACCTGCGCATCACCGAGCGCTGCCGCCCGGCAGACCGCTCGCCCCCGGTACCGGCGGGCGGCCATGCGTCGTCTCTTCTACCCGTCCACCTTCCTCAGGTAGGCATCCATGTCGAACTTCCGCCGCAGCCCCGCGTCGTTCATGTAGCGCACCGTGCCGAAGATGGCGCGTTCCGTCCACGGCNNTTCGCGTTCATGTACCGAACGGTGCCGAAGATGTCCCTCTGTTGCCAGGGCCGGTCATGCTTGCCGAAGCACCATGCGACTCCGGCGAACGAGTTCGGGTCGCGGCCGTCGAGGCTGTACTTGTTATTGAGGTGGAGCGCGATCTCAAAGCCCTCGCGGGCCGTCGGAGTCCATTCGAGTATCTTCTTGCCCCAGTACATTCGCATGTAGTTGTGCATCTTGCCGGTGCGCAGCATCTCGTTCTGTGCCGCATTCCAGTACTCGTCATGCGTCCGGGCCTGCTCCAGGTGCTCGAGGTCATAGAGGTACTCGCGCGGGTCGGCCTGATGGGCAGCCAGAGTTCTGCGCGCCCACTCAGGCACGGCGCCCTCGTAGGTATCGTAGCCGGGGTTGTAGCGAACGAGGTTCATGCTCAGCTCGCGGCGCACCACCAACTCCTCGATGAATGCTCCCTCACCGGGGCTATCGGCATCGATGACCTGGAGGGCGATGTCGAGCGGCGATATCTGGCCGAAATGCAGGTAGGGGCTCATGTGGGAGACGAAGTCGAGCGACGGGTCGTTGCGCAACGCCTCGTAGTCGGCGAGCTTGTCGGCGATGAACTCGGAGAGCAGGCGCCGGGCTTCCGCCCCGCCCCCGGTGAAGGCGCTGACCGGCTGGATGGCGCGGTCGATACCGAGCCCGTCGAGCGCGGAGAGCGAGGGCCGGAGCGTCTCGACATCGAGGTCGAGGCCGGTGGAGTCGTGCATGGGTTCGGTCTGCGCGAGCGGCTTGAGGTACTCGAGCAGGTGCTTGTGTATCCTGGGCCTGATGGTGCGGGCCGCGTACTCCTCCTTGTCCGAGACGACCTCGACTGGAACGACGACATCGGTTTCTACCTGTATCACGGCGCAGGGGGCCGCTTCGGCGACCCGCCGGCGCCACTCGACCTGCACGCGCAGGTATCCGCGATCGGTCACGAGGAGAGCGGCGTCGGAGGCCAGGCGCAGGGCGGCGGAGTCGGGCGCCTGCCGGAGCATGACGAAACGGATGCCGCGCCCGGCGAGATGCTCACTCACCTCCGCCAGCCCCTGCATCATGAAGGTGTAGTGGCGCAGATTCGCCTCGGGAAACTCGTCAGTGAGGCCAAAGACACACACAAGTGGCAGGCCGAGGGCATTGGCCTGCCGCGTTGCGTACTCGAGCGCATGGTTGTACTCGATGCGCTGGGCTTGCTGCATCCAGTAGAGCACGTACCGCCCGGTGGCGGGCGGTCGATCGTTGAGCGGCATCACGCGTTGGGCATGTATCATGTGCACGACCTCCCGCGCCGGGAAGATCAGCCGGCGGCAGCGGCCCCGCACGCCGCGATCAGGTCGGCCGACAGCGCGCTGTAGCCGATGATCATCTCCGTGTCGAGGATGGCGGCCTCCGTGAGACGGAACCCGTCGAGCGTCGTGTGCGCTTCGATGGCCGTAGTGCCGTCGCGCAGCAGAATGATAGTGTAGCCGCGCGCGCCAAGGGCCCGTGTACCGTAGTCCCGCCCTGGGACGCACATGTTGGCCGCAAAGCCGCCGTAGATCAGGTGCATGATGCCGTTGGCGCGGCACAGGCGGTGCAACTGCTCGCCGGTGGCGATCACGAAGTCATCAGGCTTCGGCAGCAGGCACTCGGCAACGCCGCGATGTGGCAGTTGTTCCTCGCGCCATTGCTTCAGGCGCGGCACCTCCGGCTTGACGTACTGGGCAAAGTCACCCTCCCCGTTGCGCTTCTCGGCCGGGGGCCAGTCCGAAGGCGCCTGAGGGGCGCCGAAGAGGTCGACATCGTCGGCGTACCTTGTCCATTGGGGAAACAGCCTCGCCTGGGGCGCGGATGGCGCATGAATGACGGCGACACCGGCCTTCCTGCACGCCTCCGCTGCCGGGGCCAGAATGCTCTCGCAGATCTGGTTCGTGCGGTCCAGGTGGCTCTCGTAGGGGTGGATGTCCCAGCAGTCGACAAGCACCAACCCGAGCTGCTCGGCCGGGATGCTCATCTCCCTGGTTGCGAAGTCGAAGTTGCTCTCGATATAGGGCTCATCCCCGGGCGGGCCGAGGCGGTAGTACCTGACGGTCAGCGTGATTGATGCCATCTGGGCTTCTCCCGGACGTGTTGTCTGCGGTGGTTGACGCGCCGGCACGTGGCTGCGCCGGAGTGATCAGCTCTCCGTACAGAGGCCGAACAGTTGCAGGAATGTCGTGAACGCGCCACCGCACCGGGGCCCGGCTCCTCGACGGCCCCTGCGCAGTTCACCCTCGCTCAGTGAGCGCGTGCGGCTGTCGTCGCCCGCGTCCCCGGCCTCGACCAGGCCGCGCGCGTAGGCCTGCAGTTGCGCCATCCTGTCGGCATCGAGCCAAGTTCCGTGCCCCTGAGGGCAGTTATCCACATAGATGTTGGAGGTGTAGTGGAAGTTGAAGCGCTCCAGCGGGGCCTGGCAGATGACGCAGAGGCGTTGGCGGCCCGCCTCATCTTCGTCTACTGACTGCGCTGAGTTCTCGGTGGCGGGTGCCTGACTGCCACCGGCCGCCTGCTGCCAGGTGAAGAACAGCGTGGTCAACTCGTTGCCGTCGCACCAGACTCCGCCGCACTGCCCACACAAGTCCAGCGGGATATCGCCCAGTTCGGCCTCCTCCAACGATGCGGCGCAGGCGGGACATTGGCGCTGCTTCGGGAGCACCGCCGGTTCGCCGCCGGCCTCATCCGCCGCGTCGGAGGATGCATCAAGGTCGCGACTGACCTCGGGCGGCGGCCCCTCCATGGCGATCTGGATGTTCTCGAGTTCGCCTGCATCCAGCCACAGGCCGTGCTTGTCCGGACAGCGGTCGAGGAACACGCCCGAGTTGCCCCCGTAGTTGAACACCTGCATCTCGACTCCGCAGACAGGGCAGGCACGCGAGGGGGCGTCGCCTCGTCGCACGCCGGAGCGCAGCCGCTCGAAGTACAGCGCTCGCCGCTCGATGGTGAACTCGGCGTCCCGGGTGTCGAGGATGGGTCCCAACTCTCCGCGATCAAGCCACACGCTCGCGCACTGCCCGCACTCGTCGATTGTCACGCCTTCGTACTGTCGTTTGCGCATCGGTGCACCACATGCGACGCAGTCCAATGGTGTCGCCTCCAGACCAACGGCTATGAGATTCGGTTGCTGCCCGGGCTCAATGGTATTGCAGCAGTGATGCTCGAAGTGGCGGACGGCGCTGAGCAGTGCGCGGACTGTGTTGGCTCTTCTGCTACC
>DPJP01000388.1:3851-17115 GCA_003542955.1 Armatimonadota bacterium
GCTACCGGCTCGCCGTCGAAGGCGAGCGACTCCAGATTGCTCCGCCATCGCGGCAGACGGCCGGCAGCATTGCGGAGGCCCTGGCCGGTGGTCCGGAGCCTCCGCTGCAGGCGAGAGCACCCGAGACCCACGCAGNNCGACGCCGCGGCCCGCCGTCGAGCGTCTGTTTCGACGCGGGGCCGGCGTGTCCCTGCGCGAGATGAGTGGAAGGAGACAGTGAATGTACCGGAGAAGGGGCCGGCAGGCGTGACCAGATGCGAGGTGAGATCAGAATGGCCCGGGATGAGCGTGCACGGACGACTCAGGAACTCTACGATCTGAAGGACCGCGTCGCCCTCGTGAGCGGTGGGTATGGTCTCTACGGCCAATGGATGTCGCAGGCGCTCGCGGAGGCGGGGGCGCAAGTCATCGTGGCATCTCGGAACCTCGAGAAGTGCGAGGAGTATGCCGAGCAGCTCCAGGCCGCCGGGGGCAACGCGACCGGCATGCAGCTCGACCAATCCGATGAGGCATCGATACTTGCACTGCGCGACCGCATCGACGAGAGCTTCGGCCGGCTGGATGTGTTCGTCAACAATGCCGTGGGGCGCTTCGGGGTCAAGAACATGCTCGAGGCCGATACCGCCCAGTGGCCGGGTTACATGCAGGTGAACGCCACCGGCGTCATGCTGATGGGCAGGCACCTGGGCACCTACATGTATGAACAGGGGCACGGCTCGATCATCAACATCAGTTCCATCTACGGCCTGGTCGGGCCGACCTTCCCGATCTACGAGGGCTCGGATGTCACTTCACCGGCGGAATATGCCTTCGTCAAGGGCGGCCTGTGCAACCTGACCCGGCACATGGCGACACTGCTGGGCCCGCGCGTGCGGGTCAACTGCCTGGCGCCGGGCGGGTACTTCAACGACCAGCACCCGACATTCGTGCGCAACTATGAGGAGCACTGCCCGCTGGGGCGGATGGCGGGCCCCGAGGACCTCAAGGGACCGGTGGTGTTTCTGGCCTCGGACGCCTCGCAGTACGTGACCGGGCAGGTGCTCGGCGTCGACGGCGGCTGGACGGCGTGGTAGCGATGCAAGCGGGGAGGGGTCGCACGAGGGACGCCGCCACGCCTCACCGGCGGCGTCACGAGGTCGGCCCAGGGATGTGATCCTTGCCGGAGAGCGGTGTGCTATACGTGGGCCGGCCTCGCTCCTGGCGCAAACACCCGCGCCCCGCGCTCGTGCGGCCCCTCCCCGTGCATGCAACGGTGTGCCATGGGTCGGGATCACGAGGTCGGCCCGCGCAGGCGGGATCCCGCGCCTGCGNNGGCCCCTTCCCACGGCCGGCTTTAGTTCAGCTTCGAGACGAACCAGTCTTCGCCGACCTTGATCAGTGTGATCTGCGTGGCTCCGCCGCCCTCGAGAGTGACGATGGCGGTGTCGCCCTCCTCGGCCACGCTCATGATCTTGGTTGCGCGGGGAAAACGCGTCCTCCAGTACTCGAGCTCCTTCGCGCGCGCCTCCGCCCACTTCATCTCCTTCACGATGAGGTCGCGCTGTCCTTTGCCGAAGGTATCCCAGTCCGCATTCCCGGCCCGGCCCGCGGCGCTGTAGTCCCAGCGGTCGGCGGCGCCGGCCATGTCACCGTTCTTCATCGCGGTGAGAAACGCCTCGGCGACCGCCCGCGCCGACTTGTGGCCGCCGCAGCCGACGACGGCAAGCAGCAGGCACACGCTCAGGGTCATGAGGGCAAGTCTGTCAAGAAGACGCACTGTCTTCACTCCTTGCGGGCGACATAATACGCCCGGTCGCTTCGTGGTGTAACCGCCCTGAAAGAGTAGGCCGAGTAGGCCTCGAGCCTGACGAAGCCCGCGATCTTCAGCATTGCGAGGACTTCCTCATGATCGTAAGCCCGCTGGTAGTGGGTTTCACGGAACTGGCGCGGACCGTTCTCGACACCGTTGTAGAAGTAGAGCATGTCCACACGGCAGATGCGCGTGGTGCGATCCCAGTGGGCCTCCCAGCTATACTGCAGCTGCTCGCTCGTGTACATGTTGTCCTGAGTGAACAGACCCGTTGCCAGGGCTCGCTCGGTGTTGAGGTCGAAGATGAACAGGCCCCCCGGCTTCAGTACCCGCCACGCCTCGCGGAAGCAGGAGGCCAGGCCATGCGGATCAAGGATGTAGTTGAGGCTGTCGTAGAGGCTGACGATCAGGTCGAATGCGTCGGAGCGCAGGGCCAGATGCGAAGCGTCACTGACGATCGCGGGCAGCGGTGGCTGCTGTGTCATGCACTGACGCACCATCGGCTCNNAGGTCCGCCCCACGGACGATGAAACCCCGATCTGCCATCTCCGAGCCCACCTTGCCGGTGCCACAGGCGAGGTCGAGGACGAAGGCGGGGTGTGCCTCCCAGCGACGCAGTATAGACTCGATGTAGTCTACCCAGCGGTTATAGGGCACCGTGCGCATGAGTATGTCGTAGTATTCGGCCACGTCATCAAACTCGCCGTGGCCGGGTCTGGCATGGTCGGTCTGTGACGCCATCGCCGTCGCGTCGCCTCCGTCTGTTCCGTGGCCGGGTCGTCACTCGAGCGGCGGACGCGCCCGGCAACGGCTCAGCCCCCGAGTTGGACGTACTTCATCACAGTCTGCTGCCGGGGCAGCTCTTTTCGGAATGTCTCGCCGTACTCGCCCGCCGGCCATGTGACCCGCACCGCCACCATGAACCTGTTGCCGCGCTTCGGCATGGGGCCGCTGATGCGGCCGTTGACCTCGACGACGAGCGTATCTCTGGGCGCCAGCGTCCTGGTGGGCTGCTCACCGACGGGCTCGATGCCGGGCATGTCCATCAGGCGGAGGCCGATGCCGTCTATGCGCTTGTCGGAGAGGTTCTTGATCGACACGGTGGCGGTGAACGCCGATCCTTCGGTGCGTGTGAGCTTGTCCATGGCGACGACGAGTGGGTAGACTCTCCAGTTGTTGCGCACCTGGGTGAACGACGCCGCCGCGGCGGTTGCCCACTCTTTGCCCGGGTAGGGTCCGCGGCTGCCTGACACGGCGCAGCGGCTGATATCGTGCATGAATGCGCCACGTGTCACGCCATCCCCGGGCTCGAGTTCCCTGTGCCCAATCACGATGCGATCGGAGAACTCTTCGACGGCGGAGTGCTTGTCGCCGGCCGTGGGACCGATCATCTTCTGGTGCCAGACGAAGTCGACCTGGTCGCCGGGCGCGATATTGACCTGATTGGCGTAGAGGTACTCGTTCCAGGCCTTGGTCACCGTATCAAACATCTGGCGCCCATTCACCTGGTAGAGCATCGGCGCCACGAACGTCAGGCCGGCGTCGGTGAACATGACTGGGTCCTGCCCGTGCTGCTTGCCGTGCTCCCAACTGAGCACGAAGATCCAGGTGGGCTTGGTCGGCTTCGCTTTCTGGAGGATGCTGCGCAGGCTCATCGCTCCGCGGTGCGCGCGCCACCAGTTCCAGGCATCGTAGAAATCGATGTTCTTCTGCCAGTCCTTGCCGGTGCACCTGGCGACATGCCTCATGCGTGCCTTATCACTCATGTTTGCCCAGTCGTCAGGGAGCGAGACCGGCATCTCACTGGTGAACCGGTCGGTCATCTCGTAGCCACCGGTCGGAGAGTCGGTACGGAAGTAATCGAAGCCGATGAAGTCGACGTCCGGGATGGCGTTCATGTCGGCCACGAACTTGGCGAGATGGTCGACGCGACGCTCATCCAGCAGCGAGATGAAATTCCTCTCTGACACCACGCCGGTGCCGACACTGATGTCACGGGTAAACTCGTAGGGCGGCTTGCCCTTGTTGAATGCGAAGTTGGGCCTGCTCTTCTCCGGCTTCGGGTAGGTCGAGTACGCAACGGCCCATGCGCCGAACTTGATTCCACGGCGGTGTGCCTCAGCCGCTAACTTGGGGACGACCTCGAGGTTTGTGCTGTGGAACGGTTGCTCGAAGCTCATGACTGTGCCGTGGGGCTGGGTGACGGCGGCGCGGAACCAGAAGGTGTCGGCGCCGACGTACTCGCACCAATCGAGCATGGTGCGCCAGTCGCCGCTCTTGCCGTCGGGGCTGGGAATGCTGCCGGCCATGTAGTCGCCCTCCCAGGTCGCGATGCAGGTTCCGGGTGGGAGGCCCTCCGGCAGCGGCACGGCGGCGATCTCGAAGCGCGCTCTGGCGACACACCATGCCTTGCCGCCAATCTTGGTCGCCTGGTCAGATCCCTCCGGCGCCTGATTCTCGTCCGGGTGCCACCCCCACTGCTCGGGGTTCGGGATCTCGACGGTGGCTTCGGCGATGTACTCGCCGGGCTGAGCGTTCCAGGGCACCGGCCAGTAGGCTGCATACTCGCCGCCGCCGGCGGTGCGCTTCAGGCGAAGCTTGGTAACCCTGCCGATGGTGGTAACGGGCGCCCCGTCATGGTAGACCGTCACCACGGGGGCGGCTTCGGCGGCCGCCGGCGCACCGTTGGGGTCTACCAGCGTTGCCGTGATTCTGATGAGCGAGTAGCGGTAGTAGGTTGGTTCCTCAGTGGCAATCCCGAGGGGGAACGTGGCTTCCGGCCCCTTCTTTCGGGCCTTTCCGCCAAGAGCGCCAAGCCACGTGCCGACCGGCCCGCGGAAGGCCACAAGCCCGATGATGAGCGAGAGCAGCACAACCAGGCAGCAGCAGCAGGTCGAGCGCTGCTGCGTCTGCCGCTTGCGCCGGACACTCGTCGGCGAGTGGCTGTTGATTATCCGCACCGGCTCTTGACGCATGGTGAGTGATTTAGCGGCGCTTTCTGCCTGGGAGTCTGACCGCCGTGGCTCAGTGCCGCGATTGCTACGGGCGGTAGAAGACGACCCACGACGTTTCGCGCAGAACCTCGCCCGGGCTCTGCACCCGGATGTTATTCGCGCCCTCATTGAGCGTGGTACTGATGACGACCTGACCGGTTGCCTCGTCGTGGCGGATGTCGGCGGACTGCCGTGCCGGTTTCTCCGCCAGGACCAGCGCGGCGGGGTCCACGGTCTCATCCGACAGCGTGCCCCGGTACTCAATCCGCGCCGACCGGGCGACCTGCCCGATCAGCGGCGATATGTCGTCGATGTGGAGCGGCTCCTGGTGCAGCCAGTTCCGGAATGTGTTCAGTGAGTTGCCCTTCACGACCATGTCTCTAGGCAACCGCCAGCGGTAGGCGCGCTCGTCGGCGACGCCCCGGTCTATCGAGAACGCAAGCCGGTAGCCGGCATCCTGCGCCATCGCCATGACGGTCTCGTCGTATGTCCCGTGCGGATAGGCCAGCGCGATGACCGGCTTGCCCGTGCCCTGCTCGATGGCTTGCTTCGAGTCGACGAGTTCTGAGCGGATGCGGGCCTGGTGGGCCTCGAGAGACTCGCCGGGGTCCGGCTTCGGCAGGTTGGGATGGTTGATGGAGTGGGAGCCGATCTCATGTCCGCGGTCGGCCAACTCCGCCAGTTGCTCGTAAGTCATGTGGTTCCTGGTGCCGACTGACCCGGTCATTGGGAAGAAGGTGACCTTGAACCCGAACTGATCGAGGATGGGGGCAGCCACCTCGTAGTTGCTCACCCAGCCGTCATCGAACGTGATAACGACGGGCTTCTCGGGCAGTTCCAGGGTCCCGTCAAGGTAATCGGCGAGTTGTG
The DNA here is from genome assembly GCA_003542955.1 of Armatimonadota bacterium. Taxonomy (GTDB): domain Bacteria; phylum Armatimonadota; class Zipacnadia; order Zipacnadales; family UBA11051; genus UBA11051. The sequence goes on from DPJP01000388.1 coordinate 9,504, forward strand.
TGCAGGTGATCGGCGTGTAGCCCTCCTCGGCCAGCACCCCCATCTGCGCTTTGAAGTCCGCCGTCGGCACGGAGTAGGAACTCGACGGGTTGGCGATGATCGAGTGGTAACAGAGGATGGGAATAGTGCGGTGCGCCGGCGGAGAGGCGAGCACCGTCGTGGTGGCCGGATTTGGCTCAGCCCCGCCGTCACGTCCACGCCGTGCGTGCAGTGTCAGCGCCAGCATGATGGCGCTGACCAGGGCCACAATCGGCAATACGCGTCTGAGCATGGTCACTCCGGTGTGCGGGAATAGTCCGTCTGCCTAGAGCCCCAGCATCTCGACGGTATCGGCGGATGCCTGCCGCATCACACCGATGACCCTGTCAATCTCCTCACTCGTGATGACGGCCGGCGGCTCGAAGCGGACGACCCTCGGCTGGTTGAGAGCAAAGGCGGTCAGAATCCGCTCACCCACCAGTCCCGCGATGACGAGATTGGCAATGTCGGGGTCGACGAACTCGACGCCGACCAGCAGGCCGCGGCCGCGTACATCTGCGATGACATTGCCGAATTCATCGGCCACCTGCCGCATTCCTGCCAGCAGTCGCGCCCCGCGCTCGGCACACAGACCCGCGATGTTCTCTTCGGTGACGACGTCAAGGGCCACGGAGGCGGCCCGGCAGGCCATCGGATTCCCACCGAAGGTGGAGGTATGGACATACGGATTCTGGTCGAAAATGTCCCAGACGGCCTCTGTCGCCACGAACGCGCCGATCGGCATGGCGCCGCCGCCGAGCGCCTTGCCCAGGGCGATGATGTCCGGGCTGACGCCATCGTGGTCGCAGGCCCACATCCTGCCGGTGCGCCCGAGGCCCGTCTGCACCTCGTCAAGGATGAGTAACGCTCCGCGGGCATCGCATATCTCCCGGGCAGTGGCCAGGTAACCGTCCGGGGGGACAATGATACCGTTCTCGCACTGGATCGGCTCCAGCAGGACGGCAGCCGTGTCGTTGCCCACGGCGGTCGCCAGCGCATCGGCGTCACCGAACGGGACGTGGGTGAAGCCCTGCAGGAGCGGCTCGAAATCGGCCTTGTAGACATCCCTGCCGGAGGCCGACAACGCGCCGAAGGTCTTGCCGTGGAAGCCACCCTCGGCACAGACGAAGCCGGGCCGCCTGGTGTGGCTGCGGGCGGCCTTCAGCGCTCCCTCGATGGCCTCCGCGCCGCTGTTGCAGAAGAAGACGAACTCACACGCGCCGGGGGCGATCCCGGCCACCTTCTCGGCCGCCTCGGCCATCACCGGGTCCAGCAGTATGTGGCTCGACAGCGGCATCAGGTCGAGTTGCTGCTTGAGCGCGGCGATGACCTTCGGGTGACGATGGCCGATGGTGAAGACACCCGGCCCGCCGAGGCAGTCGAGGTAGGCTTCACCCTCGGGGCCATAGACGTAGGCTCCCTCGGCGCTGTGCTCGGCCACCTCGAGGCCCATGAACTTGGTGAGCGTGGCGACGCCGGGGTTTATGTGTCGGTTGTAGCGCGCGAATGTCTGCTCGAAGATTGCTGCGGAGTCCACAGGCGGTCATCTCCTGTGTGCGTGATCGGAGGCGAGGACTGCCCTCCGGCAAGTGCACAAAAGCCGCCCCCAACAACGAGCGGGAGCGGCCGTGGTGGGGTGTTTTCCCGACACAGACCCATTCATGCCCCTCCGCGCGCGAGAGGCACACTGCCTGCTGGCGACGGAGGGGTCTAGCCGACCTGATGAATGGTCGGGGCGGCCGGATTCGAACCGGCGACCTTTGGTCCCCCAGACCAACGCGCTAACCAAACTGCGCCACGCCCCGACCCAAATCTGTGCTACTTCACTGCGTCCTTGAGCGCCTTACCTGCCTTGAAAGCGGGAACCTTGGCCTCCGGGATGGTGATCGTCGCGCCGGTCTGCAGGTTCATGCCCTTGCGTTCCTTGCGCACGCGTGTCTCGAAGGTGCCGAAACCCGTCAGTTGCACCCGCTCGGAGCGCTGCAGCGCCTCGGTGATCGCTTCCAGGGTCGCCTCGAGCACGTCTCCGGCATCCTTCTTGGTCATCCCTGTCTTCTCTGCAACCACATCGACAATGTCCGCTTTCCCGGCTGTAACCGCCATGGTGCACCTCCCAGGTGATCTTCCGACACGCCTCATTGCGGTCTGCGCCTCATCGCTCTACCAGTTGCCGACGACGGGGCCGTGCCATTCCTCATGCTCCGCGCGCTGCCGGCGGCTCATTAGGCCCCGCGCAACGTCGGGCGGTGAACCACCCTCATAGAGGATCCCGTAGATGGCGTGGGTGATGGGAGCATCGATCCCCAGCTCGGTCGCTATCCGAGCCGCCGCGTGCGTCGTGTAGTACCCCTCCGCAACGCTGTGCATGCTCCCCAGCACATCGCCAACGGACTCGCCGCGGCCCAGACGGTAGCCGAGTGTCCAGTTGCGGCTCAGCCTGCTGCTGCAGGTGGCAATCAGGTCGCCCACCCCGGCAATGCCCCAGAAGGTCCCGGGCATGGCCCCCAGCGCGTGGCCCAGACGGCAAATCTCGGCCAGTCCCCTGGTTATCAAGGAGGCTTTCGCATTGTCGCCAAAGCCGAGGCCGTCGCTCAAGCCTCCGCCGATGGCGATGACGTTCTTCAAAGCCCCCGCGAATTCGACTCCGATTATATCACAGTTCGTGTAAACCCGAAAGAGGTCATTGTTCAACAGGCGCTGTGCGCGTTCGGCTGAGCAACGATCCATGCTCGCCGCCACGCTCACCGCAGGCATCCCCAACGCAACCTCATGGCTCAGGTTTGGCCCCGAGAGCGCCACGAGCGTCTCCGGCCGGCTGAGGCGGAGTTCCTCCGCCAGAACCTGGCTCATCCGCTTGCCGCTCTCGCGTTCCATCCCCTTGGTCGCGCAGATGACGAGGGCATCGGGCGGCGCCTCATCACGCGCCGACGCCGCGACTGAGCGCAGCCATACCGAGGGCACCGCGTAGATGATCGTGTCGACTGCTTCGACGACCTCGCCTATCGACGTCGAGGCCGACAGCTCGGCCGGGAGGTCGATCCCTTCAAGATAGAGCGAGTTCCGGTGAGTCGTGTTGACCTCGTCGGCTATCTGCTGCCTGCGCGCCCACAGCCGTACGGTGTTGCCCAGACGGCACAGCATCGCGGCCAGCGTGGTCCCCCACGCTCCCGAGCCAACGACGGCGCACGCCTGCCGCTCACTCATCCGACGCATCGCCCGGCGCCGCCGGTACCCCATCGGCATCTCCGGCGTCGGGTCTCTTCGCTTTCTGCCCTATCTTCGTCTCCGTCCCGGCCAGGAGACGCCTGATGTTGGGCTCGTGCCGGATGACGATCAGCAGGGCCATAACGATTATGCACACCTGGAGGGCGACGCTGTAGCCTTCCCCGCGTGCAAAGAGCCAGTACAGTGGGACGGCGGAGGATGCCCCGATAATGGAGGCAAGCGAGATGTAGCGGGTGGTGAAGATGATCACAAGCCAGATCGCGAAGGCCGAGAGGCCCAGACGCCAGTCAAGCCCGATCATCACTCCGAGGCTCGAGGCCACGCCGCGCCCGCCTTTGAACCCCAGGTACGGGGAGAAGCAGTGGCCGAACACCGTCGCCAGCGCCGCGGCTCCCTGCCACCAGCCACCCGCGCCGACAATGAACCCCGCGGCCCACGTGGGCAGACCGCTCTTCAGCGCATCCACGATCCACACCGTCAGCCCGGCCTTCACGCCCACGGTCCGCAGCACGTTTGAGGCGCCGATGTTGCCGCTGCCGTACTTGCGGATGTCGGGGATGCCGCACGCTCTGGCAACCAGCAGCCCCACCGGGATGCCACCGATGACGAAGCATGCTACAAGAACGAGAATGTTGGTGACCACCGCCCCTAGCCCTCCCGGTTCCCCTTCTGCCGCCTGCCGCGTTCGCGGAAGATCAGCCGGATCGGTGTACACTCAAAGCCGAAGGTCTGCCGCAGCTTGTTCGCCAGATAGCGCTTGTATGAGAAGTGCAGAAGCTGCGGGTCGTTGACGAAGACGACGAAGGTCGGTGGGCCGATGGCCACCTGCGTTGCGTAGTAGAGCCGTGGCGAGCGGCCCTGCCTGGCCGGTGGATTGTGGGCGGAGACTGCATCGCGAAGTGTCCGGTTCAGCGGGCCCGTCTCGATGCGGCGGGTGANNCACGCTTGACCAGCACAAGCAACTCCTCGACGCCGTCGCCGGTGAGCGCGCAGGTGTAGACCAGCGGCGCGAAGGAGAGGAATGTCAGCTCATCCCGAACGATCCGCTCGAAGTCGCCGCGCAGGAGCTTCTCCGCCTTTTTGTAATCGAGCTCGGGGTACTCCTCGTCGGGCTCGGCCATCTTGGCGACGAGGTCCCACTTGTTGGCCACGAGGATGACCGCGCGCCCCGCCTCCATGACCTCCCCGGCGACGCGGGTGTCCAGACTGACGATGCCCTCGAGAGCGTCGAGTACCAGCAGCACAATATCCGCCCGCGCAACGGCCCTGAATGTGCGCAGGCTCGAGTAATACTCGATGTCCTGGCGCTTCGAGCGGCGGCGTAGCCCGGCGGTATCAACGATGCGGTAGGTCTGTCCGTCGCGTTCGAAGACCTCGTCGACGGCATCGCGCGTTGTGCCGGCAAGCTCGCTGACGATCACGCGCTCCTCGCCGATGATGGCGTTGACCAGCGCGCTCTTGCCGACGTTCGGGCGACCGACGACGGCCATCGCCAACTCGTCGGCCCGCGGCTCAAGCTCAGTCTCCTCCGGCAGCAGCGCCTCGACCGCTTCGACCAGTTCCATCAGCCCGCGGCCGTGGATGGCCGATATGTCGATGGCCGGCCCCAGCCCCAGAGACAGGAAATCCTCGGAGTCGGCGGTCAGCTTCTCCATCTTGTTGGCGGCCAGCACGCACGGCTTGCCGGTGCGCCGCACGATGTCGGCGACCTCGTGGTCCAGCGCGGACAGGCCCTCACGGCCGTCGACAAGCAGGATCAGCACGTCGGCCTCGCTCAGAGCCGTGATGGCCTGCTGCTCGACCTTGGTGATCAGCTCATCATTCTCCGCGCCGACCAGCCCGCCGGTGTCGACGAGAGTCACGCGCCGGGCGTCAAGCTCGGCTTCCGCATAGATGCGGTCACGCGTCACCCCCGGCCGGTCCTCGACTACCGCCGTCTGCTCGCCGATCAGGCGGTTGAACAGCGCCGACTTGCCGACATTGGTGCGCCCCACTATCGCTACGATTGGCAGCATGGTCTTACCCGTCGGCTCCCAGTTTGGACCGCGTCAGATTGACCAGCCCGCCCGCTTCTATCAGGTCCGCAACCGGCCCCTTCAGCGCCGAGAAGGTCCACTCACCGCCACCGGTCAGGTCACGGATGATGCCGTTGTCGATATCGACTTCGAGTTCGTCGCCGACCTTGATCTCCGCGGCGGCCTGCGGCTGCTCGATGATCGGCAGACCGATGTTGAAGGCATTGCGGTAGAATATGCGGGCGAAGTTGGCCGCGATCACGCAGCTGACACCGGCCGCCTTGATGGCAATCGGCGCATGCTCACGCGAGCTGCCGCAGCCGAAGTTCTTCCCGGCGACGATGATGTCGCCGGGCTGAACCTTCTTCACGAAGTCTATGTCGATGTCTTCCATGCAGTGCTCTGCCAACTCATCGGGGTCCGTAGTCATCAGGTAGCGGGCCGGGATGATGGCATCGGTGTCCACATGGTCGCCGTACTTGTGCGCCTTGCCCCTGGTCATCACAGTCTCACCTTCTCCTCACACTGCAGCAGCCGACTACAGATCGTCGGGCCCGCATATCTTGCCGGCCACCGCGGATGCGGCCGCGATGGCGGGATTGGCCAGGTAGACCTCGCTGCCCGGGTGCCCCATGCGTCCGACGAAGTTGCGGTTGGTCGTCGCGATGGCGCGCTCACCGTCGGCCAGCACGCCCATGTGCCCGCCCAGGCAGGGCCCGCACGTCGGCGTCGATACCATGCAGCCGGCCGACAGGAATGTCTCGACCAGCCCCTCCCTGGTCGCCTGCAGGTGGATGTCGTGGCTGCCGGGGATGATGATGCAGCGGACACCGCGGGCCACCGTGCGGCCGCTGAGCACACCCGCGGCAATGCGCAGGTCCTCGAGACGCCCGTTCGTGCAGGCGCCGACGACGGCCTGGTCTATATTGACCTCGCCGACCTCCGAGAGGCCCCTGGCGTTCTCGGGCAGGTGCGGGAAGCTGATCTGCGGCTCGATGTCCTCCGCCTTCCACGCGAAGACCTGCTCGTAGTCGGCGCCCTCGTCACTTGCGAGCATCTCGTAGGCGCGGGTGGCCCGTGGCTTGACATACTCCTCGGTGGTGGCATCCGGCGCGATGACGCCGTTCTTGCCGCCGGCCTCAATCGCCATGTTGCAGATTGTGAACCTGTCGGCCATGGGGAGGTTCCGAACCGCCGAGCCGGCGAACTCCATCGACTTGTAGAGCGCGCCGTCAACGCCGATCTGCCCGATGGTATAGAGGATGATGTCTTTGCCACCGACCCACTTGCCGAGGCTGCCCTCGATGACGAACTTCAGCCCGGCGGGTACTCGGAACCACGTCTCGCCCGTGGCCATCGCGGCACCGGCGTCAGTCGAGCCGACCCCGGTCGAGAAAGCCCCCACGGCCCCGTACGTGCAGGTGTGGCTGTCCGCGCCGATGATGACATCGCCCGGCAGGGCAAGGCCCTCATCGGGGATGAGAATGTGCTCGATGCCGCATCCGCCGCCCTCGAAGTAATTGGGGAGGCCCTGGACGGCCGCGAAGTCGCGCATCTTCTTGACCAGTTGCGCGGACTTGATATCCTTGTTGGGCGTCGAGTGGTCCGCGACCAGGGTGATCTTATCCCGGTCGAAGACCTCCCTGCCGCCCATTTCATAGAACTGGTCGATGGCGATGGGGGCGGTGATGTCATTGGCAAGCACAAGATCGAGCTTGCATGTGACGAACTCCCCCGGCCGCACGGCATCAACACCCGCCGCCCGCGCCAGCAGCTTTTCACTGATGCTCATTGATACGGACATTGATTGGTCCTCACTGCGCTGGGATTGTGTGCCGGTGCCGTTCTGCACGGCGGAGTATCGAAAACGGGGCCGGCCTCGGCCGAGCCCCAAGGTTNNTAAGCGGCATGCGCCCCCGCGGGAGCCCATCTGGATGCAGGAGCAGTATTGTACACCAACTCGCCCCGTAGGGACAATAGCGCGGCCCCGGGCGCCGTCATGCGTCCTCCGTCGCCACGCTCTGCAGGTGCTCGATGCGGCCCGGCTTGCCGTCGTCCCCCCACTCGACGGTGAGCAGGTCCACGCGGAGGCTGTGGTCGACATAGCCGTGACTGCGCGCGTACTGCTTGATCAGCGACACGAGCTTCCGACGCTTGCCGTGAGGCAGCGCCTCCGAGGCGGTCAGCGCGCCCGCGGGAAACGATTTGACCTCCGCCGCAATCAGGGTGCGGCCCTTGAGCGCGACGATGTCAATCTCGCCTGCGCGGGCCGGCGCCCACCAGTTGCGCTCCAGGATGCGGTAGCCGCGCCGGTCAAGGTACCACCCGGCGGCATCCTCCGCCCGCGAGCCGGT
>DPJP01000238.1:0-6112 GCA_003542955.1 Armatimonadota bacterium
CCCGCGGGGGCCAAGCTCCACGACGTTGTAGTTGCGCTCGACGAACGGCACAAGCCGCAGCATCACGACATCCGCGGCGCGCTCGCTCAGCTTCTCCGGCTCGAGGCCCACACTGCGCAGCAGCAGGCGGCGCCACTCCGCGGAGGTGAACATCTCGCGGCCGCGGGCAAGCGGACCGAGCACATCGCGTTGAGACAACTGGATCGGCCGCAGTGTCCTCACGCCAAACGGCCGCCCCGCCGACTCTGCCGCAATCTCCGGGTCGTACTCCAGCTCCACCTCCGCGTAGAAGCCCCCCGTCAGCATGCGGTCATTCTCCCGTACCATGCTCGGGTCGATACGCACATCGGTCAGCTGCAGGCTCGGCAGCGTCGCGATATAGACGTTGTTCTTCGTATCCAGCTTCGCAGTCAGCAGGTCGATGATGCGCACCGAGCCGTTCTCGCGCGCCTGCGCCTTGAACAGCTCCTGTTCGTCGGCGCGCACCGCCCGCTCGCTCAACTGCCGCTCGACTATCTGGAGGCCCTCGGCGATTTCCGCCTCGTTGGTACTTGCACAGTAGCGCCCGAGCAGGAACTCGCCGACATACGTCGGCACCGGGTAGCGCCCCTGGAAGCTCCGGACAAGGTCCTTTCGGACGATGAAGCCCTCGAACGCCCTCGCCGCCAGTTGGTCGAGCGCATCGAAATCAGTCGGCATCGCCATCGCCTCCTACCGTCGTCAGTCTTGCAGTGACCGTCTGCCCGTCCGGCGTGAGAACGACCACGTGAACCGCGGACCCTTCATAGCTGTCATCCTCCGCGAAGAGCGAAGCCGCGCCATTCTGGTCAATTGACTTCACCTGCGACGCAATTGATGACCCGCCGTCTGCAACCTTCGTCCGCAGGTCGACCTGAAGGCCCTCCCCGCCGACAACATGCACGCGGCACCGGAGGTTAATCCACTCAATGTCCTCGATGCTTGCGGTCACCGCCGGTTCACTGGATATCACCGTCAGCACCGGCACCACGCATTCCTGCAGGCTGATGCCGCCATGCGCGTACGACTTGCCGGCGAAGAATGAGCCGATGCCGGCGGCGAGTGCTACCCGCACCTCCGAGTTCCAGTGCCACGGGAGTGTGAAGCCATCATGCTTCGTTGTCGTCTTCAGTGCCGCGCACCGGCCCCAGCGCGTCTCCGTCAGGTGTGCGGGAAGCTCCTGTTTCGGCAGTTCGCCGGGCACCAGCAACCAGCCGTGATCGGTGATGATCCGCACCTCGCGCCAGCCGGCGGCAAGGAGCCCCTGCACCCGCATGCAGATGGTGCGAACCTCCTCGTCAATTCTGCGTGCCAGCTTCCAGCCCTCGTCATGCCCATGGCTGTCCAGCGCGCCGATTTCGGTCCATGCCGCGCCTCGACCCGTACCCGTGTCATCATCGCTCAGGATCGCATAGCCGCGTGATGTGAGGGTCTGGCGAAGGCGCTCGGCAGTGTGGGGCTTGCCTTCGGCTGCCAGCACCGGGTTGAAGTCCGCTCCCGCATCGGCCCCACGAAACTCCGCTGCAACGGGTGATGCCGCGGGCTTGGCCGTCGCCGTCACGGTCGGGATGGCGGAGAACCGCCAGCCAATCTCTGTCTCCAGTCCGGCTGCGTCAAGGGCGGTCTTCAGCTTCTGCCCCACATCATAGCGGAGGCCGTCGGCGAACAGGATACACACACCCTCCGGAGCCGTCTGCCCATCACCCCCGGCATCCGGTGTTTGCAGTCCCTGATCCCCGCAAAGCTGCTGCAGATGCTCCGCCGATGCCATGAGCCAGGGCACGTAGCTGCTTTCGAGTGCAGCCTTCACCGCGGCGATGTCCTCGGGCTGCTCCACGGCGGCCGGCGCATCGAGGGCCGCCGCATCCGCCTGCCAGAGGCCGGAGGCATACCCCTCCGCGAGTGCCTCGGGTGTCGAGCCGCCGGCAGGACTCTGCGTCACGTGTGCCATGCGTGCGAGGTGATCCAGGGCCTGCGCCAGTGGCGCCTGTCCGAGTACCGCCCACACCCACCCGCGGCGCTCTCCGTGCTGTTTCTCCAGTTCAATGATGCTCTTCCGGGCATCGGGTGGCGGCGTGGCTGTGAGGTCCGTCAATGCCGCCCTCAGTTCCGACTCGAGGCGCTCGTTCTCGCTCGGCCATGCCGACCTGTCGAAGAACAGCTCGCTGTCGGTGACATTGCCGCGCGCTCGGCGCAGGAGGTCGGGGATATTCGGGTAGAGCGTCGGCGCCTCAGTGTACCTGCGCCACACCGCATCCCAGGATTTGTCCTCATGCCGGCCGAGGCGCTCCGCTGCCACCAGCTCGCCATCAGTCTCAGGATTGAAGCCGTACTTCTCGGCACAGCGGGACCGAAACGCCCCCCACTGGTTCGCATCACAGGCGGCCTTCGTGCCATCAGGGCTATTGAGCCACACCAGCACCCCGCGCGCGTCATCGGGGCTCACCAGCTCATCAAAGTCGACCGCCTCGAGCCGCCGGCCGCGCAGCGAGCCAACGGATGTCCGCGCCAGCACCGGCAGCGCGCGCGCCATTGCCTCCGCCGTCGCGTTGTCGGTGGCAACATCAAGCCCAAGGCCGCCGTCCTCCGAGACGAGGAAGGCCAGCACCGTCCAGTCCCGGGAACTCACCTGGCTGAAGAACACGCCCCGGTACTGCAGCTCAACAAGCGGCTGCAGGTATCGGGGGCAGTCCTCGACCGCCCGCAAGTCCTGCCTGCTCACACCGGGGAGGTAGATGATGGGCGTGGCGTCTCCCGGCAGGGTGACAGCATCCAGTGTCCCGGCGATCACGCAGCGGAGCCAGATTGCCGGCCCGGTCATCTCGTCCGGCGCATATTCCCCCAGTGTCAGCAGCTGCGGCAGGCGTTCCCGCAGCATCGGCAGGAGGCCTACCCACTCCCGGCTGCTGTCCGGCCAGAGGATGACCGCCGGGGGGACCTGGTCGTTCGAGTTGTACTCCGCGGCGCGGGCCAGTTGCTCCAGCAACGCGTCGAGGACGGTCATCTGATCACTCACTCGAGCCCCGCCTCCCGTCGTGCCGCATGCTTCTCTTCATTGGTAAAGTGGCGATCATTGTCGCGCTTCTCGCCGAAGGGCGCATCCGGCGGGTTCTTGCCGCGGTCCGTACCCCACTTGGTGTTCGGCTTGCTGCGCAGAACTCCGGCCTCCATGAAGGGCCGGATGTTGAGCCGCACGCCGTCGTTGATGTCGGGCTCCCAGCCGATGGGCTGCTCGTGCAGCGGCTTCCAGCGCACGAAGATATCGTGCGGCCGCTCGCCCTCGAGGATGAGCTTCAGCTTCGTCTGCAGCTCCTGGGCGGCCACCAGTCGCGCATCAGCGCCCTGTTCGCCCTGGTCGTTGGCATGCCGCTGCCTGCTGATCCAGTCGCCGAGGTAGGTGTAGGTGAGCCGCTCCAGCAGCGAGCGGTCGAGCCTGTGGTAGTTCACCAGCACGGAGAAGCCGTCTCTGCGGCCGTCCCAGAGGTGCCAGATGAAGGGGCGCTGGTGGAACAGCCGGCAATGCTGGGCGAAGAAGCCATCCCGCAACCATTCGTGCAGTGCCTTGCCGGCATAGTCGACACCGGCCAGCAACTCCGATAGCTTCTGCGGGTCCCAGTCATCGCCGAACGCGGCGGCAAGGAGCCTGGTCAGGCGGTCGGCGGCAGGCAGCTCACCCGCGACGGAGGGGAGGGAGACGATGCCGTCCCTGTCGGCGAACTCGTCGAGGCCGTCGTCGGCCTGCTCCGGCCAGTTGTAGCCCAGCAGGCGGGCGACGGCCACCTGCAGCGGCTCGGTGGTGCGGGCGGGGTTACCGTCGAACAGCCATTGCGTCGGATCATCGGAGAAGGGCTCCGGCAGCGGGCCCATCTCGTCAGCCACCTTCTGCCAGTGTTCCAGGTCGAAGGGGACTTTGAGCAGCGTCTTGTTGGTCACTTTTATGGATTGGTCAATGCTACGTACGTGTTCACAGAACTCCTCGGATGAGCAGTATGCCCATACAGGCATGAGAAGGTCGTCCGACTTTGGGACGATTACCGCAAGGTTGTTGTCGAAGGCCTCACCCAGGTACAGCGTCACTGGAAGACCGCTCATCTGGCCAACGCCGATGCCGCGATGTCCCCATGCTTCGGTGCCTCGCACCCACGCCCCCAGTCCGGTCTCCCCGAGGCGCTTGGCGAGAAAGCGATGCAATGCCCCAGCCCCCCCCTCCCACAGCAGACACTGGGTGCAGCCTCCGTACGGGCGTGTTTGGGAGACGGGCGTGCGCTGGGCAACCCATCCGCCTCCGAGGGCCGGCAATTCCCAGAATGTCCTGCCAAAGCGCGCGTAGTCGCCTGTGCAGATTCCCTGATAGGCTTCAGCATACTTGGCGAGTAACTCGCCGTCTCCCAGCCGCCCAAGGACTATGCGCGAATCAGGATTGGCCAACTGCGCCTCCTGGGGGAGCAACAGCAGGTCACCTGCACGAAGCATCTGGGCTTTGGCATGGGGCATGTCCTGTTCTGATGCGTCCAGTGAGATGAATTCGTGGCTCTGGGGAGCTCTTCCCCGGCAGATGACGAAGAGACCCACATTCACGATCTCTCCGCTGATAGTCTGGAATGCGTTCGGCCCAAGCACGGCCAGTACGTGGAGAGTGCGTTCAGTGAGCAACTTGGCGCGGAGCCTCTCGTAGGCACCGAGATAGCGCCAGCTCTGCATGGTGACTAGCGCTACTGTGCCTGCAGGCTCGCAGAAGTCCAGACACCTTAAGAGGAACGCCGTACCAATATCGTTCTTGCCGTCACTGTAGGCATCTTGTAGGTGCTTTTTGAGGGTGTCTCCCTGCTTGCCCTGCATCAGGTACGGCACGTTCGTGGCCACGAGGGCGTACTTCGCGGCAAGCAGTCGTGCCGCCCTTGCGATCCCTTGTGCGACAACGCCCGCGAAATGCAGCCCCTCGTCTTCCTGCACGTCCTCCCGCTCAAGCGCCCTCCCCAGCAGCGGCTGCAGCTCATCAAAGCCCGCAGTGACGAGATTGGGCTGGCTTACTGCGGCTGGATCAATCAGGCTGCCGAGGTCGGGCGCCATCTGGAACAGATCGTGCAGGCGCTGCATACCCGCCTTGAGCCGATCATCGCCATCTGCCAGCGCTATCCACTCTTCCTTCGTGGCCCGCAGGCTCAGACCCGAACATGCGACATTCAGCGGCGGCAGGGGACGGTATCCCCCTGTCTTCCAGGCGGCCAGCGCCAGGGCGAAGGCGGCCAGTTGGGTACAGCGGGCATCAATCTCCAGCCCGTGGATGTTGCCTCTGAGCACCGCATCGCCGGCCTCGGCGGGCGACAGCCCCTCCTCCGCCATCCTGAAGGCCAGCATGATGCCGAAGGCCTCGACGAGGAAATGCCCGGAGCCGCAGCAGGGGTCCATGATGGTGATCTCGGCGGCGGTATCCGGCCAGCCGTCGAATGTCCCTGCCGCGGGAGTCCCGTCATCGAGCGTGCGCAGATAGGGCATGTCGAGGGGAAGGGGCTCGCCGGGGTGCCGGCCCATCCACCAGCCGCCGAGGGTATTATGGAGCAGGAACTGCACCATGTACGGCTCGGTGAAAAGCTGTGTCACGGGGCCGATGGTGCTGCCGTCGATCTTCTCCTCACTGGCGTTGACCTCATCCTTGCGCTTGCTCTGCCAGTACTGGTAGACCCATCCGAGGCTGTCATCGGCAGTGAAGACGGGAGAGGGCAGCTCATTGAGCAGTTTCTCGAGCCGCTGAACATGCTCGGGAGCAAGCGGGACCTCCAGCACGGGATCATCGGTGCGGAATATCTGCGGCAGCATGGCGGAGGCGTAGCGGGCAGCCAGCTCCCAGCCGTCGGCTGCGCCCTCCCCCGCCGCCAACTCCTCGCACTCCTCGAGCGTAACCGGTACGCCGCTTGGGTGCATGAGCAGGTTGTTCTCCGCCAGAAAGCGGGCGAACAGCATCCTGTGCCAGTGCTCGTAGGCGCACTCGCGCAGCAGTTCCGGGTAGCCGCCGAACTGCTTCATCTTTGCCCGCAGCCGCTTGCGGAGTTCGCGTTCCTCAATCGTGAGGGTGCCATACGGCTGATCTTCATCG
>DPJP01000238.1:6191-6365 GCA_003542955.1 Armatimonadota bacterium
CGGTTGTGAGTTCCGCCGCGCGGAGAGTGGGAGCATGGGGCGGGGTCTGGGGCTGTGTGAGGGTCGCCACGCGGGGCGGCCGCCTCACCCCCCCGGCCCGTCTTGTCCGAAAATGAGCCCGAGAGGCGGGTTCTGAAGCTGTTTGGCGCCCGCCGTCCGGCCTCACCCCCGGCC
>DPJP01000318.1:0-218 GCA_003542955.1 Armatimonadota bacterium
CGATCATCTACGCGGTGTGCAGGAGCCGGCCGGAGCGCGCATACCGCGAGACCATCGGCGTCGGGTTGTTGAGTGCCGCCCCGTGGCTGTTGTTCATCGTCGTGTCCGGCGCCGACTGGATGCCGCAGTGGCGCTTTCTGGTCCGCATCATCGCGCCGGGGATGGTGCTGGTGCTCGGGCTTGGATCGACAATCGCTCAGGCGCTGTCCACGCACAAC
>DPJP01000318.1:228-1778 GCA_003542955.1 Armatimonadota bacterium
CAACAGCACCTCGAGGCTCTTCATCGCGGCGCTGACGGCGGCCGTGCTCATCGGCAATATCTACGGGGTTTTCGTCGCCTTCACAAGCAACCCATGGCACAGCACCCGCAGCGACAAGATCGGTTTCCACATCGAGGCCACGCGGCTGCTGCTCGAACAGGGCGAATGGCTCAGGCGCCAGGGCGGGCCCGCACTGCTCATAGCGGCAGAAGACGTCGGCGCGGTCGGGTACATCTTTGATGCGCGGATCATCGACCTGCACGGGCTGACGAGCCCCGCGGTGGCAGGCCGGGACAGGGCCGAGGTCACGGACATGGTCCTGGCAGCCCGTCCTGACTACATCCAGGCGTACTCGCACCCCCTTATCAACTCCCCCACCTTCTCCGAACTCTACGAACCCGTGCCTGATGTCCCCTGGCACCTCTACCGCCTGCGGCACAAGTAGCTTCACCGGCTCACCCGAGGGCATGATCGCCCCCGAAAAGCAGGAAATGCGTCTTTCGCGGCAAAAAGAGTATATCAATATAGCCTTTGCGCGTTGACTCCATTCACTCCCCGGTCTAAGATTCCACTCTACCTGTGGGTCCGCATCGGGCGGGGCAGCCCGCCGGGCTCGCTCAGCCAACGGACCCGGGCAGGTACCGTGCAGGCAAACGCGCGCAATAGCTTGGCCGCTATCCGGCTCATTCCCTGGTCCATGGCGAGGTGGTCTCATGTCCCCACACAGACAGAAGGGGATGCCCACGACGATTGGGCATATCACGATCGAGAGCTTCCTGAACGTCTTTGAAGAGATGGTGCAGAGCAAGGAGGACTGCAACATCGAGGCAATCCAGAACAACCCCGACGACCTGCTCGAGCGAGCCAGACACTACGGCACGCAGTATGCCAACGGCAGTTGGGGATGGACCTCGAACATCTGGACGCGGAGCGCCAAGAACACCGACGTGGTGACCAGCGAGCATGAACTCCGCAACGAGCATCGCTACCTGATGCTGCGGGTGCTCGAGCAGATTCTCTGCCGACCGCTGATCCAGGTAGACGCCACACTCGGGACACCCGGAGAGCGCGCGCAGATGCACTGTCGGCTCTACTGCGACCCCCAGTTCCCGGATCTGGCCCACCGCTGGAAGGCGATCAACTTCCCCGCCGACCCGAACCACGAGCCCGACGCCCAGTTGTTCTTCATCCCGCAGTACCTCGAGAATCCGAATATGCCGGGCAAGGATCAGATGCTGCGCGTGATCCGCTTCCCCGAGCACAGATACACGGTCGCCACGGCGACCTCATATCAGGGCGAGATCAAGAAGGGCTTCCTCGCACACTGGGTCCTGCACTGCTACCAGCAGGGCGGAACGGGCGAGCATGCCTCGCTCAAGGAGTTCACCGTCCGCAAGGAAGACGGCGAAGAGAAGCGCATGGTCATGGGCTGCTGGGGCCTGAGCGGGAGCGGAAAGTCCACCCACGGGCTGTACGTGGTCAATGATTTGACGGCGCCGCTGTTCAAGGAGCAGTTCGGGATCGATGTCTCCGAGTTCGTCTACGACCAG
>DPJP01000318.1:1798-2768 GCA_003542955.1 Armatimonadota bacterium
GTGGCCCGACAGGGCGCTGGGCTCCGAGAGCGGCGCCTGGACCAAGACCGAGGACGTCACCCCCACGCAATCGGCCATCTGGAACGCCGCCATGTCACCCCATGCCCTGCACGAAAACACGGAGTGGGATGACAATGGTGAGGTCAGCTTCGCGGGCAACGTGTTCCAGTACCGCGGAGTACTCAACCGCAACGCGCGGACCGTGCTGCGGATGGAGGATACAGGCTATTTCGATGGTTCCGTCGATTCCACAATGCCGCCGAACATGGCCGTCTTCATCAGCCCCGGCTACCTGACCGACTATGCCTGGCTGAAGATCACCGACCCCAACTTCGCGGCGAAGGTGCTCGCCGACGGCCGCACCGTCGGCCATCCGGCACAGAGCGCCGAGGGCGTCGGACAGGTCAAGTACGAGACGCGCTACTGCCTGCCCTTCACGATGGGTGTGGGCAGCGCCGAGCATGTGCACCGCTTCCGTGACATCATCGCCTCTACCGTCGGCACCGACAGGGAACTCGAGGTCTATCAGATCAATACCACGGGCCGCGTCGGCGCCGAGTACGAGTGGGTCGAGGGCAAGCTGGGTGAGGAGGAGATTCACGTCCCCTCCGTCACGTTCAAGTACAAGCACGGCAAGCCGACGCCGGTGGGCGGCACCGGACCATCGATCGAGGAGACGGAGCTGTTCCTGTTCCAGGCCGCCCGAGAGGCCGTCAAGTATGAGCCGCACCCGATCTGGGGTGCGAAGGTGCTTGTCCCGACCGAGGTGCCGGGTATCTCCGCCGCGCGACTGGCGGAGCTGAGCCCGACGACTTATCGCGACAGGGAGGAGTTCGAGTCGCTGCTCTATGTCCAGATACTCATGAGCAAGTATACCCTCCACGACCAGTGCCCCGGCCTCGACCGCGAGATATACTACGCCATGGACTTCTGAGCCCAACGCGCACAGTGGCACAGACCAGACAAACGG
>DPJP01000316.1:0-217 GCA_003542955.1 Armatimonadota bacterium
CGGAGGATTTCGCGGAGGCGAAAGGGCACAAGGTGGGGGACATGATCCCGCTCGGGCCGAGACTGAAGTTCGAGGTTGTCGGCATCGTGTCACTTGCGCAGAGCGCGCGGATCTCCGAGGCGGAGGCGTTCATCCCGCTGAAAATCGCCCAGGAGATGTACGGGGCCGGCGATGTGGTCGATGCGGTCTTCGTCGCCTTCAAGGACCCCGCCAATCC
>DPJP01000316.1:241-735 GCA_003542955.1 Armatimonadota bacterium
CGCAACGTTCACAAGCGCGGCCGATGTGGGGGAGGGCACATCGTTGCTGGCACAGGTGACACGCAACACGCTTCTGGTCATCTCCGCCGTCGTGCTCGGCTTTGTGTTTCTGCTGATCCTCCATAGCTTCCTGGCCGGTGTGGCACGCAGGGTCCCCGAGATCGGCATCCTGAAGGCGATCGGCTGGAGTAACGGGGATGTCGGGTGGCTGTTTGTGGCGGAGGCGATCTACGTGGCGCTGATCGGTGGCATCGCGGGCTCGGTGCTCGGGCTGGTTGCGGCGTGGAGCTACAGCCGGCTGGTGACGCTCGAGCTGCCCTCGGCGCTCTCCTCCTACCCCCCCTGCTCGACAACGCAGCCGCTCTTGAGCACGCGACTGATCTTCGAGCCCTCAGTGACTCTGTTCCTGGTCGGGACACTTGCTGCGCTGGCCATAGGTATCTCGGCAGGTTTCGCGGCGGCGCGCCGGGCGGCCCTGCTGCCGCCGGCGGAGG
>DPJP01000316.1:750-1087 GCA_003542955.1 Armatimonadota bacterium
CACATTGAGCGCGAACGCACACATGTCTTCCCCGCCGTCGTTCCTGCGGGGAGGCGAGCAGATCAGCACTATGGCGGGCGAGCGGGGGAGCACTCGTGTACGTACAGGTGGAAGAGGTCTCGAAGCACTTCGAGCGCAACGGGCAGACCGTCACGGCGCTGGATCGCGTGAGCCTGGGCATCGAAAGCGGCGAAGTAGTCGGGCTGCAGGGGCCGTCGGGCTCGGGCAAGTCGACGCTTCTGAACGTCATCGGCGGGCTCGAGCGGCCGTCGCTGGGCGATGTGCTCGTCGAGCAGCGGCGCATCAGCGCCCTCAACGATGACGAACTGGCCCGGTA
>DPJP01000316.1:1121-3006 GCA_003542955.1 Armatimonadota bacterium
TCGCCGACAGACGGTGGGCTTTGTGTTCCAGAGCGCTCATCTACTGGCGCCGCTGACGGTGTTCGAGAACGTGATGCTGCCCCTTGTCCCGGATGGGGCCCCGGCCGCGGAGAAGACTGCGCGCGTCGAGGAGGTGCTCGAGACGGCACGGATCGCCCACCGCGCCACCCATCTGCCGGGTGAACTGTCCGGCGGAGAGCAGCAACGGGCGGCGGTCGCCCGGGCAATCGTCAATCAGCCGCGGCTGGTGCTGGCCGACGAGCCGACCGGCGAACTCGATGCCGAGAACGCCGCCAACATCATCGGGCTGCTCACCGGCCTGAGCGCCGACGGCGTGACAGTCATCATCGCCAGCCACGACAGACGGGTGCTCGATGTCGCCGGGCGCGTCGTTGCACTCAACGACGGCGCGATGTGTGAGTGAACAACGCCATCAAGAGCCTCCGGGGCGTGCGGGCAATGAGCGAGCATGACCGAGCAACGACCACCGACGGCCCGCCGGTGTGGGTGAGATGGCTCCGGGCGTGTGCGATTATCGTCTGCGTGTGCCTCTATGTTCTGAATCTGCACTCCCTGCAGATCGGGCATCACGTTGATGACGGCGCCTATGTGAGCCTCGGCCGCTCGCTGAACTCCGGCCTCGGTTACGTGCGGTTCGCCGACCCGACGCATCCCCCCGAGTTGCAGTATCCGCCGGCATTCGCGCTGATGGTTGCCGGTGTGCTTCGCGAGTTCGGTGATAACATCGAGTATCTCAGGTACATATCGCTCGCCTTCTCGATCATCTCTCTGCTGCTGGCCGATGTGTTCTTCCGCAGGCGGCTTTCGCACGAGACTACCGGCTCACACCTGTGGCATCCCATCGCTCTGGCGCTCTTCGGGCTGAACCATCTCATCGTCGGCTATGCCGGGATGGTGATGACGGAGGCGATGTTCATCTGCCTGTCGCTGGCGGTGGTCGTCTGGCTGGATCGAGTGAGTGACACGGGCGCCGACGGCTCCGGGTTGTCGAGAGCGGCCGCCGCATGCGTGGCGGCGCTGCTGATTGCGACCGCGGCCCTCACCCGCGCTCACGGTTACTCCTATATAGTCATGGCGGCGGCGTACCTGTGGCTGGTGGGGCAGAGGCGGCCGGCATTTCTGGTCGGCGTGCTGAGCGTCGTGTTCGTTACGCCGTGGCTGGTCGTGCAGCGCGGGTTGACGGGGAGCTGGTTCGGTTCGGGGTACCTCTCGGATGTGACCAGTCGGGGCGAGACGGTGTGGCCGCTGCCGCTGCGCCCCATCGAGAACCTGCTCGAGTACGCGACCAGGCTGCTGCCGCAGGCTATCACGCCCTTCTTCGGCAACCAGGCCGAGGCGCTGCTTGCGCGTGTGTCGCTCGAGCCGCTGCTGCTGGTGCCGGGGGCGCTTGTGACCGCGGCCACCGTATGGGGGATCNNCAGGCGTGCCGCAGGCGCCACGACCCCGCGGCCTATCTCGCGATTGCGCTGGTCGCGCTGATGCTCGTATGGCCGTTTCGGTATACACGCTTCTGCCTGCCCTTCCTGCCGCTGTGCGTCGTTGGGCTTGTGGTTGTGCTGACGAGGCTGCCGCGGCGACTGCGATGGGGTGGGTGGGTGCTGGCAGGTCTGGCACTGCTCGGGTTTGTGGGGCGCGACATACAGATGCTCTACGCGCCACCGCGGGAGCGGTTTGTGGACCTGAAGGCAGTCGTGGCATTCCTCGAGGCGCACACCGAACCCGATGCGGTGATCATCACGAATGCGCCGGAGGCCGTGGCCGTCTACTCGACACGCAGGGTGATGGACCTCCGGCCGCCGAAAGCGCCCGGGAGCGCCGATGAGCCGAACGCGGCGGAGTTGCTGCGAAGAACGGCCGGCCTGGG
>DPJP01000165.1 GCA_003542955.1 Armatimonadota bacterium
AATTCGTATGGTGTCCCCGGAACTGGAGGCTCTGATGAGAAGCATCGCTATCCTGACGCTCGTGGGCGTTACTCTGAGCATGGCTGAGGCCGCCGA
The DNA here is from genome assembly GCA_003542955.1 of Armatimonadota bacterium. Taxonomy (GTDB): domain Bacteria; phylum Armatimonadota; class Zipacnadia; order Zipacnadales; family UBA11051; genus UBA11051. The sequence continues at coordinate 97 of DPJP01000165.1, forward strand.
TATCTGCCTGGTGCGAGACGGCCGGCCCCTGGCGACCATCGTAGTGCCTGCGGATGCCGGCGAACAGCTCCGAAGCGCCGTCGAGGTGCTGGCCGACTGCCTGCAGGAAGCCTCCGGCGCCGCGGTGCCCATCATCGAGGAGCCGGAGCTGCGGGCGGCGCCCACCGATCCGCTCGTGCTGGTGGGCCGCACGAGCCTGTGGCCGATCAGGTTCCCCGAGGTTTTCGACGACGACGGCTTCGTCATCGCCGCCGCCGGACGCGCCGTGGCCATCTGCGGGCCGAGCGACTGGGGGACGGAGTTCGGCGTCTATGACTTCCTGGAGCGCTACGTCGGCGTGCGGTGGCTGATGCCGGGCGAGCACGGCACGGACATCCCGGCCGCGAAGACCATCAGCATCCCGGCGGGTCGCGTCGAGGACCAGCCGGTCTTCTTCTCACGGCTCTGCAGCGGGCTGAAGGGCGACGTGCAGACACAGTGGGCGCGCCGCAACCGCATGCACGGGCGGGTCTCGTTCCACCACAATCTCCTGCATCTGTTTCCGGTCTCGGAGTACGGCGCCACCCACCCGGAGTTCTACCCGCTCTGGCGGGGGTACAACCTGACCGACGAGCCGGGCGAGCGGATCATCCCGACGAGCGCCTCCGACGAAGGCTGGCAGCCCTGCCTGACCGCGCCGGGCAGCGTGGATGAAGCAGCCCGCAACATCATCCGCTTCTTCGACGAGAACCCCACCGCGACGTCCTACTCGCTCGGGATGAACGACAGCACCCGCTTCTGCGCCTGCCCCGGATGCCTGGCGCGCCTCTCCGGAGAGAAGAACTACCTCAACTCCGTGGACTACTCGGACCTCTACTATGACTGGTGCAACCAGATCATCGAGCGGGTGCTGAAGGTCCATCCGGACAAGTGGTTCGGCTGCCTGGCCTACTCCGAGGTCGCCGCGCCCCCGACGAAGGTCGCCGTCCATGAGCGCATCATCCCCTACATGACCTACGACCGCATGAAGTGGGTCGATCCGGTCGTGAAGGCCGACGGCGTCGAGGCGACCGAGGCATGGGAAGCCGCCTCCCCAACGCTGGGATGGTATGACTACATCTACGGCACGCCCTACTGCCTGCCTAGGGTGTGGTTCCACCACATGGGTGAGTATCTGCGCTACGGCTACGAGCACGGTGTGCGGGCGCTGTATGCCGAGGCCTACCCGAACTTCGGGGAGGGCCCCAAGCTGTATGTCGCCTGGAAGCTGCAGTGGGACCCGTACCGCGATGTCGACGCGCTGCTCAATGAGTGGTACGAGCGCTGCGTGGGGCCCGCGGCGGCGCCCGCGCTGGCGGAGTACTACTCGATCTGGGAGCGCTTCTGGACGCACGATGTGCTGACGTCGGCGTGGTGGACGCAGGGCGGGCAGTATCTGGGCTTCAACAGGCCGGGCTATCTGGCGGATGTGCCGCCCGAGTACATCACCCGTAGCAGGCAGCTGCTTGAGACGGCCATCGAGAAGGCCGATACGCCCGAGCGCAAGACGCGCGCGCGGATGCTCATGAGAGCCTTCGAGTACTACGAGGCTTCCGCGGTCACCTACCGGGCGCAGATGACCGTCGGCACGGTCAGTGTCACCAACGAGCAGGAGGCGCTGGCGGCCCTTGACGCGGGCATCGAGGCGGTCGCCATGGCCGCGAGGCGAGTTGCCCTTGTCGATGAACTCAACGACGACCCGGTTCTGCAGCACTCGCTCGGGTTGGACCGCGCACCGGCGCTGAAGGGCGAGCAGTGGGGCAGCGCGCTCTTGTGGAAGGCCGCGCCATACGCCCTGGACCCCAACAGCGCCGTCCGTGCCCGCCTGGACGAACTGGTCGGGTCAGAGAATCCCGAGATCGTCAAGCAGGCCCGGATGATCCTCTCTATCGTCAACGGCGATGCGGAAGAGGTGACGACGAACTCGTCCTTCGAGGAAGGTCAGGGCGGCGGAGCGGACAACTGGATGCTCTGGGTGAAGTTCGAGACCGGAAGACTGCTCCGCAGCACCGACATCGCCTCGGAGGGCCAGTACAGCCTGCTGAGCGACGGGATGAAGCGTGGTGGCCCGCTGCAGACGCTCGAGCCCGTACCGGGGCGGTACCTGCTGAAAGTGAAGGTCTACGCGCCCGAGGGGCAGGCCGACAGCGGCACCTGCGAGCTGACGGCGACACCGGTCGACGCGGATGGGAACAACCTGCCGAACCCGGCGACGAATGTGTTCAAGCCCGTGGCGGGCCGCTGGGAGCAGCAGTATCTCGTGTTCGACCTCCCGGAGGCCATCAACGGGAAGCCCGTGAGCAAGCTGCGGCCGATCTTGATCGTGGACGGCTTCAAGCCTGAGGACAAGGTCTACATCGACGAGTTGGGCCTCTACAGGCTGCCTGAACAAGACTGAATGGGATGATGAAGATGGCTGATATGCATCAACTGAGTGCGGATGTGGTTGTGGTGGGTGGCGGGCTCTCCGGCGTGTGCGCGGCGCTTGCAGCAGCCCGCTCTGGGGCGGATACGATCCTGATCCAGGACCGGCCGATGCTGGGTGGCAACACCTCGAGCGAGATACGAGTCCATGCCGGCGGCGCGGACAACTCCGGCGGCAGGCCGGGCTACCGCGAGTCGGGCATAGTCGATGAGATACGCCTCGAGGAGTCGGCCCGCAACCCGCAGCGCTGCGCGCAGATGTGGGACCTGGTCCTCTATGAGAAGTGCTACGAGGAAGACAAGCTCACACTGCTGCTCAACACCACCTGCGTTGCGGCCCAGACCCGCGACAACGGTGACGGGCGGAGCCTGATCGAGAGCATCATCGCGCATCGCGAGTCGACGGAGGACCACTTCACTATCGCCGGCAAGTTCTTCATCGACTGCACCGGCGACGGTCGCCTCGCCGCCGAGGCAGGCGCGGAGTATCGCGTGGGGCGCGAGGGACCCGACGAGTTCGGCGAGCCGCACGCCCAGGGCCCGGACAGGGAGACGATGGGGGCGTCGCTTCTGTGGGTGGCGGAGAACATGGGCACCCCGGTGCCCTTCACGCCGCCGAGCTTCACCCACAAGTTCACCGAGGACGACCTGGTCAAGCGCGGACATGCCAGCTTCGACCACGGCTACTGGTGGGTCGAGTACGGCGGGCAGATGGACACAGTCAAGGACAAGGAGGAGATCCGCGACGAACTGCTGGCGGCCATGATGGGTGTCTGGGATCACATCAAGAACGGCGGACAGCACGCCGCGGCCAACTGGGCGCTCAAGTGGTTCGGCTGGGTGCCGGGCCACCGGGAATCGAGACGCATCATCGGCGACCACATCCTGACGGAGAACGACCTGATGAACTCGGTGCTGTTCGAGGACCGGGTCGCGCACGGCGGCTGGCCGATGGATACGCACCCGCCGGGCGGCATCTACTGCGATCTGCCGCCGGCGGACTTCCTGCGCACGCCGGATATCTACAGCATCCCACTGCGCGCGCTGTACTCAAAGGACGTCGCGAACATGTTCATGGCCGGACGGTGTGTGTCATGCACGCACATGGCGATGTCCTCGACGCGGCTGGCGGCGACCGGGGCGGCGATGGGCCAGGCCGTCGGCACCGCGGCGGCCATGTGCGTGGCGCGTGAGTGCCTGCCGCGCGATATTGTGGCGAGCCATGTCGGCGATCTGCAGCAGCAACTGCTCAAGGACGACCAGTACATCGCCGACCTGCCCGGGCACGACCCCACGGACCTGGCCAGACGCGCGAGGGTCCAGGCATCGTCGGAGCTGGCCGGCTTCGAGGCGCGGAAGGTCATCGATGGCATCACCCGCGCCCGCAACGGTGACAGCCATCAGTGGGCCTCAGACCCCGTGGAGCGGAGCGGATCGCAGATCGAGCTGTGGCTCGAGGGGCCGTCGGTCATCTCGGAGGTTCATCTTACCTTCGACAGCGGCTACTCGCGGCCACTCACACTCACCGAGAGCGATTGGTTCAACGGGAAGATGATCCGCGGTCCGCAGCCGGAGACGGTCGCCGACTACACAATCGACATCATCGGGGAGGACCTGGCTCCGGCTCACTCGATCCCCGTGCGCAACAACCACCTGCGCAAGCGCGTGCATCACTTCACGCCGGTGAGCGCGAGCGCCGTGGTGATCCGCGTCTCGCGCACCAACGGCGACGCGAGCGCGCGCATTTTCGAGGTGCGGGTGTATGAGTAGGCGAGCAGGACGACCGGCCCGGCGGCTCGCGGCCCCTATTGTGACTGTACTGTGAACTGCTCCATTGCCACGGTGCCACCACACGAGGGCTTCACGGGTGCATCGGCGTTGCTTCCGGGCTGAATGCCGTCTTGGCGGACGACAGCCCGGATCGCGGGCGCGGCTGCGAGATGCTTGACGAGTCTGACACAATTCTGTATAATATATCGGCCCCAATGTCACGTGACCGCCCGGCGCAACGGGGCGGAGGACTGCTGCATCGCATGCGGCGCAGTGTTCTGTGCGTTACTACCGCTGTCGGAGGCACTGTCAATGGCTGAGGATACGAGGGAACCCGGCGAAGAGAAGAAGAGCGAGCCCACTCGAACAGGGCAGCGCGCTGCCAACGATGATCTGGACATCGACATCGATTCCGCGCCCGTGAAGATCCAGCGGGGCGGCGGCGGCCTGATCTGGCTGGTGCTCGCGGTGATAGTCGTCCTGGGTGTCGCCGCGTTTTTCGCCTACGGGCGCTACGAGGCATGGCAAGCACAGAAGGAAGCAGAGGCCCTGGCACAGCGTATTGAGACCTACGAAGCGCAGATGACGACGATTGCCGCCAACATCTCCCAGGCTGCCGCAAGCGCTCGAGCGGGCAACCTCGATGAAGCCCTCAATCAACTCAGGGCGGCGGACAACAAGCTGAAAGAGCTGGGTGCCGCGGCCAACGGCAACAACGACCAGCAGTGGGCCGCGATCGCCCAAAAGAAGAGGGACGCGGTCATCGCGGCGCAGAAGGCCCTCGAGGGCTACAGAACCACCGTCGAGGATCAGTTCGGTTCGCTTGAGACCGTGTTCGGCATCAAGACGGAGAGCGCTCCCGCCGAG
>DPJP01000168.1:0-2862 GCA_003542955.1 Armatimonadota bacterium
TGCCCTTTGCATCCCTGGGGAGCGGCCTCATCCCGCAGCCAGGGGACTGGTGCCTCCGCGTGACTCCATCCGCGGGGAGGGGCCGCACGAGTGAACGCTGCGTAGTGTGCAGCGTCACGAGGTCGGCCCGCCGTAAGTGATCACCCCCCGGCAGCGGTTTAGTCCGCATGGGCCGACCTCGCTCGCGCCGCGAACACCAGTCCCGCGCCCGCGGGATGCGGCCCCTCCCCTTGCCGACAGGGCCGGGGCGCAGAATGGTCCTCCCATGCCGCCGTCAGACCGCGCTGCCTACTACCAACACGTCGCCCCGGAGCCCATCATGGCATTCAAACCAACCGACCTCACAATCCACGTCACCAGGCCCGGAGGCAAGCCGGCGCGTGCGCTTGCCAACCTCGGTGTGCGTATCTGCCCCATCGAGGATGACCATGGCAAAGTGGATCGCTACATCCTCAGCAATCGCCTCGCCATCGAGCGCCGCGACGGCGCCGGCCTCCTGCAGGGGATCATGGACAAGACGCTGTTCACCAGCGCCATCTACCTCCGGGAGCACTTCGAGCTGCCGGTGCTGCTCATCGAGGGCGAAGTCGAATACGAGTACACGTACTTCGACCCGCAGGCCGTCCGCGGCGCAGTTTCCTCGATGGTGCTGCTGTATGGCCTGACCGTGCTGGCTACGCCCGACCTCGAAGAGACCGTCGAGCTTATCCTGATGATGGCGCGCCAGGAGCAGATCGGCATCCCGGAGATATCACTGATCCCCAAGCGCAAGGCCACCGATCTCGCCGACATGCAGCGGAGGGTGATCGAGATGCTCCCCGGCTGCGGGCTGGTTGTCGCGCGCGAGCTTCTGCAGCACTTCGGCAGTGTTGAGGCGATACTGGGCGCAAGCGAGAAAGAGCTCCGGGGCGTCCGCGGCATCGGCAGTAAGACCGCCGCGGAGATACGCGGGGTGGTGACCGAGCAGTACCGCGCCGTCGACACCGAGAGACAGCTCGAGGAAGCCATCGCCGCCGAACCCGGCGTGCTCTTTGACTCGCCGGTCACCCTGCTGGACCGGCAGCACTACATCTACTCGGAGGACGGACAGCGTCAGTTCGTCGACATGGTCTTTCTCGATCACGAGGCTGAAGCCGTGGTGTTCGTCGAACTCAAGCGCGATCGTCTCTGCATCGAGCATTGCGCGCAGCTCCGCAGCTACCTCGACAACGCCGAGCGGTCGGAGCTGGTTGCCGGGCTGCTCGAGGGGGGCATGGGGCTCGCGGGGGTGCTGGTCACCCTGGGCGAGTGCGACACCTGCCTCGAAGAGGAGGCCGATGAGATGGGGATCAGTGCCTGCAGCATCGAGCGCGAACCGGTGATCGAAGTGCTGCTGCGGCTGCGCCGGCAGCGGCGCGGCGAGGCCTGACCCCGGCCCAGGCAGGTCATCCCCGCCGCAAGGCGAAACCCGCCTGCGGGATAACCAGACAACAGCGGGAGGGTCAGTCAATGGACAAGCTTCGCGTCGGCGTCGTCGGTCTCGGGGGCAACGGGAGAGCATTCGTCAAGGGCTACGAACTCAGCCACCGCGCCGAGCTGGTCGCTCTCTGCGACTTCAACCCCGAGCGCATCGAGGCCGCCAAAGCCCAGGCCGAACTCGACCACCCCGTCGGCGAGTATACCAACCTCGATGAGATGCTCGAGAAAGAGCGTCTCGATGTGCTCTCGGTCCACACCCCCGACCACCTCCACGCCGAGCCGTNNTGCAGGCCGGTTGTCACACGCTCGTCGAGAAGCCGATGGGGAACACCATCGAGGACCTGCAGGCCATGACCGATGCCGCCCGCAACTCCGAGTGCAAGACTATGGTCGGCCAGATACTGCGGTTCAACCCGTTCTACTCGGAGGTCCACCGCCTCTGCGCGGAGGGCGAACTGGGGGAGATCTTCTACCTCGAGGCCGACTACATCCACCACCTGATGAATCAGGCCGACCCGGCCCGCATCAACCCGCACATCGGCAATATCAACTGGTACCTCGAGCATGAGAAGGTCATCGTCGGCGGCGCAGTGCACCAGTTCGACCTGCTGCGCTGGTACTGCGACTCGAATGCCGTCGAGGTGATGGGCTACGGCAACAGCATCGCCTTCCCCCAGATGAAACACCCCGACTGCATGACGGCGGTCTTCAAGATGGCCAGCGGGGCGACGGCGAAGGTGACAGGCGCCTACGGCATCGTCGGCCCCCGGCCCGATTTCTGCAACCTCGAGGTATACGGGACCAAAGGCTCGGTACGCGGCGGAAAGGTCATCCGCGGAACCGGGCATGACGACGTGACCATCGAGGACATCTCGACCAAGTCCATCTCCGGCCATCCCTTCGAGCCGGAGATCGAGCACTTCCTCGAGTGCATCATCGAGGACAAGCCGACGCTTGTTGACGCCTTCAGCGGTGCCAACAGCGCGGCGGGGACGATCATGGCGGCCGAGGCAATCGAAAGCGGGCAGATCCAGAAGGTGCCGCTGTTTGAGCCCTGAGCGCGCGCCGGCACGCCGCTGGCGCTCTGAGTGGCACCCAACTTGCAGGCCCAGGAAGTGGGATGTCGGGCTGGAAGCCCGACCTGCCTGACGATCTGCGTAGCCGTGGCGAAGGGTGAGCGGGCCCGCTGATCGGCACGATGACCACAGGAGGTTGCCCGGTGGGGCAGGAGGAGGTACCTGGGACGAGCGAACACGGCTGCATCGGCGAGCCTGACAGGCACATCGAGACGCTGCAGGCTGAGATCGCCGACCTGCGGGGGCAACTCGCCGCCGCGGGCGTCTCAGCAGGTTCCGGTATGCCCTCGCCCAACCACGACTGCGCTTCTGAGCAGCGGCGCCTACG
>DPJP01000168.1:2882-9375 GCA_003542955.1 Armatimonadota bacterium
CGCTGCTCCCGCTGCGATGGGCTGTGCGAGCCAGGATGATCTGCTCGGTCGGGCGTTCTCCTCATTTGTCGCGGATGTGGACCACCAGACGCTCCAGTCTACTCTGCAGGCGATCCTCAGTACGGGGCAGCTCCAGGAGTTCACCGGTGCCTTCCGGCGCGCCGACGGCTCGGAATATGTTGGCGCATTTGGGGGGACGCCGCTGCCGGGGTCCAATGGGGGGCCATCTGGTGCAGTCATCGTCATCCGGGACCTGACCTCGCAGCGGCGGTCGGAGCGGGCCGTGACGCTGGCTCAATCCGCGCTCGATAGCCTTGCGACACCCGCGTACTGGTTCTCCGCTGAGGGCGCGATCACGGATGTCAACGACGCTGCCTGCCGTACGCTCGGGTACACGCGTGAAGAGCTGCTCTCGCTGCACATCTGGGACATCGAGGGGGATCGGCACGCAGACGAGTTCGGCCCCGAGTTCGGTCACATTGCGGCGTCCTCCGGCAGCGTCTCATATCCCACACACCTCGTCGGCAAGGATGGTACAGCCCTCCCCGTCGAAGTGAACGCGAGCGTCATTGAGTGCGGGGACGAGCGCCGCGGTTTCGCCGTCGCTACTGATGTGAGCGCCCGCGAGCAGGCGCTGCAGGCCGCCCGCGAGAGCGAGATGCGCTACCGCTCGCTGTTCGATGACTCTCCCACGTCGCTGTGGCTGGAGGATTTCTCCGAGGTCAAGCGCTACGCCGACGACCTCAAAGCATCAGGCATCACCGATCTGCGCGCGCATGTTGCCGAGCACCCGGAGGTCGTGCGGGAATTCGCGAAACGCGTTCGCATCATCAGGGTGAACCGGGCCACGCTCGCGCTCTACGGAGCGGAATCCACCGAGCAGTTCATGGATGGGCTCGGCACGATCCTCGGCTCGGGTACCAACGAGACGTTCGCGCGGGAGATTGTCGCCCTGCTCGAGGGCACCACCGCCTTCAAGCAGGATGCCGTCAACTACACCCTCGACGGCCGCCGCATGGATGTCCACGTCTCCTCCTTCATTGCCCCCGGCTGCGAGGAGACCCTCGCCCGCGTTGTCGTCGCCGTCGTCGACATCACCGACCGCATGGAGGCCGAACGCGCACTGCGCAAGAGCGAGGCCAACGCGCGGGCGATCCTCGACGCGAGTACCGCATCTGTCATGCTGCTGGACCGTGAAGGGACCATTCTCGACTGCAACCGGGTCCTGGAGCAGCGCGTCGGGTTTCCACCCAACGGAGCCCGCGGCGCCTGTATCTGGGATTTCCTGCCCCCCGACATCGCCGCCGGCCGCCGTGCCGCGATGGAGGAGGTCTTCCGCACCGGGAAGCCCTCCCGCATGGAGGACGAACGCGACGGCATCTGGGTCACCACGTCGGGGCATCCCGTCCTCGATGAAGGCGGCGACGTGGTCAGCATCGCGGTGCACGCGGAGAACACCACGGAGCGCCGGCGCGCCGAGGAGGCTCTGCGGCGCAGCCAGGCTCTGCTCGAGACCATTCTGGCCGCCGCCCCCATCGGCATCGGGCTTGTCACCGAGCGCGTCGTCGGGTGGACCAACGCGCGTCTAGGGCAGATGCTCGGCTACAGCGCCGAGGAACTCGACGGCATGCCCGCCCTGCATCTCTACGAGTCCGAGCAGGAGTACGAGCGCGTCGGCCGGGAGAAGCACGCCGACGTCCGCCGGCTCGGTGTCGGCACGATCGAGACCAGGTTCCGCCGCAAGGACGGCGCCTGTCTCGACATTCTGCTCAGTTCCGCCCCCATCGATCCCGACGACTGGTCGCAGGGCCTGGTCTTCACCGTCCTGGACATCACCGATCTCAAGCAGGCCGAGCGTGAGCAGGAGCAACTGCTTCGCGAGCGTGCGCTGGTCATGGACAGCCTCTCAGAACTTGTGCTCTACATCGGCCCTGAACTGCGCCTCCGGTGGGTGAACAACGCCGTCGCGAGGACCACCGGCATCCTGGCCGAGCAACTGGTCGGGCGCAGGTGCTACGATGTGTGGTTCGGGCACGATGCTCCGTGTGATGACTGTCCGGTCATCCGGGCCATGGAGAGTGGCCACCCGGTCCTTGCCGAGGTGACANNNGTCCAGACCATGCTCGATGTCACCGGCATGAAAGCCGCCGAGGTGGCACTCGCCGAGAGCGAGGCGCGCTACCGCGCCCTGGTCGAGAACTCGCCCGACATCATACTGCGCTTCGACCGCGACGGCCGGCACCTCTACGCAAGCCCCAGCATTCAGAACCTCACCGGCCTCGGCCCTGACGCCTGCATTGGCAGAACCCACAGAGAACTCGGTCTTCCCGAAGCTCTCTGCACCAGCTGGCAACAGCAGATCCGCGCGGTCTTTGAGACAGGCCTGCCCGCGGAGATCGATATCGAGATAACCCCCGATATCCAGCCCCTGGCGGCCGCCTCGAACCGGTGTCTCAACTGGCGCCTGTTCCCAGAGTTTGACCCCGAGGGAAACGTCGTCAGTGCGCTGAGCATCCTGCGGGATACCACCACTCACAGGATGCTCGAGGAGAAACTCCTCCAGGCATCGAAGATGGAGGCCATCGGCCGACTCGCCGGCGGCGTCGCACATGACTTCAATAACGTCCTGACCGCTATCTCCGGCTATGTTGAGTTCGCCATCGACAAGACCGGCCCCGACCATGAGATCGCCGCCGACCTCGAACAGGTGCGCAGGGCCGCCGAGCGCGCCACCTCGCTGACCCGCCAACTGCTGGCATTCGGCCGCAAGCAGGTGATGGCCTCCCGCGTGCTGGACCTCAACAGCGTCGTCCGAGAGGTTGAAGGCATGCTCCGCAGGATGATCGGCGAGGACATCGGGATAGTCACCGAGCTTCAGGAGCCGCTGTGCCGCATCATGGCCGACCCGGTGCAGATGGACCAGATACTCATGAACCTGGCGATCAATGCCCGCGACGCCATGCCCGTGGGCGGGCGCATCACCGTCAGCACGGCCAACGTGCTGCTCGATGATGAGAGGATGCTTGCGCTTGCCGAAATCGAGCCCGGACGCTACATACGCCTGACCGTCGCCGACACCGGCATCGGNNCTTCGAACCGTTCTTCACCACCAAGGCGGTTGGCGAGGGGACCGGGCTCGGGCTGGCAACCGTGTACGGCATTGTCAAACAGAGCGGCGGGCACGTCGAGTGCGAAAGCGAGCCGGGCCGCGGCACCAGCATCCACGTCTACCTCCCGTGCCATGGCGAGCCTGAGGCGGGGGACGAGCCCGCGGGTCCGGCCGCCGATGCCGTCGCGACGGGTACCGAGACCATCCTGCTGGTCGAAGACGACGAGACCGTCCGCGACTTCGTGGCAACGGCACTGCGCCGGCGCGGCTACACCGTGCTGGTGGCCGACCATCCCGAGCACGCCATCAGCCTGGCCGCCGAGAACGCGGGAGCTATCTCGCTGCTGATCACCGATGTTGTGATGCCCCAGATGGGGGGCAGGGAACTCGTCGAGCGCCTGAGTGTCACCCAGCCGTCGCTACCCGTGCTGTTCATGTCCGGCTACGCGGCCGACCTGATCGAATCCGAGCAGATGCTTGGGCCCGGCGTGCCTCTGCTGCACAAGCCGTTTACTCTGGATACTCTCTCCCAGCGGGTCCGCGAACTCATCGACGGATCCCGCCTCTGACCCTGCCTCTCTTGTGCGCGGGCAATAGCCGGGGAGGCCGTCCCGCAGCCGCAGGCCCAGCCTTCGCGCGGCGGCGGGGATATGCGGCGGGGTCATACCGTGAATCTTGAATTGTCTGCATCTGTCCTCGGATGCCGACTGGGGAATGGACGATTCAAGATTCGGGGTGTGACCCCGGCCGTAATCGGGGGCTGTGGGCAAACTCGGGGCCTCCCTCGCGCGTCTTGAGCAGGCGGGATGAGGCCCCTCCCCGGACACGCGAGCGCAGCGGCCGCCTGTTGCCGTGGCATGCGACTTGCAGCTACAATACGGCCATTAGCGCCGGTCTCCTGGTGCGCTGACTGACTGGCGTGTGCGAGTGCGTGCGGAGTGGAGGTTACAGGCTATATGGATACTCGTGGAGCCCCTCTGCCCACGCCCGGTGACCCGTCACCCGGGCGGGCTGCCGGAGGAACCCACATCAGCCCACACACACCCCCGGCCGACGGGCAGGGAGGCGCCGGAGCCGCGAGCGATGCGACGATACTCGACGCCCTCGGCGATGCCATTCACGTCATCGACAGGGACTACCGCGTGCTCTACGCCAATACGGCCCTCAAGGATTGGTGCACCGGGCTCGGGATTGCCACCGACCCGACGGGAGCCCGTCTCCAGGACGTGTGCCCGGCCCTGGGCGAGGACGTCCTCGCCGAATACGAGCAGGTGTTTGCGACCGGGCAGCCCATGATCACCCACGAGACAACCGCCGTCGACGGTGTGGAACTGACCACCGAGACGCGCAAGGTGCCCGTCATCGAAGACGGGGCGGTCGTCCGCATCGTCACCGTGATCCGCGATGTCACCGAGCAAAGGCAGCAGCAGACCGAGTTGCGCCAGAGCGAGCAGAGGCTGAGAGCGTTCTTCGAGTCCTCGGCCGACGCGATCGTCGTCATGGACCTCCAGGGCATACTGACCGAGTGCAACGACGCGGCGCTCCAGATGTATGGATACGCGGCTCGCGAGGACGTCCTGGGCCGCAACTGCCTCGACTTCGTGTCGCCGGAGGGACGGGCCAGGCTCGCGGAAGGCTTTGCCCGCACCGTCAGCGAAGGCGCCGCGCGGCGACGAGAGCATGTCTTCCTGCGCCGCGACGGAACCGCCTTTCCCGTCCACGTCTCGGCGAACGCCATCCGTGACGCGGCCGGAGTTCCAGTTGGGCTCATTGCGAGCATCCGCGACATCACCGAGAGCAAGCAGGCCGAGGAGGCGCTCAGAGAGAGCGAAGCCCGCCTGCAGAGCATCTTCACCTCCTCGCCGGACGCGATGCTCCTCTATGACACTGACGGCGTGATTGCCCTGGCTAACCCGGCGGCCGAGCGCATGTACGGCTACGCGCCGGGCACGATGACCGGCCTCCAGATCAGGCGTGTGATCCACCCTGACTACCGCCATGTCTATGAGGAGTTCGTCACCCAGGTACTCGCCACCGGTGAGTTCACCACCGAGTCTATTGACGTGCGCGCGGACGGGTCCACTGTTGCCATCGAGGTGCGCGGGAGTGCGCTCACTTACGGGGGCGCTCCGCACCTGATCTCAGTTATCCGTGACATCACCGACCGCAAACGCGCCGAGATGGAACTGCGTGAGAGCGAAGCCCGCATGCGCGCCATCTTCGACACATCCGCCGATGCCGTGTTCGTTGTCGATCTCGATGGCGCCGTCGTGCTCACCAACCCTGCCACCGAGCGCATGCACGGCTATGGCCCAGGCGAGATGATCGGCTTCGTGGGCCCCGACTTCGTCCACCCGGACTCCCTGCACGTCTTCCGCAGATTCCTGACTGAGTTACCCGTCACGGGGCACATCGAGCTTGAGGCCGTCGATATCCGCAAGGACGGCTCGCCTGTCGATATCGAGGTGCGCGGCAGCACATTCCAGTACGGTGGGCAGGAGCACCTGCTCGGGCTCGTGCGCGACGTCACCGACCGCAAGCGGGCCGAGGAGGCTCTCCGGCTGCAGCGCGACCTGGCCGTGTCGCTCTCCGCATCAATCGACCTGGCAGAGGCGGCGGAGTTGCTCCTGCAGGCGGCACTGAGCCTCGAGAGCATGGATGCCGGCGGGCTGTACCTGGTCGACCCCGGCGACGGCTCGCTGTACCTCGCCGCGCACTCGGGAGTATCTGCTGACTTCGCATCTCTCGTCTCTCGCTACCCGCCGGACTCCGCGGAGACGCGTCAGGTCATGGCCGGTGAGCCTCTGTATGCGCCCTATGCCGCATTGTCACCCGGGGCCGACGTGGATGGTCGCCGTGAGGAGGGGATACGGTCACTTGCCGTGGTCCCGATTGTGTGCCGGGGAGACATCATCGCCTCGCTCAATGTGTCATCGCGAACTGCCGACGACGTCCCGGCCGCCACCCGCAAGTCGCTCGAAGCCATCGCCGCCCAGGCCGGCATCGTGCTGGCCCGCATCAGTGCCGAGGAGGCGGTGCGAGAGCGTGAACAGCGTCTCGACCTGGCGCTGCACGGGGGAGACCTCGGCACATGGGACTGGGATGTGCGCAGCGACCGCATCGCCATCGACTCCAGGTGGCTGGCGGCGAGAGGGTACCTGACTGACGCAGACGAACTCCATCTGCGCGACGTCGTGGGGTTGACACACCCTGATGACGTCGGTGCGAGCGATGCCGCCCTCCAAGCGCACCTTCAGGGCGACACACCGTTCTATGAGGCTGAGTTCCGCATCCGCGACCGAGCAGGCGACTGGATGTGGGTGCTTGCCAGAGGCAGGGTCATCGAGCGTGATGGTGTCGGCGAGCCGGTGCGTGTGTGTGGGA
>DPJP01000168.1:9384-15386 GCA_003542955.1 Armatimonadota bacterium
AACAACATCCTCACCGCGATCAGCGGCTACACCGAGTTCGCCGCCGAGCAAACCGAGGTGGGCAGCCCGGCGCATGCCGACCTCGAGCAGGTTGCGAAGGCGGCAGCCAAGGCGTCTGCGCTCACGCGGCAGTTGCTGGCCTTCAGCAGGCAACAGGTCACCGAGCCACGCGCGGTCAACCTCAACGCCGTTGTGCGGGACATGGAGAAGATGCTCCGCCGCGTGATCGGCGAGGACCTCGATCTGAGCACCAGTCTCGCGGCCGACATCGGCTGCATCTGGGCCGACCTGGGCCAGATTGAGCAGATTATCATGAACCTGTGCGTGAATGCCCGCGACGCGATGCCAGACGGCGGCCGACTCACTCTCCGCACCCGCAACAGCGTCATGCACCCGGAATCCGCCGACCTCCCGCCGGGACTCCGGCCGGGGCAGTATGTCTGTCTGGATGTCGTCGACACCGGAACCGGCATGGACGACCATACGCTTTCGCGCATCTATGAACCCTTCTTCACCACCAAGCGCCCGGGCGAGGGGACCGGTCTGNNTGGCCACCGTCTACGGCATTATCCAGCAGGCCGGAGGGCACATCGAGTGCAGGAGCGAACCTGGACGAGGCACGCAGTTCACCATCTACCTGCTGCCCTACTCCGCGAGCGTCGGTGATACGGGCGTGCAGGGCGAGCCCGAACAGACCAGGGGCGGGAGGGAGCGCCTGCTGCTCGTCGAGGATGACGAGGTCGTTCGCGACTTTGCCGCCGAAGCGCTGCGCCGCCAGGGCTATGACGTTGTCGAAGCCGCCGGGCCACTCGAAGCGCTGTCCATCGCCGAAGAGATCGGGGAGCGGCTGGCGGGGCTTGTGACGGATGTGATCATGCCCGACATGACCGGCCGCGAGCTGGCGGACGCCCTGACCGCGTTATACCCCCAACTCGCGGTCCTCTACGTCTCGGGCTACGCAGCCTCGACTATCGAGGAGGAGAACCTCCTCGGGCCTGGCACGTCGTTCTTGAGCAAGCCGTTCTCCGTCCGCGCCCTGGCAGACAAGGTGCGCGAAGTCCTCGACGGCCGGACGGAGACGATATCAGAACACGGACCTGGCGACACATACGGAGGACCGCGAGGATGAGTGATGCTGATCCGAGACCCGATGCGTCAAGGGCCGAGTTGGAGACCCTCCGTGCGCGCGTTGCCGAACTCGAGACACTGCTCCACCAGCATCAGGCCGTCCGCGAGGCCGACCTGGAACCTGGGCGGCAGTTGCGCCGCTTCATCGAAGCCTCACCCGACGGCATCACCACCTGCAACCTCGACTGGATCGTCACCGACTGCAACCAGGCGACAGTCAACATGCTCCGGTGCTCGTCACGGGAAGACGTCATTGGGCGCAGCATACTCGAACTGCTGCCTGAGTATGAGAGCGAAGGGATACTTGAACACGCTGAGCGCACCCTCAAACGCGGGGTGTCCGACATCATCGAGTGCACTTGTGAACGGGCCGACGGCACGCGCTTCCCGATCATGCTCAGTGCGAGCACGCTCGAGGATGACGACGGGCGGCCCTGTGGTTTCATCGGATTGACCAAGGACATCACCGAGTACCGTCGCGCTCGGGAGCAGCTCCGCGAGAGCGAAGAGCGGCTGCGGACGCTCATCGATGCCATGCCCGATGTGGTGTGCTTTAAGGATGGCGAAGGGCGCTGGCTCGTCTCCAACGACTACAATACCAGGCTGTTCGGCCTCGAGGGCGTCGACTACGTGGGCAGGCACGATCGCGAGCTTGCCGAGATCGTGCCCGAGTTGGCCCCCGTGCTTCTGGGATGCATCGAGAGTGACGAAGCGGCCTGGGAGCAGCGCGCGCCGTGGCGCAATGATGAAGTCATCACCCACGAAGACGGCACGGTGCAGGTCTTCGACATCCTCAAAGTGCCGATGTACCATCCCGACGGCAGGCGCAAGGGCATCATCGTCGTGGGGCGCGACGTCACCGAGCGCTGCCATGCGGAGGAGGCGCTCCGCGACAGCGAAGACCGTTTCCACTTACTATTCGACACCATGCACTCCGGCTTCGCGCTCCACGAGATCGTCACCGACGACAACGGCGACGCCTGTGACTACCGCTTCCTCGCGGTGAACCCCGCGTTCGAGCGCCTCACCGGCCTGGACGCTGACAGCCTGATCGGGCGAACGGCGACGGAGGTCCTCCCCGCGCTTGAGCCCGAGTGGCTCGAGCGCTACGCCCGAGTGTCCGCCACCGGAGAGCCGGCGTATTTCGAGAGTGCCAGCGCCGAACTCGGGCGTCACTACTCCGTTGCCGCATATTCCCCGAAGCCCGGGCAGTTCGTCACACTGTTCGATGACATCACCGACCGCAAGCAGAACGAGGGGGCGCTGCGGGCGAGCGAGACACGCTACCGTGCCCTCTTCGAGAATACCGGCACTGCCATGTGCCTGCTCGAGCCTGACGCCACCGTTCTGCTGGCCAATGAGGAGTTTGCCGAACTGTACGGGACAAGCCGCGAGCAGATTGAGAGCACGCTGGTGCTCTGGGACTTTGTAGCGTCACATGATGTCGATCTGCTGAAGAGAAACCACCGGGAACGTAGAACTCCAACGGGCAATCCCCCCAAACGCTACGAGTTTGACTTTCTGCGCAGCGACGGGCAGATACGGCGCGTGCTCGTCTCTGTGGAGATGGTCCCCGGAACGCAGACTTCCCTGGCATCCATGATCGACGTCACCGACCGCAACATCGCGGAGGAGGCGTTGCGGGCCAGCGAGGAACGATACCGGGCGCTGGTCGAGAATTCGCCCGATGTCATCATGCGCTTCGATCGTCAGTGCCGCCACCTGTATGCCAGCCCGAGCGTGCTGACTGCAACGGGCATTCCGGCTGCCGACTTCATCGGCAAGACCCACCGCGAGGTTGGGTTTCCCGAGGACCTCAGTACGTTTTGGGAGCGCAGCATCGAGTCCGTGTTTGAGATGGGCCGGCCGGTCGAGACCGAGTTCGAACTGCCCTCGGAGCAGGGACCGCTGACGATGAACTGGCGCCTGTTTCCGGAGCATGACGCCTCCGGCCAAACGCAGAGCGTCCTGGCCGTCGCACGTGATGTGACCGAGCAGCGTCGCATGGAGGACCAGCTCCACCAGGCCTCGAAGATGGAGGCCGTCGGGAGACTGGCCGGTGGCGTTGCCCA
Source organism: Armatimonadota bacterium (assembly GCA_003542955.1). Classification (GTDB taxonomy): domain Bacteria; phylum Armatimonadota; class Zipacnadia; order Zipacnadales; family UBA11051; genus UBA11051. Next base: position 12,585 of record DPJP01000168.1, read on the forward strand.
TGATTTCAACAATCTGCTGACCGCCATCGGCGGCTACACCGACTTCGTCGCCGAGGCCCTCGGAGCGGGTCACCCGCTGCAGAGCGACATCCAACAGGTCCAGAAGGCCACGCGCCGCGCGACAACACTCACCCGCCAACTGCTCGCATTCAGTCGCCAGCAGGTGCTTGACCCCGTGGTGCTCGACCTCAACGTCATCGTCCGCGACATGGAAAAGATGCTGCGGCGCCTGATCGGTGAGGACGTCGAGCTCGTCACGACCCTTGCTCCCCGGCTCGGCCGCGTCATGGCCGATGCCGGACAGCTCGGGCAGATCATCATGAACCTCGCCGTCAACTCGCGCGATGCCATGCCCGCCGGCGGCGTCCTGGCGCTGGAGACCGGCAATACAACCCTGGATCAGGCCTACACGGCTACCAGGCCCGGACTCGCGCCGGGCGAGTACGTTTTCCTCGCCGTCTCCGATAGCGGGCACGGTATGGACGAAGAGACGCGCTCACACATCTTCGAGCCGTTCTTCACCACCAGGGGACATGCCGGCGGCACCGGCCTCGGCCTTGCGACAGTCTACGGCATCGTCAAGCAGAGCGGCGGCCATGTCGAGTGCTACAGCGAGCCGGGACAAGGAACCGTCTTCCGCGTGTACCTCCCGCGTCACCAGTATGGGACCGACGACGTCGAGCCCGCGGCAGACAGGGACATCAGCGCGCGGGGGCACGAGACCATCCTGCTCGTCGAGGACGACGCGGTCGTCCGCGACTTCACCTGTCGCGCGCTCGAGAGGCAGGGCTTCCGCGTGCTGGTCGCCCACAGCCCGGCCGAAGCTCTGGACATCGCCGATCTCAACGGCGGCGACATCAGCATGCTGCTGACCGATGTGATCATGCCGCAGGTGAGCGGGCGCGAACTCGCGGAGGCACTCCGAGAGCGTTATCCCTCCCTCGCGGTGCTGTATATGTCGGGCTACACCGCGAGCGTCATCGAGCGCCAGGGCGGGCTCGAGCCCGGCGTCGCCTTCATCAACAAGCCGTTCTCGGTGTCTGAACTCTCTCGCAAGGTGCGCACTACGCTCGATGAGTGGCATCAGGGCGGGGCGCCGGGGTACATCTGATACCACACGCCGCCAGGAGGCCGCGCCTCCGCGCGCGGCGCGCCGTCCGGCGTTCCCATACCCACGCGTCTACCGTGCGGGTAGGCCGGGCTTCCAGCCCGACGCCGTTGGCTCTCCCACGCCCCTCGTCCCACGCCCCTAACCCCTGCCTCTATGCCTTCACCCGTTCCATCACATGCTCCACCTCGCGCTCGTCTCGCGCCCAGATGGTCAACTGCAGCAGACCGGGGTCAAGCTCGTTCATGTACAGGTCGAAGGCCTCGATGCCCCCGCCCAGCACCAGCGCCCGCCCTGCGCCCTGTACTCGCCGGTACATGTCAAACCACACCGGATCGGCATTGCCCGGGTTGCCCGTCCCCGGCACCCACTGGATCACCCGCATATTCGGGATATCCAGCAGCATGTCGAGATGGCATAGCTGCCCCGGGCCGTCGAGGTGGTAGATGCCGTAGTCGAGGTACTCACACTCGGCCACAAGCGCGGGCAGGACAAAGCGCTCGAACATCGCCGGCGACAACATCGCCGCGAAGTCGCACTGCAGCGGGTACTGCTTCCCTGCGGCAAAGAAACCCCAGCGGTTCACGCTGCCACCGTATGCGACGCCCATCGGGGCGTAGAGGCGGTCGAAGGCGTCGAACCACATCTGCTGCACGGCGTCGAGCAGCTCGAGAACGCGCTCGGGGCAGTCAACCAGGTCATAGAGCAGGTTCTGCGTCCCGCGCACGGCGGCACAGATATCGAGCGTCCCGCCGAGATCGGGCGTGGCGGTCACGATGCCGTGCTCGATCCCGACGCTCACCGAACGCATCAGCCGCTGCCACCAGACGTCGTTCTCATCCAGGTGCACATCGGTCAACTCGTCCCAGCTCATCGCACGCTCGACCCAGACCGTGTCATCCTGGAAGTCGAACTCCCCGTTGATGAGTGTGGCGAGGACCCCGGCAGCGAAGTTCGGGTTCAGGAACGGGAGTGCCCCGAGATGGTACCGGTAGCTCGTGGCCTGCTCCGCGGAGGCGGTGCAGTGCTGCTCGGCAGCGTCGGGCTCCCGTGAGAAGCACCAGATATCCCACGCCTCCGGCGGTGAGGCGGGATCCGCGGGACTGCGCAATAGCACCAGCGGCCGCGTCGGTGCGGGATCATCCCACCACGCGGCCTGATAGTCCAGGTGCTCGCGCCAGCGGCCATAGTGATGGAACGGCAGGGCATTGAGTTCGGTAGGCTGAGTCGGGTCCACTGCTGTCTTCCTTCCTGTCCTGCGTGAGTGCAGCGAGTGCCGCTTGAGTGTCACGCTCTGCGCAAGTACCTCAGCGTCCCCGGCGCCAGTTCGAGCGCCGAGCCCGTCCACCGGCTCTCCCGGTCCTCCCACTGCCATGTGCTCTTGAGCGTGACGGGCACCTCCGAGTAGTTGGCCGCCACCAGGTACGTCTCGTCATTGACGAAGGCCGACACAGTGACACCCACGGGCAGTGTCCCCTCGAACAGTGAGTTCTCACCGATCTCGAGCCACGCACGGGAGCCCTCGGCAACCATTGGCCGGTAGAGGTCGAAATGATGCAGCCAGCGTTCCCGCGCATCGGCGCGACCGGGGCAGCTATCCCACCAGCCGTACATGGGCGGCGCCTCGGGGTTCTCGGTATAGTACCTGTTCACCCCCCGCATGTGGCGGGTCCAGAAGCAGTTCTCGCCATTGC
>DPJP01000463.1:0-4187 GCA_003542955.1 Armatimonadota bacterium
CGCTGCTTGATTGCTCGGTTGCCAAACGGGGTCCTCCTGTGGCTCAGCCGGCCTCGTCGAGCTTGAGCAGCCGCGCGGCATTGCCACGCGCCATCAGCTCGCGGTGCCGGGGGTCGATCTCGACCGAGCCCAGCCAGTCCACCTGCGGCAGCCGCTGGAAGGCGCGCAGGTAGTCGGTGCCAAAGAGCAGCTTTCGGTGATGGCGCTCGATGAACCCGCGCGTGAACTCGGGGTCGCGCGTCATTGCGTTGAAGCCTGAGCCCGCGTCGAAGATCGCGTACAGGTTCTCATATTCGCCCAGCAGCCGGTCCACCGCGCCGGTCGGCGTTACCGGTCCCTTCGGGTAGCCCCCGCTGCGGTCATCATCGGCGCTGATCGCCGCCCAGAAGCCCGGCCCGTGCCCGCAGAATACCGCATCCGGGTACGTGCCCAGCATGCGCTCGAGTGCGGGAAGCCCCACTTCGTCATGGCACAGACCCGGATCCGAGTGGAACACAATCGGCAAACTGTGCGCGTTACACCGCTCGTAGATCACCTCGTGCCGAGGATCGGCGAATGCCAGCGCGTTCTTGAGTTCCCCAAAGCCGCGGCAGCCGTAGTCCTCGACGAACATGTCGATCTGCTCGGCGGTGTTGCGGCTGCGCGGATCGAGGCCGACGAACGCGATCAACCGCTCCGGGTAGAGGTCGCGGGCCGCGACGGCCTCCTCGGTCAGGAAGTAGCCGTTAATCGCCTCCGGACTCTCGAGCGGCAGCAGCACGCTCATCTCGATGCCCTCGCGGTCCATCCGCTCAACAAGCTGCTGCGGCGACAGGTCATAGGTCTGGCAGCGGCGTGCACGCGAGAGTCGGCCGATGTGGACGTGGAAATCAATCATGGGGGCAGCTCATGTTCGCGTGCGGGCGGCGCCGTGCCGGCCGGGCACGCGTGGTTGCACAAAGCGGCGTTGTACGCTATATTCTACACGGCGGAGGAATCCACGGTCAAGCGGACGACCGCCGCCCTTTGATGGTGCGCGGCGGCAGGCGTCCTTTTGTGCCTGCACCCACACAGCAGCAATACTCGGGAGATAGCCAACACCATGGTCCATGCCAGCGCCCCCGGGAGAGCAGGCATCATCGGCAACCCCTCGGATATCTACGGGGGCACGGTCATCGCGTGCGCAATCGGTGAGCGCGCTGAGGTGTTCGTCCGTGAAGCCGAGGGCATCATCTTCGACATTTGTGGGCATGTCACCCACATCCAGAGCGATGATGACCTCGAGTTCGACGACTCCCTGCCCTACATTGATGTCGCAAGATCCGTCTGGCGCTATCTGATCGGCGATGACCGTCGCCACCTGGCCGGAGTCGGCATCGATCCTGCTGGCGGCTTTCACCTCCGGGCCGAGACATCAATCCCGATGCGGGCGGGCTGCGCGGGCTCGACGGCCATGATGGCCTGCATCGTGGCGGGCATCCTGGCATTCTTCGAGAACCCCATTCAGCGCTACGCCATCGCCGAGATGGCCCGCCATATCGAGCGAACCTCGCTCGGTATCGACTGCGGCTTCCAGGATCAGTATATGGTCGTCTTCGGCGGGCTCAACTGCATCGACTTCCGCGGCAAGCAGTGGGGCTGGGACGACGATGCCGCCCCCTACGCTATTGTCGAGCCGCTGACCGAGGCGCTCGCCCCCCGACTGCCGCTCCCGATGGTGCTGGCCAACCTCGGCCGCCGACAGGGCACATCCGGCACCTACCACCACACCCCCAGGCAGCGCTGGGAGGCGGGTGAGGAAGCCATGGTCGAGGGGATGAAGCGGATCGCAGAGCTGGCGCGCATCGGGAAGCGCGCCATGCTCGTCGGCGACTGGCAGACCGTCGCCGACATGATGAACGAGAATTACGAGATCAGCCTGAGGCTGTTCGGCATCTCCGAACTCAACGACGCTCTGATCAAGACCGCGCTGGGCCATGGCGCCCTGGCCGCGAAGCTGTCCGGCGCCGGCGGCGGCGGCACCATCATTGCCCTGCACGAGGACCCCGCCTACCTGGCGGAGAAGCTGCTCAAGCAGGACATCAAGCGCATCATCGCGCTCGATCCGCACCAACCCGGCCTCGAGATCGAGGTCTACTGATACCGCAGGAGTTGCTGGGGCATGGCGAGGGTTCTTATCACAGGCTGCGCCGGGTTCATGGGCTCCCACCTGGCCGAGCGCCTTATTGCGCGCGGAGACACCGTCATCGGCGTCGACAACTTCGATGACTACTATCCCCGCCCGGTCAAGGAGGCCAACCTCGCGCAGCTGCGCGCCTGTGAGCGCTTCAGCCTTGTCGAGGCTGATATCCGCGACGCCGACGCGATCAGCAATGTGTTTGCGCAGGGAAACATCGACTGGGTGCTGCACTGGGCTGCGAAAGCGGGCGTGCCGCCATCGCTCAAAGACCCCAATGAGTACGTCGCGGTGAATGTCGAGGGCACGGTCAACGTGCTCGAGGCAGCCCGGCGCAGAGAAGGCACGCGCGTCATCTTCGCCTCCTCATCATCCGTATACGGGGTGCGCAACCCGCTCCCGTACCGGGAGGATGCCGATATCAGCCGCCCGCTGTCTCCGTACGCGGCGACCAAGGTCGCTGCCGAGGCGCTCTGCCACTGCTACCATCACCTCTACGGCCTGCCGGTGATGTGTCTGAGACTCTTCAACGTCTATGGCCCACGCCAGCGCCCAGACCTGGCCATGAACCTCTTTGCCCATCGCATGGCGCGCAGCGAGACGATCACCTTCTTCGGCGACGGGTCAACATCGCGCGACTATACCTATGTCGATGATGTCGTCGATGCCGTGCTGGCGGCCATGGAGGTCGATTTCGGCTTCGAGATACTCAACATCGGCAGCGGGCGGCCGATACGCCTCGATGACATGGTGAAGGCGCTCGAGGCCGCTATGGGCGTACATGCGACGCTGGACCGCAAGCCCGAGCGAGCCGGGGACATGGTCCACACCTTCGCAGACACGACCCGCGCGAGGCAACTCCTGGGCTGGCAGCCCAGATGGACTGTCGAGGACGGACTACGCAGCTTCCTGGACTGGATGCGGACGCAGCCTGCACCCGCGGAAGGAGCCGAGCACGCAGATGGTTGCTGACAACATCGTTGGCCGAGTGTCGATCGTCGCGCCCGTCTACAATGAGGTGGATGCTCTCTGGCCGCTCTATGAGGCTCTCGTCGAGGTCATGGACTCGATGAACCGCCCGGTCGAGGTCATCCTGGTCAATGACGGCAGCTCCGACGGCAGCGCCGAGCGACTCGACGAGATAGCGGAGAAGGACGAGCGCTTTACGATCGTGCACCTGCGGCGCAACTTCGGCCAGACGGCCGCGATGGCCGCCGGCTTCGATCATGCCCGCGGCGAGGCCGTCATCGCGATGGACGCAGACATGCAGAATGACCCGAAGGACATCCCGCGGCTGCTCGAGAAGCTCGAGGAGGGCTACGACGTCGTCAGCGGCTGGCGCAAAGACCGCAAGGACACCTGGCTCACCCGCAAGCTGCCCTCCCAGACCGCCAACTGGCTCATCTCGAAGGTCACCGGCGTTCCGCTGCACGACTACGGCTGCTCGCTGAAGGCCTATCGCTCCGAGGTGCTCAAGGACGTCAAGCTCTACGGTGAGATGCACCGCTTCATCCCCGCGCTGGCCAAGCTCGCCGGCGGTCGCGTCACCGAGATGCCCGTCACCCACCACGCGCGCGTCTACGGGAAGACCAAGTACGGCCTGGGCCGCATCCTGCGCGTGGTGCTCGACCTGGTCACCGTCAAGTTCCTGCTCACCTACGCCACCCGCCCGCTGCAGGTCTTCGGCAGATGGGGCATCATCCTCGGCGGGATCGGATTCGTCTACGCGCTCTACCTGACATTCCTCAAACTCGCCTACGGTGAGGCCCTCGCGAATCGTCCGGGCTTGATGCTGGCAGTATTGATGATCCTGACTGGCGTGCAGCTCATCTCGATGGGCCTGATCGCCGAGCTGCAGGCTCGGACATACTATGAGGCCCAGGACAAGCCGGTCTACACGGTTCGCTACGTCAAGTACAAGACGGGCCGCAAGCGCGCCGGCTTCCCGGGCGACTAGGGGACGCTCGAGGCCACGGCGTGGACGGACTCCGGTCCGCCTGCACGGGCCATGGGAGGGGCCGCACGAGGTGCG
>DPJP01000463.1:4214-7415 GCA_003542955.1 Armatimonadota bacterium
AAGCGCCCGAGGTCGGCCCACGCGGTCCGGATGTGATGCATCGGGGGCCGCATCCCGAACCTGCGGTATCCGGCCCATCGTCAGATGGCCTTTCTGCTGCGTCCCTGAGCCGCTGGAGACGGCGTCCTCGGGCTCCGCGGGTGATCCCAAACCGACCGGCCGTTCCGCCCTACCTTGCAGGACTACCTCCCCCCCACACGGAATAGCCCCCATGCAGCACTCGCGGGCGTGCAATCCACCTCCGCGACACGGATCGGAAGCGATGTGAGAGCCATGGGACGAGTGGTGTCGATTGGCGAACTGATCGTCGAGGTCATGCGCAAGCGCGTCGACAGCCCCCTGGATAAGGCCGACGACTTCATCGGCCCGTTCCCCAGCGGCGCCCCGGCCATCTTCATCGACCAGGTTGCCCGCCTGGGTCACCAGGCCGCCTTCATCGGCGCCGTCGGCGATGACGGCTTCGGCCGGTGCCTGCTGGACCGCTTCGCGGCCGATGGTGTTGACGCCTCGGCGGTCGCGAAGGCCGACGGTGTCGCGACCGGTGTCGCCTTCGTCACCTACTTCTCAGACGGCAGTCGCCAGTTCATCTTCCACATCGGCAACTCCGCGGCCGGCCGCATGCCGGAGGTCCGCGCCGCCATGTTCCTGGATGCCGACTGGCTGCACATCTGCGGCTCGACGCTCTCGGCGGGAGAGGACATGCGGAAAGCCTGCTATCGCGCCGTCGAGTTGGCCGTCGACGCCGGTGCGAGGGTGTCCTTCGACCCCAACCTGCGCCCCGAGTTGCTCGGCGGCGAGGAGGCCCTCCGGCGCGTCTGCGGGCCCGTCATCGACGCGGCCTCGCTGGTGCTGCCCAGCGCATCGGAGGCGGAGGTGCTGACGGCGACCTCGAGCGCCGGCGATGCCTGCAGGACTCTCCTGGACCGCGGCGTGCAGGTGGTCGCGCTCAAGCGCGGCAGTGACGGCTGTACGGTCTTCTCGGGCTCGGAGGTCGTCGAGGTCGCCGCCTTCGAAGTCGAGGCGGTCGACCCCACCGGCGCGGGGGACTCATTCGATGCCGGCTTCGTCGTCGGGCTGACCGAGGGTCTCTCACTCGAGCAGACCGGTCGATTGGCGAACGCATGCGGCGCACTGGGCGCCACCGCCCAGGGCCCGATGGAGGGCTGTGCGCTGCGTGATGAGGCGTATGAACTCGCGGGGCTTGTTTCATAGAAATCGGAGGAACACCATGGCACTTCGTTGCGCCGTCGCGGGGCTGAACCGCGGCAAGAACTTCGTTGACAGATTGCGCGCCAACCCCGACTGCGAGGTCGTCGCGGTCTGCGATCCGCGGCCCGAGAAGCTCGCCGAGCACCCAGATGCTCAGGGCTTCGAGGACTTCGACGCCATGCTGGAGAGCACCTCGCCGGACCTGGTCGCAATCATCACCCCCGGGCCGATGCATGCGCCGCAGTCGCTGGCTGCTCTCGAGGCCGGGGCCAATGTGCTCGTCGAGACGCCCAACGTCTACTCGGAGACGGAGGCCGCAAAGATCGTCGCAAGCGCCCGAGCGCACAACCTGCGCTACATGCTCGCCGAGGACTACATCTACATGGGTTGGTGTGGGCGGCTGCAGAAGCTCGTCGACCAGGGCCTGCTCGGCGAGATCATCGGCGCAATGGCCGAGTACACGCACGACTGCCGACCCGTCAGGCCGCTGTCGGCGGCACAGGAGCAGCACACGCAGTCATGGCGCTTCACCGCTCTCCCGCCGCTTGCCTATGCCTCCCACACCCTCGGGCCGCTGCTGCAACTGATGGGCGACCGCTGCACGAGCGTCACCGGCATCGTCGGTGGGCGCTGTGAGATCGCCGGCGTCGAGGTCTTCCCGCTCGAGACGGCGGTGCTCGAGACCGAGGGCGGGCGCACGATCAACCTCACCAACGGCTTCATGCTCAGCCACCCGTTCATCTGGATGGCGGCGCTCTACGGCAGTGAGGGTTCGATCCGCGTTATCAATACCAACTACGCCGACCCGCAGGCGCTGCGCGTGCTCATCTCGACCGATGCCGAGCCGGGCTGGCGCGACCTGCCGATGGAGTGGCACGCGCGCGAGGACGGCCGCGATCACCTGCAGGTGATGGTCGACGAGTTCGTCACCAGCGTGCTCGATGGCACTCCGGCGCCCTTCGACGAGGCGCGCTCGATGGACTTCTGCCTGCCCGGCNNCCGGCGTCCTCGCGCATGAGTCCGGCAAGCAGGGCGGAGTGAAGCTGCAGGTGCCGCTGTTCTAGCCGGGGCGCCGACGTGCTGAACGCACCAGAACCGCAGGGATGCCTGCCCCTTGACGCAGGCGAGACATCCGAATAGCATTGACCGACCGACACTCACGCACAGGGAGATCGAAAGGAGCCGCACAATGCCCTACGGACAGATTCACTACAACGCACCGGGCGATACCTTCGAGGAGTTCGTCAAGTACGTCGCCGACACCGGCTTCGACTGCATCGAGGTCATGATCACCGATGTATGGCCAAAAGACGCCGAGTATGATGAGGACCGCGCCCACGAGGCCAAGGCAATCCTCGACGCGCACGGCATCTTCGCATCGGCACTGACCGCCGCCAACGACTTCGTAGTCCTCGACGCCGCCGCCATCAAGGAGCAGGTCGAGCGCATGCAGCAGGTTGCTCAACTCGCCGCGATCCTCGGCACCAACATCCTGCGCACCGAGGGCGGCCGCCCCAAGGACGAGGTCCCCGAGGAGAAGTGGGCCGAGGCCATTGCCGGGTGTCTCAGGGCCTGCCTGCCCTTCTGTGAGAGCATGAATGTCAAGCTCGCCGTGGACAACCACGGCCTCGTCAGCAATGACCCGAAGGTGCTCATGGGCGCCTTGACCGCCGTCGATTCTCCGTACGCGGGCTCGAACCTCGACACCATGAACCTGCGCTGGTGGGGCAACGCCGTCGAGGACCTGCCGGGTATCTACAAGGACCTCGCGCCGTACGTGTTCCACACCCACATGAAGGACGGCACGGGCTCGCGCGCCGAGTACCAGGGCGCCGCGCTCGGCGATGGCGAGATCCCGCTGATGTCGGCCGTGAATTCGCTCGTCGAGGCCGGCTACGAGGGCGTCTGGTGTGCCGAGTGGGAGGGCAAGGGCGACAAGGGCGCCGGCTACGCCGCCTGCCTCGCCTGGATGAAACAGAACTGCCCGGGGTA
>DPJP01000485.1 GCA_003542955.1 Armatimonadota bacterium
CAACTAGTTTTGGGACAGTTTCGCCCCATATTGACCGAAGCGGACGCATAGTGTACTGTACTGCACAAGCAAAAAGTGAGCGGACCATGTAGGACTCCGGCGGCGCCACGAGGGCTGTCGGGGTCCTTTGTGCGAAAGAGGGATGAAGAGAGTGTCGCAACGTGTGTTCTTCCCGCGCTCGCAGTATCGGTCATTGACCGGTCGCGCGCGCGAGTTCTGGCATGAAGGGCGGCGGCCCATCATGCCTTTGATGGGCTATCCGGGCCTTAACTACACCGGCAGCACGGTCAAACAGAACCAGTTCAACCACGCCGCGCAGTACAAGACCATCTCGCGGCTATATGACCGCTTCCGTCCCGACGCGATGATGTTTCTGATGGACCTGTCCGTCGAGGCCAGCGCGCTCGGTCTGCCGGTGCGGTTTCCGCTGGATGAAACGCCAACCGTCGAGTGCCGCTCGCTCGAGTCGGCCGACTGCCTGCAGACATACCGCAACATCGATGTGCTGGCCGATGCGCGGGTGATGGTCTACCTGGAGGTCATCCGGCACATGCGCGCCGGGTTGCCGGTGCCGGTCGGCGGCTATGTGACCGGCCCGTTCACGCTCGCCGGGCTCATCATGGACGCCAATGACCTCGCCATGAAGACGATGCTCGACCCGGGGCTATGCCACGATGTACTGGAGTTCGCGACCGGGGTAGTGGTTCGCTACACCGAGGGCCTGCGCGACGCGGGTGCGGACTTCGTCATGATCCTCGACCCCACCGCGGTGATGCTGGGGCCGTCGCAGTTCTCCGAGTTCGCCGGGGCCTATGTGCGGGAGTTGACCGGCCTGGTCAATGATGTCGAGGTGATCCTGCACATCTGCGGGAACACATCGCACATCCTCGATGATATGGCCCACACCGGCGTGGTCGGGCTCAGCCTCGATTCGGACATGGACTTCGCCGAGGCTGCGAGGGTTGTTGGGCCCGATATGCTGCTGATCGGCAACGTGAGCCCCGTCGAGATGCTGCTGAGCAGCCCGGAGGCGATAACGGCGCAGACCAACGCCGTTCTCGGCGCGACGGCAGACCACCCGCTGTTCCTGCTCAGCACCGGCTGCGATCTGCCGCAGGATGTGCCGATGCGCAACATCCGCGCCCTGATGGATGCGGGTCGCGAATGGCGGCGGGCGGAGGCGCCGGTCGGGGCCACGCCACCGAGATGACGGCGGTGCCCGGTGTGCGCGGGGGTCTGCTCACTCCGTGAGGTTCATCGGGAGAGGTGTGTTGCGCTTCTGTCAATCAGGACGCCCTCGCGGATACCACCCGCGCTGATGCGGATGCGTCTGTCAGGCGCCCGGGTCGTGTAGAGTTCGAGGGCGATCAGGCCGCCGCAGATGACCTCGGCGCGCGGAGGGTCGAAATAGAGACGCTCACGACGCTCCGCAAGCGGCATCGCGCACAGCTCGCGGCGCAGGCCGGCGACCTCGCGCAGGCCCAGGTCCCAGCTATTGCCTGCAAGCAGCGCCGCCGAGCATGCGGTGCCGCCGGCGGCGACGAAAACGCGGGCGGATGAGATGATGTCCGCGCAGGTGAGCAACACCTCGGTCGCGTGCGCCCTGGCGGCGGAGATGTGCGCGGGGCTGGGCGGATCATCGCGCAGGTAGGCCTCCGTCAGCGCGCGGGCGCCCAGTGGCAGGCTGATGCCGTCAATCACCCCGTCACGCTCGACGGCCAACTCCATGCTGCGGCCGCCGATATCGGCGACCAGTAGCCTCTCGGCGTCGGTATCGCCCAGCGTCGATGCGGCGCCGATGTAGGTCAGCCGGGCCTCATCTTCCCCACTGAGCACCTCGAGGTCCACCCCGCACCGGGCGCGGAGCGCTTCCTGAAGCCGCGGAGCATTGGTCGCGTCGCGGCACGCGGCGGTACCGACGGCGAAGACCTGCTCCAGCGGCCGGTGGCGCTCAAGGAAGCCTGCCGCGAAGTCCACGGTGTCGGCGATGGAATCGTCCGGCATCATACGGGTTTCCGCGATGCCCCTGCCCAGAGCGGTCGTCTTGAACTCGTCGCCGAACACCTGCAATGCCCCATCAGGCGCGACGACAGCCGCCATCGCGCGGATGGTGTTGCTGCCGATGTCGAAGACCCCCAGACGGGGGCTCCCCTGGTGATTCATCGATGGACCTTCCTCCAAGTGGCTGCCACTACTTACGGCGGTACTCCCGCGCCGCTTCCACCAGCGCGACGAGGTTGCTCAGCGGCACATCTGCCTGCAGCGTGATCCCCGGCTCGAGGATATACCCGCCGCCGTGTCCGAGTTGCTCAGCCTTCAGCAGCGCCTCCGCACGGACCTGCTCCGGCGTGCCGAAGGGTAGCGTCTGCTGGGTGCTGATACCGCCGCAGAGGGTGATGTCGCGACCGTAGTCGCGCTTGAGTTCGAAGACATCCATCGCCTCAGGCTGGATCGGGTGCAGAATGTCCAGGCCGAGTTCGATGAGATCCGGCACGATCTCGGTGACGTTGCCGCAGGTGTGCAGCATGGTGCGGAGACCATGGTTCTGTGCCGCTGACAACAGGCGCCCCAGGCGCGGCCGGACGAACTCGCGCCACTTCTCCGGCGGCATCATCAGCCGATCCTGGAAGCCGTAGTCGTCGCTGAGGAACACGCAATCGGGGCGGAAGTCTACCATCCGCTCGAGTGTGGCGATGTTGTACTCGCAGATGGCGTCGAGTAGCTCATGAACGAACTCGGGAGCGGTGTAGATGTCCACGAGCAACGCATCGAGCCCACGGAGGAAATGCGCGCGCTCCCAGAGGTCGCCGATCACCGCCACACGGTACTCCTCGGCGTGGCGCGTCAGCCCGTCGGGCAGGTTCGCCCAGCGCTTCGGGGCCGTCGGGTCGGGGAACCGGTAGCCACGGAGAGTGGGCGCCGCGAGCGGGTGCCGAAGCGGGTAGCCGCGGTCGATGTACGAGGTGGCCCAGACGACGCCGAACTCATCGGTGATGCTCGGACCGTACTCGCTCGGCAGAGCGTATAGCGGCTTGCCGAAGCAGGCGAAGAAGTAGAGACCGATGCCGAGGTGGTGCTGGAGGTCGGAGACTCCGTAGTGGTCCTCCAGGGCGTGCCTGGCGGGGGGCGAGAACATGAGGTTGTATGGGATGCGCTCGGTCTCCCGGTGATCGAGCGCGGCGATGACGAGTTCTCGCGGTGTCATTGTGGTGGTTCCTGGGACAGATTGTGCGCGTAGCGACCACGTGGGCTATGTGGGCCGACCTCAGTCGCAGCGGATACGGCCCCGCTGCTCCCTCATGCGGCCCCTCCCCCGGCCCAATCTCACACCGATGCTCCGCGCGCGCGGAGGCGCTCGCGAAGGGCGGCGACATCGACCCCGCGCGTCGTCAGGTCATCGGCGGCGGCCATTGCGGCGGCCACTCCTGCTGCCTCCCCGGTGCTCATGGCGATCGGCATCACCCGCAATGAGCCGTGGATGTAGTGGTCGCAACTGATCGGGCGACCCGCCACAAGCAGGTTGTCAACGCCCTTCGGCGTCAGGCAGCGATACGGGATATCGTACCAGTCACCCTCCGGCATGCGCTGCCCGTACAGCCCGTGGCCGGTCGGGCTATGGATGTCGATCGAGAAGCAGCCGCGCGCCACGGCGTCCTCGAACTTCGCAGCCTGCTCGAAGTCATCGCGCGTGAGCACGTAGTCGCCAATCACGCGGCGGGTCTCCCGCACGCCGACCTGTGCGGCAATGGAGCCGATACAGGCATTCTCGAAGCCGGGCACTTTGTCCTTGAAGAAGGTCATCAGCTCGCGGATCTGGCGGCGGCCCTGCAACTCGGCATCGGTCAGGGAGACTGCGTCGGTGCCGTCGTGGGCGAGGATGCGGGTGGCGTTGTGCGTGATCTCGCCGGGATGGGTGGTGAAGATGGCGCCGTGGACATCGTCGCGCGGGTTGTCGATCCTCCCGGCCGCCTTCTCGGGCCGGTACAGCTCGTTGATCTGCTCGTAGGTTGGCAGCCGATCGGTGTCAACACCGGCGGTGCGGAAGAACAGACTCATCGGCTGGCAGAGGCCGTCCTCGTCTCGGCCCATCTCAAACTCCGCACCGGCGCGGGCAGCCAGGTCTGCATCGCCGCTGGCATCGATGAACAGGTCCGCCTCGACGGCCTGCAGACCTGACTTGTTGGCGATGACGGCGCGCTCGACGCGGCCGTCGGAGGCGACGGCCTCGACCATGAAGGAGTGCAACAGCAGCCGCGCTCCGGCAGCAAGCGCCATCTCATCGAGGAGTATCTTGAGCACCTCGGGATCGAACTGCCTGCGCTCGCGGTCCGAGATATCGCGCCCACCGCGCGCGCCGCGTTCATCGAGCGCCTCGAGCACCCGCCCGAACACCCCGGCGTTGACCACGACCTCCCCGCTCATGTAGCGCATGAAGGGGTTCACTCCGCCCGCGGTGGCGGTGCCGCCCAGAAAGCCCCAGCGCTCGATGAGCAGCGTGTCGGCCCCCTCCTCGGCCGCGGCGACGGCGGCGCCGAAGCCGGCGGGGCCACCACCGATCACAACAACGTCGGCACGGTGTGCGATGGGCAGGGAACGGTAGATATCTGCCGGGTCAGCCATTGTCAGCGTCACTCCTGATTGCCGGCGCCGCCGCCCCCGAGTATATCGTTGAGGGCCTCGCCGAGCTTGTGGCGGTGGTCGAGGATGAACGCGCCGGTCTCGGGAATGTCGTAGGTCACGGCGAACTGATCGGGCACCCGCAGAAGCGGCGCATACTGCTCATCCGGGTGCTCTGTCAGCGTCCGCTCCAGCAGTGCGAGGTACTCGTAGTCCTCCATGCTCTCACGCAGCAACTCGAGGCGGATGGAACTCCAGGGCATGCCATCCGCGCCGGGGTAGCAGAGGTTGCCGATGCCGTTGTAGCCGCCGTGTCCGGCAACGGTGAAGGACGGCCACATCGTCTCTCCGGGAGCGGGCTTGAAGCCGGCGGGCCTGTTGGGCGACCGCCAGCCCGACTGGATCACCCACAGCAGGATGCCGTCGAGGTCATGCTTGAATGTCAGCCACGGCATGGTCCGGGATTCCGCGAGCGGGCGGTCAAGGCCGTAAAACGCCCCGACTGTGTACCACCAGCACTGCTCGCCGCGGGCGTGGACGGCCTGGACATCCTCGGGCCGCATCGAACTGACAATGGGGCACCAGACATCAACACTGCCCAGGAACACGGGGTCGACGGGCCGGGTGAGGACGATGAAGCGTCGCATGTCGGGGAAGCGCTCACCGATGATGCCGGCGCGGCGGTTGATCTCTTCAGTTACCGATTGCTTCTCAGCGGGCTCGTCGGCCAGGTAGACGAGTGACTTGTCATAGAGGCCTTTCTCGCGGAGGATCGGGTCCCACTCGGCCAGCTTCTCCAGCAAGGCCTGGAACTTCTCTTCCTCAAACACATTCTTGTTGTACACGTATTCGAGGATGAACGTGTTCATCCCGCGCTGCAGGCAGTAGTCGAGGTCCTCCGGCGGCGGCAGTTTGGTCCCGTACAGCGATGTCGGGTTGAGTCTGCGGTTGAGCCAGAAGTCGTAATAGGTCTGCTTGAGGTCATCCCAGGTGAGTCTGTCGGCGCGATACCAGCTCTCGACGAGCATCTGCGAGAGGCTGAAGATGTTGGGGAGCGAGACCTGTGTGGGCAACGTGAAACCCCACACGGTGAGTGTCACCGGCACCCGCTGTGCGGGGTGCCCAGCGGGGCGGATGGTGATGGTGGAGGTGTAGGTCCCGGCCGGGGCGTTGGCGGGGATCCGGGCGGTCACCCACAGCGGCTGCACTTCGCCGACTGGCAGTGAGAAGGGCGCAAGTGGGGCCAAGCCGTCGGGCCACCAGCCGATATGATGGGTCATGTACGGGGCGGCCTCGGTCTTCAGATAGGCGACCAACTCCACAGTCATGGCGCTGTCATCGAGAGTGACCGGGCCCTTGAGGCGCTCCCAGGTGACATCCACATCCGTCAGCGGCGCCGACGGCGCGCCGAGGACGATCTGGCCGCTCTCCCACTCGTTGCGGGCGCATTCGAGTTCCAGACCGGGCGAGGTGGCTGAGGGCCAGATGTGTCGGAACGCGTGCGTCATGGTATCAAGCGCACCCGCCCAGACGACCGTATCGGGCTGCTTCCGACGCTCGATAGCGAAGCTGACTGCCGCCTCCTGATCGTACGCGGCGGCCAGGAGTCGGTCATACTCAGTCTCGATCGCCCCCCACTCCTGCTGCGTGACCTCGCCGGCGGTGAGGAGACCGTTGAGTTGGGCGATACGCTCCCGTGCAGCGCTGAGCCCATCCGGGACGGCAATGCCCCCCGCCTCCGCGGTGCGCACCAGTCCGTCGATATGTCCCGCGAGCCAGGAGTAGCGCTCCGAGTACTGCTCGATCAGGCGTGGAATACGTGGCGTCCCGTAAAGGCTGAGGCGGTTGATCACGGTCCACTCGATGTTCTTGAGCGTGAGCACCTCCATCTTCACAAAGCGCGCCTGTATCGGCTCCTCGAGCACCCTGTACCAGTACGTGCCCTGCGCGCCTATGCCGCGGACCTCGATCACCGTATCAAGAGCATCCTGCTCGGTGCCGAAGCTGAGGTTGAAGTCATCGGCCGACTTGTCGACGTAGCGCCAGTCTATCTCGATGGCCGTGATACTGCGTTGTTGGCCGAGGTCGATGATGAACCAGTTGGGCGGGGCAGCAGGGTACGAGCAGTGGTTGCCCTCCCCCAGGGCGCCCTTCACGTCGTATGGCGGTGGATTGCAGCCCTCCGAGACGGCGACCACGGTGGCGCCGCTGTCGATCCGCGCGTAGTCGATGGGCGCAGCCGGAGCTTCCTGTGATACACAGACCGAGTACCCGAGCAGCAGGATGCACACGGATATGGCGATGGAGCGCGTCATCATAGACATTCGCAACAATCTCGCTTTCGTCGTCACTCGCCTCTCGACGGCATCAGGCGCGATCCGGCGCGTGTGCCTGACCTCTACTCGAGTTCAACCGTCGTCGGCACGCCATCCGGGGCTGTGGTGAACCAGGCGATGCGGGCCGCGGTCGTGTGGCCCGCGACAGTGCGCTCTACTCCGGCATTGGCAGCCACCATGATAGTATCGACTCGGCCGTCGGCGTGGGTGATCTCGACGGCAGCAGCGCTCTCATCGCCCGTGACGGGGAGCCACTTGATGCTCTCGATTGATGGGGCGCCGCGGTGTGGCTCAATCAGTGTGATGAAGGTGGCATCGGCGCCGGTGCGACGCGCCACGAGCATCGGGCAGTCCACCGGCGGGTTGTTCGACATCCCCATGCCGAAGTAGACCTCGGTGCCGGGAGCGCCGAGCATCCGCAGCTGAGTCTGCATGTTCTCGAGAGTGAACGTGGCCGACCAGTCCGCATCGGTTGTCGCGGTCGTGACATCCCTGAAGTGCTGGTAGCCGTTGACGTCGTGGAGCGGGCCCCCGAGCGGCCTCGTCTGCATCCCGGCGGTGAGCGCGCCGAAATTGTGCCAGAGCCAATCATAGGTGTGCGCGGTCTCGCCGTGGACCGTGAAGACATCCAGCAGGTAGCTCCCGGTCAGCACAGTGGTCCGGTCCATCAGAACGCCGGCGTAGGCTGTGTCGCACTCGGCGCGGGCGATTGCCAGGCCGGGCTCGGAGTGGAAGGCGGTCAGTCTCCCCTCCGTGTGCTGCTGGTTCTGCCCGTCGACACAGATCGTGTTGTGGGCGAACGTCTGCCTGTACCAGGAGTTCTGCAGCGGAGCGGCATACGCCAGCCGCCCCGGGTCGGGAGCAAGCTGCTCACCAAGGCCCCAGAAGGTCAGGGCAAGCTTGTCGGGATGGCCATGGCCGCCGCCATGGGGGCCGTAGTCCAGGTGCAGGTAGAGCTGATCATCGCCGGAGCCCTGCCGGAGCACGGCTGCGCCCAGGCCGCTGAAGTCCTTGCTCTGCAGCGCGACCTGCGGGGCCTCGGGGAGTTCGTCGACACCCCAGAGGAAGGCCTCGAGGCTTTTGCGGGCTCCGTGCTGGGCCACACTCAGGTACGCGGGGTCGCCGAAGCGGGCATAGGCCAGGTCGTAGAGCGAGTGCCGCCCCTTGATCGAGAAGACGTCGCTGTCGTTGATGGCCGGGAAGTTGAGGTCAGGGAAGGTGAACAGAAGCGGAGCGTCATAGAGCGACTTGTATGCGGGATCGTCGTAGAAGCTGATCCCCGCGTAGTGGGCGATTTCCGTGGTCCAGCGCAACGCGTCAAGGGCGTAGTAATGATAGGCCGCGGTGCCTTCATACCAGAAGCCATCACTGAGGATGGAGTTCTTCAGTTGAAAGCGCAGCCCGCTCTTGCCGTTGATCGCGGCGGAGGCGATGGCGTCATCCTGCAGGCAGAAGCCCACGGCGGCGATACCGGCGTTGTGCCATGATTGCCAGTTGCTGATGCCCGCATCATGGCGCTGGACAGTCTTGACCACCTCGCGCAGGAAGCTGTCCTCGATCACCTGCCTGTCGGCCTCGGACAGGCATGGGCTGTTGTAGATCAGGTCATAACCCCACGCGACCTGGATGATGGCGACGGCCTCATCGAGCGTCTGGGCGTAGACGCGGCCGCCGGAGTTGCTCTCGACGCCCCTGACGTTGTGGATCGGCAGCGTTGTGTAGATGTCGGCATAGGCAAGCAGGTACTCGCGTGCTTTCTGAGCATAGTCCTCCTTGCCGGTGAACGCGTATCCCAGCCCGAGGTCGCGGATGCGCGTGTAGGCGCGGTGGTGACGGTTGGCGACGATGACCTGGTCATACGGCCAGCCGGTGTAGACCTCACCGCATCTGACGCAGGTGTGCTTCCCCTCTTCATGCTTCAATCGCGCTCCGCACTTATTGCACACGTAATGGTGCGACCACTGGCCGGGCTCATTCGGCACGTCGAACTCGGCGCTCAGCGCAGACTCGGCGCGGTTGAGGATGCCGTCGAGCTGGGCCTTCGCCGACTCGTGTTTCTCCGCGCGCTGGCTGCAGCGCTCAAACAGCGCTGTGTCGCCCAGGAGGAATGGGTGCTCGCGGCGCGCAAGCGGCACCGCCGCTCCGACGGTGATCGCCGTATCGGGCATATCCGGGTCATCGAGCTTCACGGTGATTGTGAACTCCTCTCTGTGCAGGGGCGCGGCGTCGGCCAGCCGGTCAGCCGAAGCCTGGAGAGCGACGGTGATGGACACGGTCTCGCCGGGCGCGATCTCAGGTGTGGCCTCGGGCAGCCCCTCGAGCCGGAATGCTCCCGCCGCGCTATCAGCACTCACCCGCGCACCTTCGAGGGTGAACGAGCGGGCGGTATCGGAGAGGTTGGTGACCAGCAGCGGCTGGAGTACGACCACGCCGCCGTCGTCCTCAGTCCGGGTCTGCTGTGGTTGCAGAGCCACGCCCACGGGGTCTCGCACCAGCTTGATGTCGTCGAAGTGGAGCAGGCTGTCCTTGAGCGGCTGGTGGTCCCACCCGCCGCTGTTGATGGNNCAATGGCGAAGTACTCGATCTGATCCCAGCCGCGAGGGTGCCGGGAGACGCCGAAATCATCCTTGAGCGAGAGGTCCACACGCCGCCAGCCCTGCCAGTCGATGCGGAGGTGGTGGTAGAAGTAGTCCCAGCCCTCCTGCTCGGGGTTCTCGGACTGAAAGACGAGCGTCAACACCTGCCCGTTGGCGACGGCCGAGTGGAGCCAGAACTCCAGGCGGTCGTAGCTGGTGAGGTCTGTCGGGCACTGCGGGGCCCTGATCGAGCTAGGCTTGCCCAACTCGGCCCACTTGCCGGAGAAGGCGCCCTGCTGGACCGTCTCGGCACTCTGCACGAGCCCGTCCCACGTGCCGGCTTNNGGCTTCGAAATCACCGAGCGTGAGCACGTCGGCGGCCAGAGCGATGGAGACACTGCAAACGGCAACGGCAATCAGGAGCCGGTGCACGGGACACCCTCCTATGCCTGCGGCGGTCGGTGCGGTGTGGGGCACATTTCCCGAGGTGCGGCGCAGTATCCTGCCCCGCAAAGCAGGCG
>DPJP01000368.1 GCA_003542955.1 Armatimonadota bacterium
CTTTGAGGTCATGGCCGGAGACAACGATGGCCTTCCCCCTAATGGGTGTCACACGGACCTGCGTGGGTACCGGGTGCCCGTATGTGGAGGTATTGGCGGTATCAAGCGCCTCCATGGCCCAGAGGTTGGCTTCACCGGTGCGGAGCGCGAGATCGAGCAGCTCCTCGGCGACAACGCTATCCCTGGTCAGGAAGTCGAGTGCCTCATGGATGAAGCCGTAGAGCTTCTCCGGCGCCTGGCCGAGGATGCGGGCATGGTCGGCGTAGGCGGCCGCGCCCTTGAGGCCGTATGTGACAAGCTCCTGGAGCCCCGCGATGTCCTCACCCAGCCGCGCCTTGCGGGCCTCGATGCCGATCTGCTCGGCCTGGGCAATCAGCCCGCCGACAGTGTCGGCCGGCTGCCAGGTCGCGGGGCCATCGAGTTGCTCGGGTGTCTGCCCAGCATTGGCCGCAGCCTTCTCATACAGCTCCTTCGCGGCGGCGCGCACCTGCACGCCGCGAGCGATGAGCGCATTGACGCGCTCGGGGTCGAAGTTCACATTGGTCACCGTCGTGAAGAGCGCCTCGATGGTGAACTGATCGACGGCATCGTCGGTGGCGCCGAACTGCCGGGCGCGATGGGCATACATCGCGATACCCTTGGTCACATAGTTGAGTGCGTCCTGGAGCGCTGCAGNNAGACGCCTTTGACGGTGCAGCCGGTCCCTTTTGCCGTTTGCTCACACTGGAAGCAGAACATCGTTGACCTCCCATTACAGGCATGTTTGAGGGGTGGTAGCAGACGAACCGACTACGCCCCAATCTGTTCAATGCTGACGACCTCTCCGCGCACGCCCAGCGTTGTTACCGTCAGTGGGACCTCGGCGCCGGAGGCCTGGAGGGCCTGCTCAACGATACTGACGATTCCGCCACAGCACGGCACCTCCATACGGACGACTTCGACCGATGATATGTTCTTTGCCGCGAAGATTGCCGCCAGCTTGGCGACGTAGGGCGCGGTGTCGTCGAGCTTCGGGCAGCCGACGAGGCAGACGCGTCCGGAGAGAAAGCGCTCGTGGAAGTCAGGCGCCGCGAAGCCGGTGCAGTCGGCGGCGATCAGCAGGTCTGCCCCATCCAGGTACGGTGCGGTGGGCGGCACCAGGTGCAGCTGCACGGGCCAGTTGGCCAACCGCGAATCAGGTGTCTCACACGGAGCGCACGGGGCCTGCGCGTGAGAGGGCGCCGGCTCCAGGCTCCGCGCCATGCTGCCGGGGCAGCCGCAGGGCAGCGTGCTCGGGCATCCCTCGGATTCGGCCGCTTCCGCCGCCAGCTCGGCCTGGCGACGCGCCACCGCCTCAGGGTCGAAGGCAGCGGCAGTCCGCTTCTCGATGGTGATGGCGCCCTGCGGGCATTCGCCCAGGCAGTCGCCCAGTCCATCGCAGTACTCCTCCTTCACGAGCTTCGCCTTGCCCTCGAGGATGGCGATGGCGCCCTCGTGACAGGCATCCGCGCACAGCCCGCAGCCGTCACACTTCTCTTCGTCGATGGTGATGATGTTCCTGGTTGTGACCATCTCGGGTCACCTCCGGCGGTGGCGTATTGGGCCGCACCGCATGGCTTATTTGGTAAATCGGTATGAGTATACCACATTCCACCCGGATGTCAAGCGCTTTTCTCAGGAATTGCAGCAGGAGTGCTGGGGACCGCCCGAAGCCGCGATCTCTGCTACTGACCCACAGAGCAGGTGATGGTGTGGACGGCGCCCTCCGCAGCGTTCTGCCCATCGCTCCTCAGCACGGGGCCCTCGTCGGGGATCGGGTCGTCGTGCTGCAAGAGGCTCTCAAGGTAGCACTCGATGGCTTCGCGGGCCATCAGGAGCGCCTCCGGGACGGTGTCGCCGCAGGTCAGGCAGCCCGGGAGAGCCGGCACGATGACCGTGTAGCTGCCTTCTGGTTCCTTGCGCAGAATGACGGTGTAGGTCCTCTGCATGTCACTGCTCCAGGGCGTGGACAATGCCAGTACCCCAGCCCCCCGGGACGTGCGAGAGAGACTGGTACGCATTGGAAGAGTAGAGCACCGCGGGCGAAGACGTCAACGAGCAACGCACGGGCAGCGCGGAGCGTGGCGCGGGTGCGGCCCTCATGAGGGGCATCGGCCTCGTGCAGGCGCGCGGCGCAGTGGCGGGGAAACCACCTCACGTGAGCAAGCGCAGCTTCGTAGCGGGGAGTGGTTGATGGTGCGTTCCGTCCGTTCGGCTTTGGTGGTCCTCGTCGCGGTTGCCATTGTGGCTACCGTCCGAGCGCAGATGCCGCAGGTGGTGGACCTGAAGAACCCCGGTTTCGAGGAGGGGCTCGATGGCTGGAGCAGCTGGTACGCGCGGCAGCCGGTGACGGTGACAACAGTCGATGGTCCTAACGGCAAGTGCCTGCGCGCACTCGGCGAGGAGGGGTCGCGTGTTGTCGTGTCACAGGCGTTCGACGCCGCTCCACAGCAGTGGTACACGGTGCGCTACCGCTACTATGCGGGGCCAAACGGCGCCTCCGGCGGCTGCATGGGCTATTGCCGCATCACGTTCAGAGATCAGAACGGCACCTTCCTCGACTATCCGAGCACACACGCACTCCTCGATACGTTCGATGGGTGGGTCGATGGCGCCCAAGCATTCAAGACCCCGCTGTCGATCGGGACGATCGACGTCGGCTTCAACCAGACCGGGGCTTCCGACCTGCGCATCGATGATGTGGTCGTGGAGCTGGTTCCTGCTCCGACCCCACGGCCGAATACGTGGGATCAGCTTGCGCGGCGGCGAGGCGAGACGATCGTCTTCTCATCGTGGCAGTACACCAACTCCGCGAAGCAGTTCCGGGATATGGGGCTGAAGTACGGCTGGCGCTACCGTCTCGAAGAGCAGTATGAGGAGTTGAAGAGCAGTCGGACGGTATCATTCTGGCGGGGTGAGGACGTCTATGCGCGGTACGCGGCGCATGGCATCAAGGCCGCACCCTACATCTACTTCGGCGCCCTGGACTATCGGAGTACCCACTACAACGGCGAGCCACCGGAGGACATCCCGCAGATGGTTGACCCAGTTTGGCATGATGGCTATGTGCACGCCTGCCGGGAGGTCTGTGAGCATTACGGGCAGACTCCGGGGATCGAGTACGTCTTCGTCCAGGATGAATCGTACGGACGCTTCAAGAGCGGGCCCATCGCGGCCGAGAAACGCACGTCTGAGCTGTGGGCGACGCTGGATGACACAGTGCGGGAGAAGTACGGCCGCGGCCTGTACGGCCTGCCGACAGGGCCGGATGACAAGAACCCCTATCGCTGGATTGCCTACTACTCCTGGGCGGCAGACACCTGGGCGCAGACGTTCAGACGACTCAGGGAAGTCATCGACGAATCGGGCTGCGGCGCGAAGCTGCTCGGCCCGGACGAAGTCGGCGTGCTGATGCCGCTGCCGTGGGCCGAACTGGCGCAGAGCGTCGATGTCTTCACCGGCCAGTGCCTCTACAGCCGCGGCAGCGCGCAGATGCACGTTGCTGGTTTCACCACCAAGTACTCACATGACCTCACAGGCAAGCCGGTGCACAACGCCACGCAGATAGTGAAGTACTCAGGCTCCCCGTCGCCGGAGGAGGTGCAGCGGCAATACTCCGAGGTGCTGCAGAACGGCGGCGAGGGCCAGATGCTGATCGCGGTCGAGTGGTTTGATCGCGAACTCAACCACCACCAGTTCAGCGCGCCGGAGCGCTGGGCGACAATCAAGAACCTCCTGCGCCTGATGTCGGAGTACGAAGTGCAGACTCCAGCCGAGGGCAACGTGGCTCTGCTGTACTCGAGCATCTCCGGCATGGCACAGGGCACAGCACTCAGCAGCAATGAGATGCTCTCAGCCTACGCCATCTGCGGACCGAAGCTCCATGGCTGGCCGATCTTCGTCGACAGCCGCGCACTCCACAATGGCACATCAACGCTCGATGATTACGACGTAATCGTGATGCCGCGTGCGCCATACGAAACGCCTGAGGTCTTCGCCCAGCTCGAAGGCTTCGTGGCCCGCGGAGGGCTCCTGGTCTGTGCGGACCCGGGTGCACTGCAGACCGACCAGTTCGGCGATAGGCTGGGGGCGGCGCGATTGCTTGGCGCGCGACCGGAGGCCTGTGAGCGACAGCGCGACCTGACCGTCGCATGGCCGGGCGAGGCTGCGGCATCACGCCTGCGGGTATACGCCGCGGAATGCTACACGCTGCGGCCGACGAGCCGCGAAACGCAGATCGTGGGAATGTACCCCGATGGCACCGCCGCCGCGACCCTGCGGCCTTTGGGCTCCGGGCATGTGCTCATGTTCGGCGCGAACCCGTTCGGAAGCACGTATGTGTCTGAAGATGAGCAGTGGCAGGATTGGTGGCGACAACTCCTGGGCCGGTATGGCACGGAGATGAACCTGCCGATCTGGGACCTGCGGCTGCCCGACGAGGCGCTTGTGCAGGCTGAGAAGCCCGATGGCGTATGCCTCACAGGCAACAACTTCGTGCGCTGCCAGAATGGAGTCTACCTGGGTGCGAATCGGCCGGCGGATGGTTACTACATCATGTCGGTGGCGCCGGATGTCTCGGCAGAGTCGGCAGGAGATGGCCGGATCGCGTTCGCTGATGGTGATCTCACCGATCGCGTGCAGGCGACGAAGGGCCCGTTCGATTCAAGCGGCGTGGCGAAGGAGCCATACCGGGAAGCCGACTGGGCGAACCGCTGGAGTGCGGGGGCACTCACGGGCGGACTGGACATCGACTTCGTGTTTGCGGAGCCGCAGCAGCTCTCCCGCGTTGCCATCTGGTACTCCGGCGCTGTTGACGGGCTCACGGCCAGTGGCAGCGAAGGGAATGGCTGGA
The DNA here is from genome assembly GCA_003542955.1 of Armatimonadota bacterium. Taxonomy (GTDB): domain Bacteria; phylum Armatimonadota; class Zipacnadia; order Zipacnadales; family UBA11051; genus UBA11051. Next base: position 4,871 of record DPJP01000368.1, read on the forward strand.
GGGAACTGGCGACGGTGCGCGGGGAGAACGTCGGGCCGGACGTGGTAGAGCTGGTGGTACCGGTGGCCGGCAGCTACTCGCATCTGCGGCTGCACTTCGCCGACCCCGGCGGCGAGTTGGCAATCGGCGACATCGAGGTGTGGGGCGAGTAGGTACCCGAGCAGGCCGGATGGAACAATACCACATGGGCCTCAGCCGTGGACAGGGATGAGGTGATCGCATGCGGATGGGCGGTCTGGTGAGGCGTGCGGCGGCAGCGGCATGCGTCGTGGCTGCCGGCCTGTGCCTGGGGGCATGGGCCCAGCCGACGCAGGTGCCGTTCGAGGAGCACTACCTGTGGCTGGCCGGAGAGACGGTGTTCATGTCGCCCGACGGCGGGACGAGTTGGCAGGAGATGGTGACGGGCCTCCCGGAGACCGCAAGAGCCATCGACATCGTGGCGCTTCCCGACTCGGGGCCGCGCGCGCTGCTGCTGACGAATGACGGCCTGCTCCGCTATGAGCACTTCAGAGGCGCGTGGGCGCCGTGCGCGCTGCCGGCGCGCGACCGCCTGAGGCAGCTTCTGTGCGTGTGGGAGCCCACTGCCCGGAGCTTCGATGACGGGAGAGCTTACACGGGCAAGGGGCGAGCGGTGTACGCGCTGGGCGAGAGCTACCTCTGGCGGACCGGCGACGGCGGCGAGACCTGGATGTACCGGGACCTGCCGGTCGCGGGGGTGTGGCGCATCACGGGCGGCTGCGACGGCGGGCGCGAGATCGTCTACCTGCAGAGCCCGGGAGCCGTCCACATGTGCATTGACATGCACGGCAAGTGGCGGCAGCGCGATGGTGGGCTACCACTCGATGGACATACGTCGGTCATGGCGGCGGCAATCCCGAACGATCCCGTCCGCGCATACGCCGTCGCCGGCCGACAGGTCTACGCTACCCAGAGCGGTGGGCAGCAGTGGCAGTTGATCCACGAGAACGACGGCACCGGCTGGGCAGACCCGCTCGATGCCTGGGCACTCGGCCCGCTTCCGGGGACGCTCTACCTGCGCTGGCAAGTCTCCAACCCAATGGCGCTGCCCGAGTTGAGCATCGGGGTCGAGGGGAAGCGCTGGCAGGCCGTCGGCGTGGACACCATCGATCTCGCCGCCGATCCGTTCAACGACGAAGGGCTCTTCGTGGTCCGTTGCGCGGAGAAGACCGAGATCGGCACTCCCGGCAAGAGCGAACTGCTCCGGGCACGCCTTTCCGACCCGGCGCGCTGGGAAGCTGTTGGGCCGGTCCCCGGCGGAAGCACTCTGGCAGTTGCGTGTCGGCTGCCCGAGGGAGCCTCCACGCCCGTGATTATGACGGCAATGCACAACGAATAGGAGTGTTCACTTGGCAGACAAGACATCAGGCGGGCGACTGGAGGGGAAGGTCGCCATCGTGACGGGGGCGGCATCGGGCATCGGAGCGGCGGCAGTGCGGTTGTTTGTCGAGCACGGGGCACGCGTGCTGGCGGTGGACTTGAACGGGGAGGCGCTCGCGGCACTATGGGCGGACTGCGAGGGTGTCGAGTACATCGAGGCCGACCTCGTACACCCGGAGGTCGCGGATGAGATAGCACTCGATGCCGTGGGGTCGTTCGGCCGGCTGGACATCGTGTTCGGCAATGCCGGGGTGCACGGCAGCGGAGCCACGCCCGAGGACAGGTGGCAGCACTGCCTGGAGGTGAACTTGACGGCTGCGCATCGGGTGGCCGCGGCGGCGCATCCATACGTCCGCGACACCGGCGGCGGCTCAGTCATCTTCACCGCCTCGGTGGCCGGGCCTCTCGTCGGGTTCGCGTCGGCTCACTATGATGCTTCGAAGGCCGGCCTTGTCGGGCTCACCCGCCACCTGGCAAGCGCCTGGGGTCAAGACGGCATCCGCGTGAATGCGCTCTGTCCGGGTTTCATCCAGACACCCTTCATCGGGGAGTACTGGACCGAGGAGCGGCTGCGCAAGGTACGCGGGGACACGGCGCTGGGGAGACTTGGCGAGGCGCAGGAGGTCGCGAAGGCGGCGCTGTTCCTGGCTTCGGATGATTCGAGCTATGTGACCGGCACGACGCTGGTGGTCGATGGCGGCTGGACGGTGCACTACGGGAAGTACTGACGGGACTGACGGGGACTGGCACCCATTGCGCCGGCCGACGTCGCCGGAGCCCGACCGTCCGCAACGCAATGGGTTCCTGTCCCCGAGGCAGTAGGCA
>DPJP01000030.1:0-5309 GCA_003542955.1 Armatimonadota bacterium
TCCCTAACCCCTCGCCCCTAACCCCTGCCGTTCACAGCTCTCCCACCACATGCATGAGCGCGCGGATGTAGCCCACCGCATACGCAAGCGAGCCCCGCCCCTTCGGGTCATCAGTCATCGACGGAACGTGATCCGGCATCATGCAGTGCTTGTAGCCGAAGCCCTTGTAGACCTTCATCGCCTCGTACATGTCCACATCGCCGTCATCGATGAACGACTCGTCGAACACCGGCACCTGGCCCTTCACATTGCGGAAGTGGCAGTGATTGACCTTGTCGCGCTCGCCGAAGTAGCGGATTGTGCCGAGGACGTCGACGCCGTTCTGCTCCGCCAGCGTGCCCTGGCAGATGTTCAGGCCGTTGGCGGGGCTGTCGATGTAGTCGACGAACTTCTTCATGCCCTCGAAGCTGTTGAGGATGCGCGCCTCGCCGGACAGAAACTCCGTCGGCGGGTCGTGATGGTGCATGGCCATACGCACACCGGCCTGCTCGGCTACCGGGATGACGCGGTCCATGAAGTAGGTGAGGTTCTTCCACATCGTGTCGGCATCCATATCGACTGCGAGCGGGTGGCGCTGGCCCTCGAGCAGATGCTCGTTGAACCTGGAGACCTGCGCGCCGCCGCGACCGGCGGTGTTCGGACCGGGGACGCGCCCCCAGACATCCGGGATCGACCAGGTCCACTCGACAACCGGGATGCCCTCCCCGCCGCAGATGCGGATGGTCTCGCAGACGTTCTCGATCTCGGCATCCGCCTCCGGCGATTGGCCGAAGCGCGCGTTCCAGTACTGTGTATTGGGTCCCTGTGGCAGGAGGAAGACATACGGTCTGATCTCGTACCGGCCGAGCCACTCGGTGAGCTTGCGCAACTCGTCGACCTTCATGATCCCGCACGCGCCGGGCTCACTCATCAGCAGCTTCCAGTTGTCGAGCTTGACGCACTCGATACCGAGTTGCTGCATGAACTGGAAGAACTCGTCGGAGACTTCCCGCAGACCTGTTGCGACTTTCATTGATGGACTCCCCGGCCGTTGTGGCCGCATGGCGTTGAGGCAAACTCCGGGTCAGTTCCGCCCCATGCCTGGGAGTCCTCCGTCGGCGGCATAAAACGGGGGGTGGACGCTACTCCACCGGCGTGAAGACCAAATCGCACAGGCCCATGAAGGCATCGGCCGCCTGCTGGTTCTTCCCGACCAGCTCGATGCGGATCGTGTGGCGCCCCTCCGACAGCTCCAACTCGCCGAGTTGCGCCAGCCCGCCCATCGGCTCCAGGCCCGCTGCGTACATATCGACCGGCTCGCCGATCGGCCGCCCGTCAATCGACACCTGCACGATGCCGTAGCCCGAGTAGCGCGTGAAACGCAGCGCCGCCTCCACGCGCCGAGTGGCGGGCGCATCAAAGCCGAATGTGATGTAGTCACCGGGCTCCTCGCTGCGATAGAACATCGTGTGCAACTCGCCGCCGAGCGACTTGCTCAACTTGCCGCTCGAGTCGACCACAGCGAGCTGCTCGAAGGCCAGCACATGGCCCATGGTGGTGAATTGCAGCACTGTGCGGCTCTCGTTGCCGAACTCGTCGCCGACCGGCACGATCAGGGTGTACTCATCCGGGCCGAGGCTCCCACGCCGGGGGCGCACGACCATCCGCCAGCGGTCATCGGCCGCGCCGCGGACCTTCTGCGTGCTCACCCGTGTGGCGACGGTGCCGCCGGTGACGCCCACAAGCGTCGGGGTGACATGTGCGGCGAGCTGCCCCGCCTCGCGGTAGGTCAGGCTGATGCGGTCAACCGGCGCGATATAGCCGAGATCGGCCGCTCCGCTCTGTGGCGCGCCGAAGCTCTCCCGACCAATGCGGCCCTCGAGCAGTTGCGGGGCCGTGGTGTCGGTCGGCTGCATGCCCCCACGCGAGAAGTAGAGCCACGCATCAGCCCCGCCCAGGCTGCCGGGATCGAGCTTCACCGACACCCGCGGCCCCTGGACCTGCGCATCCAGCGGCTGCCAGGCTCCGCCCTCCGTGCGCCCGTAGACGCGCGAATCCGCCCCATGCCCGTTGGCCCGCACCATCACCTGCCCATCCGGCAGCGTCTTGCCGTCGACCATGCCCACCTGCACGGGCCCGCCGCCGGTGCGCCAGACGCCGGGTGAGACCCTCGAGACGCTCGCCGAGGGCACTATGCTGAAGGCATCACGCTCCTCGCACGTGAAGATCGGCTCATCGGCCAGCTTAAGCGTCGTCTGCCCGCCCTCGACGCCGAGCACGCTGTCAATCTCGTATGCGCCGTCGGTGCGGCCGGCAACGAGCAACTGCTGACCCTTCCACATCTCTCCCTGTGGTAGGGTGATATCAATGATAGCGGTGGAGGCCTCAGCATCCAGCTTCGTGATGGTTCCCTCATAGATCGGGTCGGCATCGAGCGTCATCGTGCCGTAGGAGACGTGACTGCCGCCAAGCATCCAGAGCCGATCCACTTCATCCCCGCGGAGGCTGACCACGCCCATGCGGCCGCTGAAGCTCAGCCCCGGGTAGTCTGACAGGATGATTTTGCCCTCGGCGGCATCGCGGTCGGCGATAATGATGATGTCGGTTGTATCATCATGCCGAACACGCACTGCCTTCGCGAACCCGCTCTCCGTCTCCGTCGCCAGCTCGGTCGCCTCCCCGATGCCGGTTGCTTCACCCCTGAATATTTCGAAAACCGAAATAAAATGATTCTCGGGTCCGAGTCGCCGAACCAGCAGCTTGTACATATCTCGCTCGCCGAATGGATCCGAGCGATCGCGCAGACCGTTCGCCTTCGCATAGACCAGACTCGTCCCCGGTTGGCCCATCATGTGCAGCCTGGTGCCGAAGTTGGCGCCCTCGTCGGCGATCCACTCCGCGACGAAGGGACCCGGCGCATCAGCGGCCTTCGCATCCGACATATACTGGTAGCCGGTCTTGGGGTCTCCCAGATCGGTTGTGGCGATATCACGGTAGTTGAGCGCCGGAGGAACGAAGCTCTGGCCGTCACCGTGGAAGCCCCACTGGTGATCGCTCCCGCCGACGACCTCGAACAGGTCCACCACATAGCGCCTGCCGATACCATGGNNTCGATGAAGGCCAGATAGCGCCGGTAGACGCTGGCGATGTCCTTGTAGACATTGGGCGCGGAGGCGATGGTGGCCTGGATCGGGCCATCCCCACTGAATGCCTCCAACTCGCCCCCGGCATTCGCCTGCGGCTTGCCGTCGACGAGCACGTGGTGATGGGAGGCCGTCGAGCGAATCCAGGGGTGATTCGGGTGGCCGGCGCCCAGGTAGCCCAGGTCGGTGACCATCTCGGCGCCGAAGTCGTAATAGAGGATATTGAGCCGGTCCGGGTGCCCATGGCCCGAGCCGTGCGGGCCGTAATCGAGCAGCAAGGCCGCGTCGGAGCGCTCCGCGCCGGTGCGCAGGATCGCATAGCCTGCGCCCGGGCGGACGACGCTGCTCGAGGAGGGCGCCAGGGGCTCGACGCCCGTGAAGTCCAGGTCCGGGTCGCGCCGGAAGAGCGAGTACTCAGCGCCGGAGTCGCCGGGCTTGCCGCCGAATGCCCATGCCATCATCCGCATGTGGTAGTCGGAGGGGTACCAGTAGTACTGCTGCTCGGTGCGCTGACGTGGGTACTTCGCCCCGAAGGTCGAGTCATTGGTCGGCGGCAGGTTGCCGTCGGGCATGGTCTCCGGCGCGCCGGCAAGCAGTATCTTGCGCATCAGCGGGTGGCCGAAGAGGTCGAGGTTGTCATAGCGGTCGGGCTTCGTGTACTCGGGCGGGTCGGAGTAGCCCCGCAGCGCCTCCGGCGTCACATAGATGTCGCCCAGCGTCATTCCCTCGTAGGATGGGCTCGCCTCGTACCAGTGCCCGTCACGGTAGAAGTAGCGCTCCAGGAAGCCGATGAAGCCATCCGGCGGCTCGATGGCCCAGGCGATGGTGTTGTGGTCCCCCAGGATCAGCCCCGCCAGCACCCCCGCGCCCATCGCGTACGGCCCATCGTTGATGCAGCAGCCGCGCGCGGGCGTCGCGGTCATCAGGCGGGCGAACTCGCGGAAGCAGCCCTCCTCGATCTTCACCTTGTCCTCATCGGAGTACACCCCGCTGTTGTAGGTCAGGTCGTAGGCGAGTGCGAGTTCGCCGAAAGTCCCCGCGTCATGGAGCTTCCAGCCGGAGAACTTGCCGGACTGCAGGTTGCCGTAGTCCGGGTAGATGTTGGCCCAGTCATGCGGGAGGTAGTGCGGGTAGACCTCGGCCAGCCGCAACAGCGCCCTGCGCACCGCCTGCGCGTAGGCGATATCCTCGGTGAAGACGTATGCCTTGCCGACCGCGCCCAGCGAGGTCAGCCGGTTGATGCGGTTGTAGCGCAGCCTGCCGCTCAGGCGATAGACGGGGCTCTGCGCGGAGCCGTAGACCTTCGAGGGCGTTCCCTCGTAGTAGGGGATGCTCTGCTCGGCGCCGACGGGGTCGGGGAAGCTCTGGACCCTGTCCTCCGGGTAGGCGTCATCAGGCCAGGAGAAGCCGCAGTTCTTGCAGGTGATGCGCTTGTCGTCGCCGCCCCAGGCAAAGCGCCAGCCGGCGCCGCACTTGGGACAATCGACCACACGGAAGGGCGTCAGATCGGGAATCCAGTACACGAGGTCCTCATCCGAGGCCTTCAGCCAGAACTGGGAGTTGGAGATGAAGCCCTGCACGGTGGTCTTGGCCCAGTCATGCTTCTGGTAGTTGAGCTTCGCGCGCTCGATGTCGGCGGGCTTGTACAGCCCGCAGGGGTGGGCCACATCGGCGGGCGGCTTCGGTGTGCGATCGAACATCGATGCGATGCCCCTCCCGAACTCGATATCGTCGAAGTAGCCGGTGGCCAGGTTGCCGGACCAGCTGTTGCAGTGGAGCGTGATGTATGCCGTGCCCTCGGGGACCCTGGTTCGGCCGGTGAAGGGCTCCCACTTGCCGGTGCCGGTCGAGCCGAATGACCGCGACGGGGGCTCCGGCCGCTTGCCGTCGGCAGTCCAGAACTCGATATACATGGAGATGTTGTTGCCGGAGGCGCCGAAGTACCACCAGCTCACCCACACGTACTCGCCGGGTGTGACCTCGATGCGCGGGCCGCGCAGGCCGACGGCCTTCTCCGGGTCGGGGTCGACGATCTTGAGGCTGTACGTGCCGCCGTGGGCCTGCTCGGAGCTGACCTCGACAGTGCCGACCTCTGTGTACGGTGTCCAGCCCTCCGGCAGCGTACCGGCCTCGCCTGCGGCTTCGAAGTCGATCTGGAAGACGGGCTCGGTGGGCACCTGGGCGGCC
>DPJP01000030.1:5314-5489 GCA_003542955.1 Armatimonadota bacterium
CGCGACGGCCACGGCCATCGAGAGTGTGATGATGCAGTACCAGCGCATGAGGGTTCCTCCTACGCGATGAGTGCGGGATGCGATGCTCAGTGAGTCACTATTCCCGCTGCGAGGCCGATTGCCTGCGTGGGGGGGAGAACGGCGGCCTCACCGCCTGCCCCCTCTCCGAGTCTCG
>DPJP01000158.1 GCA_003542955.1 Armatimonadota bacterium
GTCGTCGCGGTTCTCCCACTGGTAGACACCCGCGACGCCCTCCAGATCAGTCATCATGTAGAATCTCATGATTGTCCCTCCCAGGGGCATGATCGTCCCTCCCGCGGCATGCTGACGGGCGTGTAGGTCTCCCAGATTGGCACGTAACTGGGATCGAAGCCGTACATCTTGTTCATGAAGTCGACCATGTTCTCGGCCTCGATCTCGAAAGTGTGGCTGTCGATGATGTGCTTGTTCGGGCTGGTCTTCTCGGGGTCGAGAGTGGGCTCGTAATACTCGCAGCGGAAGACTATCGGCGGCTCGAGTTTGAGCGGCTCGATCTCGTCGATATGCTTCATGGCCTCCTCGGCGGCCTCGCGGATCATCTCACAGGAGCGCGTCGGCGGAACGGTGCGGGCTGCCATCAGGCCGATGCCCTCCTTGACCGCGACGGTGATACAGCCCGGCACCAGTTCCTCCATCTCCCGGCATGCGTAGGCGTCGCCCGCGCAGAAGACGAACGGGACGCCGAAATGGCCTGCCAGGAACGCCTGGTAGCCCGTCTCGCCGACATCGATGCCGTTGAGCGAGTAGCGGCGGATCGAGGTGCCCATCGTGTGGGCGAGGTTGGCCCACTGCGTCCCCGCCATGGCGTGGGTGCCGAGGCTGCCGATGGCCGCGCAGTTCTCATCCAGCCCGGTGCAGTAGCTCGGCGCTCCGCGACCATGCAGGATGCGGATGCGGGGGTCGACGAGGCCGATGTCGATGGTGTAGCCTGCCCCGTGGCCGTCGTAGACCCACGCCTCGGTCGCCCCGCCCGCGAAGAAGCCCTCGCCCATGGCGTTGACTTCCGCGGCGCTCCAGCGGCGCTGGCGGCAGCGGCGTTCATGGTTCTCGAGGCTCGTGTCGTCGCGGTTCTCCCACTGGTAGACCCCGGCGACACCCTCGAGGTCTGTCACAACATACATGCGCATCGGTGTGATGCTCCTTTCGTCTGCCAGAGCACGGACCATGTCGAGCGGTGTCTTCGCCCCGGCCTCCGTGAGAGCCTCCCGAGGCCCGATTTTCCTTGACAGGGGAATCTCTGCCCGTCATAATCCCGCCAGACCCCGGGTGCTCCGTGCCGCGGGGTCGACAGCCGTTCCCGCACCAAAGTTAGATTGCCCTTGCCGCCCGATTGGCCATACGCACAACGCAGACGCAGTCACGCACGTCACCGGACGGTGTCATCACATGTCGAGGAAAGTGCTCGTCATCGCAGGCGCGGTTGTACTGGCTATCATCGTGGCTGCCGCCGCTCTCCATGCACGTGCCGGCGGTGTCCCCGTCGAGTTCGCCGAGGCGCGAACCGCACCCCTCGTCACACCCCTCTCCACCGACGGCGTCGTCGAGTCCATCGAGGTCGACCTTGCCCCCGAAGCCTCCGGATCGCTCCGAGAGCTGTATGTCCACGAGGGCGCGACCGTGACGCTGGGCGAAGTCGTTGCCCTTGTGAGCGATGAGAAGGCTCAGGCCGCCGTTGCCGAGGCGAAAGCGGCGCTGCAGGCCGCGGAAGCCGAGGTCGAGATCGCCTCGGCCGACCTCGACCGCCAGCGTGGGGAGTCGAAGGCGGCCGTGGACGGCGCGCAGGCGACCGAGAAGATCGAGAAGGCGCAGTTGGACAAGGCCCGCAGCGGCCCGCTGGGGTACGAGATCGCGCGGGCGGAGGCGGCCGTCGAGGCAGCCAGGGCGGATGTGTGGGCGGCAGAGGCGGGTGTCGAGGCCGCCAGGGCCGCGCTCAAGCAGGCGGAGAAGTCCGCGGCCGCCCAGAAGCGGATGGCGGGCGGAGAGCTTGCCGCCGCGCAGGCGCGGCTCGAGCAGCTCACCGAGGGGCCGCGCGCACAAGAGATCGAGCAGGCCCGCGCTGCGCTCGATGCCGCCAGGGCCGAGGCGACTAACCGGGAGCGACAATACGAGCGCGCCGGCAGGCTCCATGCGCAGGGCGCTATCTCGAAGGCCGAACTCGACGACGCACAGGCAGCGATGCTCAGCGCCAAAGCGAATCGGGAGGCCAGGACGCAGGCGCTTGAGCTGCTCCGGGAGGGCTCCCGCAGTGAGGATATCGCCGCCGCGCGCGGCTCCGTCGAGGCGGCCAGGGGCACCGTTGCCGAGGCGGAGGCCTCCTCGGAGCTTGTCGAGGTGCGGCGCAAGGAACTCACCGCGAGCGAAGCGCGCCTGAGACAGGCCAAAGCGATACTGGAACAGAACCGGCAGTATGTCCTGCTGCTCGTCTCCGGTACGCGCGAGGAAGACGTGAAGGCCCAGGAGCAGAAGCTCGCCCTGGCAAAGGCGCAGAAGGATGCCGCAAGGACCTCGTTCAAAGCCACGGAGGCCGCCATCCACCGACTGAGTGTGGCAATCGCCCGCCAGAAGCAGGCACGCGCGACGCTGCAGGCCGCGAGCACGACGCTGGCCGAAACCGTCGTCAAGAGCCCGACCAACGGCGTGGTGTCGGTCAAGCATGTCGATGTCGGCGCCATCGTTGGTCCCCAGGTCCCGATCGTCACGATCGTCAACCGTGAGGATGTCTGGGTGATGGCCGATGTGGACGATGAGGACATCAGCCGCATCAGGGAGGGCCAGGTGGTGCGGGTGCTCTGTGAGGCTTATCCCGACCGCGTCTTCGCGGGCAAGGTCGAGAGCGTCGGCGGCGCCGCCCTGCCCAAGGGCGTCGGGCGAGTGAAGGCCAAGATCGTCCGCGTGCGGATCAGCGTGGCGGGTGGGGCCGAGGTGCTCAAGCCCGGCATGGCCGTCGATATCGCCGCGGACACCCAGTTGAAGGACCAGGCACTGCTCGTGCCCGCGGATGCCGTCTTCGAGGAGGGCGCCGACTCGTTTGTCTATGTCATCAAGCAGGGGCTCGCGACGAAGGTGAAGGTCGAGACCGGGTTCAGCAACTACACCCAGACCGAGATACTTGGTGGCGTCGTTGCAGGCGACCGGGTTGTGGTGTCCGGCAAAGACGCGATCTCCGACGGTGTACGGGTGCGGGCAAGGAAGGCTCCCGAGCCCGAGCAGCCGGTCACCGGCGCCGCGGGCCCGGGGTAGGCTGCCATGGCGACCGACGACGGCGTTGTCCTCGAGCGGGTCAGCAAGACATACGACATGGGCGCGGTGCAGGTCCAGGCGCTCACAGATATCGACCTGCATGTCCCCGAGGGCGAGTTTGTGCTGTTCTTAGGCCCCAGTGGCTCCGGGAAGACGACCCTGATGAACATCGTCGGGGGCCTGGATGTCGCCACGGAGGGCCGTGTCTGGGTGCACGGGCGTGAGATTACCGCACTCAACGACCAGCAGCTCACCGAGTACCGTCGCACCGACGTCGGCTTCATCTTCCAGTTCT
>DPJP01000491.1:0-4658 GCA_003542955.1 Armatimonadota bacterium
TGTGGGTGTAGCCGATGTCGGAGAGCAGCTCCCTGCCACGACCGAACAGGATCAGGTTGAGCGTATCCGCGTGTGTGTGGCCATAGCCGCCGCTGAAGTGCAGGTGCGCCTGCATCGCGGTGCTGTCCTCGCCACGCGCGAGTCGCGCGTGCCGCATCCCGGAGAGCAGTACCGGCGAGTTGGTCTCCGTGGTCTTCGAGCTGCTGGTTGCCCATGCGTCATGGACTGCGACGATCCGGCCGTTCGGGAAGGTCAATGCCCGTACCGAGTCGATCGCCTTGCCCACAAACGGCAGATCGCGCTGCATGTCCAGATCGTCGAAACGCTGCCCGCTCTGCGGCCACGCATAGCCCGCCGGGTCGGAGTAGCCCTTCGCCACATTAAGCACCCGCTGCAGAAGCCCCGTTGTCTGCTGGTGGTACGAGATCGTGCCCTCCATCCAGATGCCGTCGAAGAAGAACTGGTTGCGCAGCAGGTCGACGGCCCGCTGGACGCCGTCATGCACATAGTCGGGCTCGTTGAGGATTCGCCCGTACACGATCAGGCTCTCATAGATATGCGGCGACATGTTGCTGTAGTACTCCTTGTAGGTGCGGAGGAACTCGATCGAAGCATGCAACATGTCGTTCTCGATAGCGGCCTGCACGTCGAGGCCCTTCCTCTGGCCGAGGCGCTCGAAGGCGCCGCTGTCATAGAGGCGGTCATACGCATAGGCGACAGTCATCGGGGCATCGGCGTAGAACCAGCGGCTCCAGATGCCGCCCCAGTACATGTACGGCGGCTCCGCGTCAGGCACCGGGCCGTCGGGCTTGCTCACGTCATCATTCACAAAGCACCAGCCGGCGTACTTCTGCGAGATGTCATAGAGCAGCTCCGCCCCGGCGTCGGCGTACTTCTCATCGCCTGTCGCCACCCACGCATCGGCCAGTTGCAGCACAAAGCGCGCCGCCCAGCTCTTGCGCTCATAGCGCCCCCGCGCATCGAAGAAGCACCTGTCCCCGTCGGGCAGCTCGTAGTAGCGCCACTCGACGTCCTTCCCGCGTCTGTTCTTCAACTGGATTGTCTTGTCCATGGGGTATTGCTCGGAGGGGTACACATGCCCGCAGTGTTGGCAATGGACCCGCTCGGGGTCGTCGATGCCGTTCCAGGCGATCTGGCCGGCCTGGGTGCCCATGTCGCAGTTGGGGCACTCGCAGAAGCGGATGCCGTTGCGCTCGGGTACCATGTCGAGTATGAACTCCATGCCACGGTCGAGGACTGGGTCGACCGCTGCCCGCGCGCCCTCCGCCGAGCCGCTCGACGCGGGCATCGCCGGATGGGCGATCTGCGCGGACTTGAGTTCCTGTGCCCCGGCGCCGGTCATCACCATCAGGATCATCCCCACCACTGCGAGTCGCGATATCGGTCTCACGGCTGCTCACATCCCTCGAATGCAGTCTGTGGCCTGGGGGAGCATTTCCTCGCGGAGCGACGATGGGCCTGCCTCAGTGGGGCAGGGGCCTGACGATAGAGCCTGAGGCGCCGGGCGCGATGGCCCCATCCCTTTGCCGGAGGGGCGAGCCGAGGGACGCGGCCCCGTCGTCTCGGGCGGCGTCAGGAGACTCGCCTGCGCCTCGATGATCGGTTGGGCGGGAAGCACGGACTGCCGTTCGCAGCCAGCCGGCACCACACTGCAGCCCGCTGAGCAGCCCATCTTTCAGCACCCATGTAGCACGGACTTCAGTCCATGCTCGAATGCCGGGTCAACCCTCTGGCGCAATCGGGAGAAGAGCTCCCACAGCCTCAGGTCTGTGCCACATGCGGGGATCACGCATGGTGGGCAGCCACGAAGGGCAGTGTGCCTCGGACGGGATTCCAGACGGCGGGTCGCCGTCGGGCCGTCCCGTGCTGAAGACGCACCACACCTGATGCATTGCACCCCCCATTGAGGCATAATGAGACCGACAGAGACTCCGGATATGCTCCAGCCGGGAGGGATCGCCGATGAGTGCACACCGTGAGCAGCTCATTGAGCTTCTGGGCGGGCTGCCCGAAGAGAACATCCGGGCACTGCTCGACGTTCTCACGCGGCTCGAGGCTGGAGAACAGGTACGCCGTTGGAGCACTGCGGTTGGTGGCGCCACCGATGCAGACGCCGAGCAGATGCGCCGCGCAGTGCAGGAGGGGTGCGAGACCATTGACCGCGACACCTGGTAGGTACGCGGTGGATACGAACATCGGCATTGCGGACGTGGCACCCGCACAGCGGTAGATCGCGCCTCTGGACCCACATAGCGCCCTCCACCAGTACTGCAGGCGCCCACACCTGCAGCCCCCACCCCCTGCAGGCCCTCCTCCGCCCGTGGGCGAAACGTCTCCCCACAGACCATTCCCCACTTGACCAGGGAGCCATCCAGATGCGCAATGCCATCATCACCGCAGCGCTGATTGCCTGCCTCGGCGCAATCGCAGTCGCCCAACCCCTTCCCGGCTTCGACTACCCCGATACCGAAACCGCCCGGCAGCACTGGCAGCCGCAGTTCGGCAGCCTGCCGGTGCGGGTTGTTGAGCTTGACGACGGGACTACGGCCATCGCGCTCGACGCCGAGTTCAAGGGTGAGAAAGACCGCGCCTGCTGGGACCTCGTGCTGCCGATGGACCTCTCCACTGCCGGGCGTATCAGCTTCGAGGTCCGCGCGATCAACGGCGGGCTGGGCGGTAACATCGGCCTCTACTTCGCCACTCCCACCGGCTGGCACGCGCGCTTCTGGTGGGGTGGACTGCCCGACGCCTGGACGCAGCAGGTGTTCCGCCTCGACAGCTTCGGCAAGGAGGGCGATCCCGGCGGCTGGAGTACCATCCAGCGCTTCCGCTTCTCCGTCTGGAGTACGGGAGCCGGGAAGGCGACATTCCTGCTCCGCAAGCTCGAGGCGCTGCCCGAGGACCCCGCGGAGGTCTATCTGCGCAACGGGAGCTTCGAGATTCTCAGCGGCGGCCTGCCGTACGCATGGGGGAGTGGCCACTGGGGCGTCGGGCATCTGCCGTGGGCGACCAACATGGACCTCTGGCGCGAGCGCTTCAGTGTCGACCAGACGCAGGCCCACGACGGGCAGCGCAGCCTGCGCATCCACAACACGCAAGACCTCCCGCTGTTGAGCGCCTCCTCGGCATGGATCAGCGCGCCGCGGTCGGCCGAGACGCTGGTCCTCTCTGCATGGATGAAGTCGGATGTCGCGGCGCTTCCCGTGACCCTCTCCTGCGGTGGGAAGAGCGTGCAGGTGGAGATCGGCGCCGAGTGGATGCAGGCGAGTCTGCCGGCGGTCCCACGCGCCGACCAGATGACCGTTGTCATCAGCCCGAAGGCGCCCGGGACGCTCTGGATCGACGCCGTGCAGCTCCAGAATCTCGATGCCGCCACTCCGGAGTTCCACGCGGCGTTTGCCGATGCCGACATCGCCCGCCGCGAGCAGTCGGTGGACTGGAGCCCGCCGCGCCGCAGCCCGCAGATCGCCGCCGGGCGCACCGTCACCGGCCCCGTCACGCCCGCCACCGTTACCATCGACGAGCATGGCCGCGTACTGCTCGATGGCGAGCCATACGTGCAGCACTCATTCGGCCTCGAGTTCATCTCCGACCTGGCCATCCTCGACTTCGTCGCGCAGTCGGGCTTCCGCGATGTCTGCATCCAGATACGCGAGGCGACCACCACGGAGCAGTTGGCGGGCATCTTCGACCGCTGCGCACAGGTCGGCCTGCGGGTCATCCCGTGGCTCGATGGCCGCATCACGCGTGAGCGCTTCACCGAGCACATCCGGACCCTCAGGAACCACCCGGCGCTCCTGTGCTGGTATGTGTACGACGAGCCGAGCGGCGAGCGCTTCGCCGAGGCCGATGCCCGCTACCACATCGCACGCGAACTCGACCCCAACCATCCGGCGCTGATCAACTACCTCGCAAGCAAGCTCACCGAGCACACCGGCGACATCTACTCGACTGACGTCTACCCGATCCCGCACAGCTCGCCCTCCGCCGCGATCAGCGCGGTGCGGGCTATGAAGCAGGCCGCCGACCCCGAGCGCAAGCCCGTCTGGATGTGGCTGCAGGGGACCGGGTACGCCTACTGGATGGATCGCGAGCCCTCGCCGCGCGAACTCTCCTGCATGGCGTACGGGAGCCTGATCGAGGGTGCCAGGGGCATCTACTACTTCGCCCAGGTCCCGCGCTCGAAGGCATGCTTCGAACAGATGCGGGCGCTGCTGATCGAGGTTGATGCGCTGGCGCCGGTGATCTGCAGCCTCGCGCCGGCGCCGGAGGTCGAGTGCTCGGAGCCCAACATCCTGCAGAGGGCCTTCTCCCACGACGGCCACGGCTGGCTGCTGGCAGTCAACACGCAGGCGGAGCCGGTCGAGGCGCAATTCCGCTCTCCCGGCGCAGCGGGGCAGGTTGATGTGCTCTTCGAGGATCGCGAGATACCCGCAGCCGACGGCGCCTGGACGGACACCTTCGGCCCCTACGAGCGCCGGGTGTACCGGTGGTAAGCTGCCTACTCGCGCTCCCTCTCCTCCGAAAACAGGCTCAGGCAGACCATCTGGCGTCGCACGCCGGGTGCCGCACCCAAGCCCATCTCCGGAGCAGTGGTCGTGGCCGTTTGCCGTCTACCCCCCTCCTCCCGCCGGCCT
>DPJP01000491.1:4742-11649 GCA_003542955.1 Armatimonadota bacterium
GCCTACCCGCCCTCCCCCTCGAAATCCAGCACCCACTGGTATGAGCTGACCAGCCCGCCAACGGCCTTCTCGTTATCCAGCGCCTTCTGCATCTTCTCGCGCGGCGTCTCCTTGCCCCACGGCTGCACCAGGCTGCCGGGGAAGGGCACCAGCCTCGGGTCCAGCGCCGCCTTCACCTCCGGCTGCGCCGCTCCTGCCCGCATATAGACGCGGCAATCGTCGAGCATGTCGAACTGGTTGAGCAGCTCATACAGACTGGCCCCGGCGGCGCCCGCCGACTTGATATCCAGCAGCAGCCGCACGCCGTTTGCCTTGCAGTAGCCGAGCACCTCCGAGAGCAGAGGAATACGCGCATCGGCGAAGGCCGCGTCCTTCCACGAGCCCGCATCGAGGTCTCTGATCTGTGCCCAGGTATGCTCGATAAGCTCGCCCTCTCCGGTCGTGGTGCGGTCGAGTGTCTCATCATGCAGCAGCACGATCTTGCCGTCGGTGGTGGTCTGCAGGTCGACCTCGAGATACCTCGCGCCCTGCTCGACGGAATGCCGGATGGCAGCCATGGTGTTCTCGGGCACCCCGACCTCGCCGCCGCGGTGGACCACCCACAGCGGCCGGCTCCACGGCTCCTGCGTGTCGGCACGGTCGGGTTGCGCGGCCCCAGCGGCGAGAGCGAGGCCCGCGCACAGGAGTATCACTGACGGCAGCAAGGTGCGTCCCATGGTGCGTCCTCCAGCAAGGTGTGTCCCCGGTGTCGATAATGCACCTATGCCGCGTCGGGTAGGTGCGTTATCTGATGGGGCAGTAGTACAGGAGAGTATAGTATTCAGCAAAATTGCTGCACAAACATATACGCAGCCGCGCCTGATATGGTGCGCTATTCAATGCGCACAAGTGCATTACGAACTACTTCTATGAGCCCGGCATGGGTGTCGGCGAGGCGCCAACTCCGTATCCGCCGTTCTCCGCTCGCGGGCTCGATGAAGCCGGCGGCATGCCACGCCATCGTCCATTTGCGTGCGGCGCTCGGGCCGATCATGAACCACCTGGCCACATCGGCGGGAGAGAACGTTGGCGCTTGCCCTGCCTCCGGATGCTCGATCACCAGCCTGCAGAGAAGCTGCTGCTGACGCCGGGGCAACTGCTCCCAGGGCGCGGCGGGATGATCCTCGAACTCCCGCAACTGCTCCGCGCGTCGCTCAACGTCCGATGCCGCGGCCGCCATCGTCTCGCTGAAGTACTCCAGCCATGGGGTCAGGTCCGGATCGCTTCGCCCACGGTAGTAGTCGGGGTCCAGGCCCATCTGGAGGCTGTCGTAGTATCTCTGCAGATCCCTGTAGTAGTGCTCCTCCAGCGACAGGAACCCGCGCATACCGTAGCCCGCGAACCACAACTCTGCCGTTGCCAACGCGCGTGCGGTGCGTCCATTCCCATCACCGAATGGATGGATTGTCACGAATTGATAGCCCAGTATCCCGGCCCGGATGGGGGCGGGCAGGGCTGCGGCATCCTTCGAGTTCCGCCATGCCACGAGCGAAGCCATCAGTCCCGGCACATCGGCAGGGGCGGGTGGCGCATAGTCAATCTGCCCCGTCGCGCTGTCCACAACGGGACACTCCCGTTCCCGGTACTCGCTTATCTCGCCCCTGCGGCCTCTCCCACGGACGATGATGATACGGTGCAGGCGCCGGATGAACTGCTCATCCAGGAGCGCTCGGGCCTCCACCTGCTGCTCCAGCCACTCCAGAGCAGTCCAGTAGTCACGGACCTCCTGGTCCTGCCGACTGCCGCTGCGGTCGGCCTGCGCGATCCCTTCTCTCACCTCGTCGAGCGAGAGCTGATTCCCCTCGATGCTCGTGGAGAAGTGAGTCGACCGCCGGAGAGCCTCAAACCGCAGCAGGAAGGCGCTATCCGGGGGCAGGGGCAGCACGTCGACCACCCGCCGGGCGCCCTCAATCGCCATCAGATGCGCCACCATCTGATGGGTGTAAGAGAAGTGTGGCACGTAACGCCTGTCAGTCGTCGGCATTCATCTGTCTCTCTTGGCCGACCAGAAGGCCCGCCCCTTGCCCCTCACCGCCCGAGTTGCACCTCCGCATAGCCCTCCAGCGCATCGACCTCAACAACCCGCCGCGTGCAGCCCTCGCCGTCATTCTCCCAGATCGTCAGCGGCGACGGGCCATCCGTCTGCCCGCACAGTACGCAGTGCAGGCCCTGTTCGGTCAGATTCGCCCGCACCAGCGCGGAGTCAAACAGCCGCTTGCACGTGACCCCCACGTGCTCGCGCTCGGCATACTCGACCTCCCAGCCGTCGAGGCCCTTCACAATCGAGTTCACCACATACTCCCAGTCCTCGAGGCTGATGACGTTGATGCGCTCCTCGTGCGTAAACAGCATCCCGTATGCGAGCGCATCCAGCCCCAGCTTGATGTTGGCAATGCCCGCCGCCGCGGCTTCATCGAGCTTCGGCGTCTCCGATTCGCCGATGAAGGGCACGCGGCCGCTGAGGATATCAAGGCCCATGTGGGTTTTGCGCGCATGCGAGACCGACATCGCGACGAAGGTCATCCCCGGATGCTGCGGGCAGCGGTCTATCGTGACGCCGTAGCGCCCCGAAAGCCCCCGGATGCCGTATGGCTTCGGGTGCCAGACCGGCTGGTTGCCGTACAGCTGCCCGAAGGCCGTGTTGTTGGTGGGCATGTCCACCCCGCGCTCCAGGAACAGTGGCACCGCGCCCCAGCCGACTTCGCCGAAGTGCGAGTTGAGCACCCGACTGTGCTGGATGCCCGCGCGCGAGAACGCCTCGTCCATCCGACGGAAGTTCCGCTGGATCGTCTCGAGCGGCAGGTCCAGGCCCGTATGATGGTCCATCGAGAGGCCCTCGAAGGCCACCTGCGTGCCGCCGTTTGACAGGTCCGGCTTGTCTGGCAGCACGGCGTACGGGGTGTAGTTGGGCCGCGCGGTGTAGAAGTCGTCCCTGAAGGCGTGCATCGAAAAGTCCGCGCCCCCGGCATCGTACAGCCGCTTGGCCGCCGCCCAGTCGGTCGGGCCCATCTCGTCGATGAACAGACCCAGGTTCGGCCCGATGCCGTAGCGGTTCATCACCCGAACATAGTCGAAGGCGTTCCACGTCCCGTTGCAGTCATCCATCCGTGCCGTCACATACGGTGGGATGCACCGCATCGGGAAGGGCTTGGCCGCCGCCCAGACTATCGAGCGCCACATCAGCCCATCAATCCCCCGCACATGCCCGAACACGCCCTCCGCGTAGAGTTGCTCGCCCGCGCCGAACAGCACCACGCGACCCTCGCCGGCCGCCCCGCTCGCGATGACCGCTTGCCCGTCGCCCGTGGTCACCAGCGGCTGCCACCCTGCGGAAGATGGCAGCGTGACAACAGCGATCTCCTGCTCGAGTTCAAGCTCCGCCCCCGGCTCGTGCCCGTGGGTGACAAACGACGGCTGCTCGGCGATGCTCAGCGTGCCCACGCGCGCTTGACCCACATCCGTCGGCAGCAGCCCGCGCAGGTCACTCGGCCACTCATCTACGCGGCGGTCGAAGCAGATGAGCCCCGCGCCCTGCTTCACCGCCTCGGCGATGCGCGCGGCCACCTCCGGCTTGAGCCACTCCGCCGCGCCGTCGTGCGCGATGACATAGAGTGCCCGCGGCGCGATGTACTCGGGGATCGCGCCCATGTAGTCGCCGCCGTCGAGCACCTCGCAGGGAATGCCGAAGTGCTTGAGCGCGGCGAAGATGGTGTGATCGGCGCCGAGGCGGTCTGGGAGCTTGCGACTGTCGATAATGGCGAGGACGGACCGGTTGCCTGCTGACATGAGATCACCCTGCTGGTGGAGTTGGCGATGGACAGAGGTTCGCCACCTCGGGCGCGGGTGCCTTCATGGGAAGGGGCGGAGAACGGCTGCCAGGCACAACCGTCCATGAGCGCCGTCGGACCGCGACAGACACCTGGAATCGCACGCCTGGAGTTCAGCCCCCGAATGTCAGCGGCAAGCTCTGTTGTCCACTGATGGTGCCGGGTATCAGGTAGTGGTTGCGTGCGGCGTGCTCTATGAGTTCTCGCTCTTGCCCCAACTCCCTGGCGAGAGCACACAGGTCGAGGCGCCTCAAAACCTGAGCTGTGATAGGACGCTTCGTGCCGTGGAAAATGAGCGAACTGATGAAGCTCTGTGCCGGCGGGGCATTGAGCAGGCGCGCGAGCAGCTGGGCCTCAGCTTCTGTCGCGCATGGGAGGAAGTACACCGTGTCGTCAAAGACAACGGGCGTAGCCCCTTGCGGGCCGATCACACGGAAGTCAATGCCCCTGTAGAAGCCCGCAACGGCAACCTTCCATGGAGCGAATGTGTAGGGGCCTATGCCGAACACGGAGAACCGTGGCCGCTTCCGGTAAATCGTGCTGGCCCGTGCGTCAAGCCGTTCCGCGTGTCGCGCCAGGTACGCCCACGTCCTTGGCGCGGCGCGTCTGATGCGTGAGGTATCCTCCCCCATCTCCCTCTGTGGCACCAGCATCCAGCGGGTCGGCTCCCGTCCATTTGCCACGTCGGAGCTCTTCAGCATCGGGAACAGGCAGCTGTCCTCGAGCGTCACCTGTTCGCCCAGCCCATTCAGCCAGCCGTCCCCTCGACGGCGCAGCTCCATGATCTTCGCGCAATCATGCTTCACGCCCGAGCGCCACAGATAGGGGCTGCTTCCCTCAAGATGCCGCCACCTGTCGTAGAGCGCCGCGTCTGAGACAACGTCTCCGTGCCGGTACCCGATGGTCTGCTGCGGTCTCGAGGCCCACAGCGAAGCATGCACCCCGCAAACGGAACCGCTCTGCCTGCCCTCGGCCGATTCGCAGACCAGGAGACACGCGTCCACGGCAACGCCGAAATGGGTCGCTGCATCGATCGCGTACGTCTTCGCCTGCCCTATGCGGTGCCCGTCCCGCCAAGCCTCAGCAAGCGCCTTCCTGGCCACACTCGTCTTGCACAGCATCGCCACGGTTCCCCGGGCCTGCGACATGGTCTCAAGCAGCTTGTTGATCATCCATTCCGAGATGTCGAAGTTGCTCTTGCCCGTAATGGCCTCGATTCCCGCATGGTTGTTGAAGTTCGCCTTGTGCGGCACATTGCAACTCCGGAGCGCACCCAGCTCCGAGTTGGTGACCCATGGCGGGTTCCCCACGACCAGGACTGGTTGGGGGATGCGAGACAGGACCGTGGACCAGTCTGTCTCGAAGAAGTCGCCCTGCCAGAGCTCTAGCGTGCCCCCATATCCGAGTCCCTCCAGTGCATGCCGTGCCTGTTCCACGTAGCTGCTGCGGATGTCCATACCCAGCACGTGCGTTACGTCGCGGAATGTCTCAAGTGCCGCGACGATGAATGTCCCTGTCCCGCAGGTCGGCTCGATGAGTGACCGCGGGCGCACTCCGGAGGCCGCCAGAAGCCGGCACGTGTCCCGCGCCAACGCAAGCGGCGTCTGGAAGTCCCCGAACTCCGCACGTCGGTCGGTCATGCCACCGGCTCCTTGCCTGGAAGCAACTCCGCCACGCCATCAACCGTCCCCGCGACTGAGATCGCTCTGCTGTACTGAAGTCGCCATTGCAGGGCGTTTGACACAGTCACGTAGCCCTGCTCCGGTGGTCGCTCGATCAACTGCTCGGCGATCTCACGAGCCCCGATCTCGTCCACCGGCAGATTCCTGTCACGGAGGACCGCAACGAAGTCCTCCTCGTTCGCCTCGTGCTCGTAGTACTCCCTGAGGATACGAGTGAGCGTGTAGTCACCTGTTCGATGCTGTCCAATGTAGATTGCGTGCAGAATCTCGAGTGTCGCGGTTCGGGCGACATCATCATCCGACTTCTCGTAGACAAGCACCAACAGCGAGTAACCCAGGCCGAAGATCTTCTGTCGGGCTGACCTGAAGGGGCAGGATGATTGGGGCTGGCTCCGTCGCGTGACCTTCATGTCCACGCTCAGCCCGGGAAAGTCAATACCGTCCGCCGAGTTCCCCTCGTCATATGTGTAGTTGTCTCTCAGGTGCCGCCGGAACTTGTGCTCCAGGTACGTGCCGATCGTCTTCCCATTGTCCACCCCGTAGAGCGCCGGCTCGGCGTGCGTCGCCTCAGCTTGCGCAAACCACGCCGCCTCGCGGCACAACTGCTCCAGAGTGAGTTGCTGTTTCACCCGCGGAACCCTCCTGGGGGAGTTTGTGGGAATCAATCACCCCCCCTGCCGAGTTCGTCTCTTGACACTCGAATCCCTCTCTGCTGCTTCCGCACGCTGCTCGCCTCCGCCACACACGCAGACGGCGCAGCCGTCCCCATCGGCTGCGCCGTCGTTAGCAGATCAGTTCGCCTGCAGGTCCGGACTCAGGGCACGTTGCGCCACAGGCGCGTATTCTGATACAGGTTGTTGGCCTGCAGCCACTTTGCATGCCCGTCGCAGTAGCCGACGTTGGTGCCGTCGTTGTGCCGGAATGTCAAGTTCCAGGCCGTACACCCACACACACCGGGCCAGCAGTTTTCCGGCGGGTGCGTATAGGTTGTCAGCCCGCACATGATCACATACATCTCCGACGGGTAGTAGATGTCCCCGATTGCCCGGCCCGCATTGCGTGCCATCGCGCTGTAGCTGCTGTGGCACGAGGAGCCGTAGTTGACGGCGACGGCAGTCGCGCTCGGGCACTTGAAGATCTGCGTATTCTTCAGATACGGGGCGACGAGGGTGGTCCACCCGGTCTCGGTTGCGTTACCGGGGGTGCTCCAACTCCGCGACATCGGCAGGCACTCGCTGTAGTCCTCCGCATACATCAGAATGCCCAGCACAAGCTGCTTGGTGTTGCTCAAGCACGTACTCTGCCTCGCCTTCTCCCTGGCCCGGGCAAACACCGGAAACAGGATCGCCGCCAGGATGG
>DPJP01000491.1:11655-11880 GCA_003542955.1 Armatimonadota bacterium
CAGCAACTCGATCAGCGTAAAGCCTCTGTGCCTCTGCATGTCGACTGCCCTCCGCTTCGTGTTCTGGCTGCTCACGTTGCGTGCAGCATTGTCCGCGTCCTGATACACTCGAAGTATACCTCTGGGCATACGCCCCTAACCAGGGGCACCTTCGCCGCGGGGACTACAGCATCCTTCACCTGATCCTACTCCAGCCCCTCCGCACGGACCGGCTCACACAGAGCA
>DPJP01000491.1:11931-12199 GCA_003542955.1 Armatimonadota bacterium
GTGCGGCAATCTCGTGGGGCAGTTTCGACATCGACAGCCCGCACTGCGGTGAACTCACGAGGTGGTCGGGTTCATGGCTCCGGCGTTGTACGCGCCCCAGGCCGCATTCCCCTGTACCCACTTCGCATGGCCGTCAATGAAGCCGATGTTGATGCCGTCGTTATGCGGCACTTCCCACTTCTGCGTATCCCTGACCATGCGACCACAACTCCACTGCGCGCAGGCGCTGGAGGTCAGGTAGCCCCGGATGTCGCCCAGCACAGGGTGG
>DPJP01000014.1:0-2581 GCA_003542955.1 Armatimonadota bacterium
CCCATCAGCACTGGACGGGGGTCTTGCAGCTGAACCAATCCTCAGGATGTGACGCCATCCGTACCACCGTCTCCTGCGTGCCCCGCATCTGCCTTGAGACTTCGGTACAGCCCCCAGTAGGCCGTACCGGAGCGCCGCACGGACCGGGAACCGAGCCTGCGAGAGTCTCGGCCTACCCGGCCCACGACATCTCTGTGCACCCGACACGACGTGCAGAGGGCGATGCGGCTCGCGCACGGGCAGTGCCGAGCCCGCGCCATCGCCCCCTCAGTCCCTACTCGGCGCCGGCGGCAGCCAGCATCTCGGCGGCGATGATGCGGTCCTCGACCTGCTTCTCGTACTCGACCACGCCGTCGCGGAAGTGGATGATGCGCTCGGCATGTCGGCCGATCTCCGGCTCATGTGTAACGATCACGATCGTGTGGCCATCATCGTGCAGCTTCTGGAGGATCGCCATGATCTCCATCCCCTGGCGTGTGGAGAGGTTGCCGGTGGGCTCGTCCCCGAGCAGGATCGCCGGCTGATTGACCAGCGCGCGGGCGATCGCCACACGCTGCTGCTGCCCGCCTGAGAGTTCCGTCGGCCTGTGAGTCACCCGATCCCCGAGACCGACGGCCTCGAGGGCTTCAAGCGCCCGCCGACGCCGTGTCGGGCCGTCGATATCGCGCACGCTGTACATCAGCGGAAGCTCGACATTGCGCTGCGCCGTGGCGGTGCGCAGCAGGTTGTAGCTCTGGAACACAAAGCCGATCTTGTCGTTGCGCAGGTGCGCAAGCTCGTACTGGTCGAGCTTCGAGGCATCCTCCCCGTCGATGACACACCTGCCCGACGTCGGCGAGTCCAGACAGCCGATCAGGTGCATGAACGTCGACTTGCCGGAGCCCGACGGCCCCATGACCGCCACAAACTCGCCCTGCTCGATGCATACCGAGACACCGGCCAGCGCCTTCACGGTGATGTCGCCCATCTGGTAGTGCTTATGGAGATCGACAGTCTCAATCATAGGTGGACTCCTCGTCGGAGGTGCTCGCGCCCGGCACGGGAAGTGTGCCCATCGCGCTGTGGAGGGCTACCAGCGCGACACTATATTCGTACCGGGCGCGCACCCGGGTGGCCCCGGCGCTGGTGAAACTCCGCCGCGCCTGGGTCACTTCCAGCAAAATCGCCAATCCGTTCTGGTACCTGGCCTGCGCCGCGCCCAACTGCGCTCTTGCCGCCTCGTGCGACTTCTCGGCGGCGGCGACGCGTTCGCCGGTACGCTGAAGCTCGACAAGTCCGTTCTCCAGTTCCAGCACGACCTCGTTGTACATCTGCAGCAGTGTCGCCCTCGCACTCGCCAAGCTCGCCTCCGCGCTCTGGCGGTCGGCCGCGCTGGCTCCGCCATCCAGCAGCGCCCATGACACCTGGGCACTCACGCTCCAGTCTTCCTTCCCGGCGTCCCAGCCATCAAACGGCTTCGATGCCTGTCCACCGAGCGAGTAGACGGGCTTCCCGGCGGCCCCCGCAGCGCTCAGTGCATACTGCTGCGCGCGGATGCCGGCTTCCGCAGAGAGGATGTCGGGGCGCGCCCGGACTGCGTCGGCGAACGCCGTCTGCAGCGGCGGAATGTCGGCATTCCACTCCCCGGCTTCCCCCGAAAGCGTCAGATCGGTCGCCATCGAGACACCCATGCTGTTGCGAAGCTGCGCCAGGGCAGTTCGGATGCTGCTGCGGGCATCGATGAGGTCCAGTTGGGCCTGCGCGAGGTCGTCCTCGGCCGAGTGAATCTCCACAGCGGCCGCGTCACCGACCTCGATGCGCCTGCGCACCTGCGCGAGGTTCTGAGTGGCATACTCGACCCCGAGGTCTGCAACACCCAGCAACTCCTGTGCGGCAAGCACTGAGTAGTAGTTGGTCGCCACCTGCTCCACGAGGGCGCGTATAGCGTCGTCGCGACTGTATTCGGCGGCCTCGAGGCGCGCTCGGCTCTGGCCGGTGCTGTCCTGTCTGCTCGAGTCCCAGAACGTCCATCTCAGCGTCGCATCGGCCTGCTCGAGGTGGTTCGAGTCGTCGCCCGTCTGCACCGCGCCGCGGCCCTGGAGACCCTCGGCCGCGCTCAGCGTGAGCTTCGGTGAGTAGGTGCTCCGTATCTTGCGCAGACTCGACTGCGCGCTGACTACGCTCTGGCCGCTGATATCGATACGCGGATTGCTCTGCAGGGCGGTCCCGATGCAATCAGACAGCGACAGGCCCGTCGCCATCGGGACGTCGTCAGCATGCGCGAGAAGCGGCATCACGCCCAGCACCAGCAGTACGCCAAGGGCAATCGCATCCGCCGTCGCCCGCGCGGGCGTCATTGCTCGCAGGTTACTCATATCTCAATGCCTCCACAGGGTCCAGTCCCGCCGCCTTCTGCGAGGGCAGTATCCCGAAGAACACGCCCACGCACGCAGCGAAGCAGAACGAGACAAAGACCCACTCGTATGCGATAGATGCGTTCAGCACGAAGATGCGCAGAATCAGTGCCATCCCGATGCCGAACGCGACCCCCAGTATCCCCCCGGCGAGACTCAGTGTGAGTGACTCGATCAGAAACTGCAGC
>DPJP01000014.1:2613-10721 GCA_003542955.1 Armatimonadota bacterium
CGAGACGGCCGCGATCGCCCCGAACAGCAGCGTCATGATCTGGTTGGATGCCTCCGCGCTTTCGACCATGTCGGCCGCAGCCATGATGCTGAAATCATCCTCCGCATCATCGCCCAGGCCATGGCGCTCGCGCAGCAAGGTGCTGATCTGGCTGCGGACGCTCGCGATATCGTCACTCGATGCCATCAGTACATTGATGCCGCTGACCGCATCCCTGACCCCGCCGCTGCGAGACGAACTCCCCATCAAGCGGTAGATGCCTGTATCCAGCGGGATCACAATCGTGTCGTCCGGGCTCATGAAGCCGGACGAGCCCTTTTCCGCAAGCTGCCCGATGACCTCGAATGACATCCCCTGTATCTTGATGCGCTCACCGACCACGGCGGCATCCTCACCAAAGAGCGTCTCAACGACCTCCGAGCCGAGGATGGCCAGCTTCTTCCGGCCGTCGACCTCATCGTCGGTGAAGACACGACCATCCAGGAGTGTCATTTTCTCGCTCTCGATGTAGCTCGGGATCGAAGCGACGATGGTCGTGTTCGTGTTCTGGTTGCCGGCTTTCACCTGCATCGAGGAGCGCTTCATCGGAGCGACGGTCTCGATCCTGGAGACCTGGTCCCCGATAGCCTTCGCATCGCCCACCGTCAGTGTCTCGACGTTGCCGGCGCGCACCGGGCCCCGCATCATCTGCCCCGGCATGATCGTGAGCTTGTTGGTACCGATCTGCTCCCAGCGTTCCATCGAGGCCTCTGCCGCGCCCTTAGTCATCGAGACCGCCGCGATGACTGCGCCGACACCGAAGATGATGCCCAGCATCGTCAGTGCGGAGCGCATTCTGTTGGCCAGAATGGCCTCCATCGCGACCTGAATTGACTCAATGATGCTCATCCACGCTCACCCCGACTTCACTTTCGGAGGAAGTTGCCGGCTCCGCTTTGTTCCATCGCGCGCTTGCGCATCTCCGCGGCGAAGTCAGTTCGGTTGTTGCCCAGCTTTGGTATCACCACGGTCTCGCCCTCGTTCAGCCCCGTGAGAACCTCCGTGCTCTCATCGCCCTGCAGCCCGATTGTGATATCGCGGGTCTCGACACCGTTCTGCGTCTGGACGTAGGCGACCCGCCTGCCGTCGCGTTCCTGAATTGCGCGTCGCGGCAGAACCAGCGCGTCTTCGGCCTCCCCGACCAGAAACTCGCAGCTCGCCGTCATCCCCGGGACCAGCCGCTCGTCATGCTCCTTGATCTCAATCTCAGCCTTCAGCGTCGTAACGTTTGACTGCTGAGTGGCCTGCGGGTCGATGCGCGTCACATGGCCGTGATATGTGACCTCTGCCACCGCCTCGATGGTGACCTCCACATCCATGCCCACGGCGATCTCCCCCACGTCGGCCTCGTCAACATCAACCTCGACAAACATGGTCGAGATGTCGCCGAGGTCGACGAGGACTTCACCAGAGGTCACGGCAGACTTGCCGGAGGTGATCATGCTGCCTTCCTCGACATGCTTCGCGAGGATGACGCCGTCACGGGGCGCCGTGATGACGGTATAGCCCAGCACCGTCGTCGCGTTGGTGACCTCCGCCTGGGCGCGCGTGATTGAGGCCTGTGAGCTGCGGACACCGGCCCGCTTCACATCGTCGGCGACACCGTCGATGCGCGAGCGCTCCAAAGCCGCGCGCTGTTGCTCGACCTTCGCCTCCGCGGCTCGTAGTTCGGCATCCTGCTCGTCCGCAAGGGTGCTCAGCCGCTTCTCGGCCGAGGTCAGTTCCGCCCTCGCCTGCGTCACCCGGCTCTCCGCGGACTTGAGCGCCGTGCTCTGCTGGGCGGCAATCGTGTCAGAGCGCTTCTGGGCTGACGCCAGCTCCGCCCGTGCCTGCGCGACTTTGGCCTCAGCCGACAGCACCTCGGCCTTCTGACCCGCCCCGATAGTTGATGCCGTCTCGCGCACGGAGGCCAACTCGGCGTTGGCGGTGTCATACTCGCTCTGCGCGACATCCAGCTCGCTCTGCGAGACATATCCGTCCTTGTTCAGCGCGCGTGTGCGGTCCAGTTCCTTCTTCCGCAGTGCAACCGTCGTCTCGGCCCTGGTCACCGCCGATCTGGCCTGCGCACTCGCCTGCGGATGGGTTGCGGCCCGGATGCGCTCGAGGTCCTTCTCCGTCGCCTCCAGGCTCGCGCGCGCACTCGTCAGCGCCGCCTGCGCACTGGCCAGTTCCTGCGGCTGCGTGGCGCCGCGGAGACCTTCGAGTTCGTCCCGCGCCTCCGCCAGAGCCGCCCGCGCCTTCTCCACGCTTGCAGTAACGGACGCCTTCTCCTGCGGGTGGTCGGCCTTCCTGATCTTGTCGAGGTCCTTCAGAGCCGCATCGTAGGCGGCTTGCGCCTGCGTGATGCTGGTGCGTGTCTGTCTCACCTGCGCACCGGCCTCGAGCACCGCCTGCGTGTTGTTGGCCTGCGCCGCGACAAGCTCGGCAGCCGCCTGGTCATAGCTCAACCGGCTGTCGGTCGGGTCGATTCGCGCGATGAGGTCGCCGGCCTTCAGCCGATCCCCAACATCCACGGCAAGGACCTCTATCTTGCCGCCCGCATACGACTTCACCTCAACCGTCGTCAGCGGCACCAGGACGCCGTCGGCGCTGACCGTCTTCCGCACCGTGCCCCGCTCCACCGTGGCCGTCTGGGCTTGCTCCCCGGTCTCCTTTGCCGATCCGAAGCGTCCCCTGACCAGGAGGAACACCCCTACAGCGCCTACCAGGACCGCGCCAATGATGATCCAGACTCTCATCGTCTTCTTCATCCTGTCACCTCACCGCAAGCGGCAGTTCTCTCGCTTCGGGGTACCGTCTGCAACGCGCACTGCTCGCCAATATGCAGACTTCTCCCGTTCTGACGGACGGCGCCGCGCGCACATTCCTTTTGATTGCGATATTTACATAATGAAATATTCGGATTTCGAAGCAAAAAAAAGGCGCCCGCGGGCGTCCCACATCTGCGGCTTGAGTTGCTGCCGCTACTCTTCGTCCTCGGCCTGTCCGAACCGGCTCTTGAGGTGCTCGACAAGTCGGTCCAGCAGAGCGCTCAACTGCTCAAACTCCTCATCGCTGAAGCACGACACCAGCCAGTCCTCCATCGCCATGTGGCGCGGGTGGAGTATCTCGTGCAGTTCGCGCCCTTTGTCGGTCAGCTTCACGCGCCAGACGCGCCGGTCCTCCGCATCGCGCTCCCTGATCGCCAGCCCGTCGCGCTCGCAATCGTCGATCAGGTGCGTCACGCGGGCCGGAGAGACCGACAGGCGGTTCGCCAGCGCACTCAGCGGGAGCCCGTCCTCGCCGGCGCCATAGATCATGTGCATGACATAGCCCTGCAGGGGATGGAGCCCGAACGGCGCCATCTCCGCTTCACCGACTTTGCGGAGCCACTTGTTCGCCCTGTGCAGGGCATGAAGGTGGCGCGGGTTCTCAGGGCCGGGCTTCGACATGGACGTGAGCCTCTCAATGAATTTAGTTTACTTCTGAACTATTTATACGTCAATAGCAATCGATCCAAACATCTCACCCGATCACGCAGGCATATTCGACGCCGGACGCCGATGGCCTGCTTTTCGGCTGCGTGCTGTCCGATGCATGCCCCAACTCCGTGGCCGCGCACGGAGGAATCGCCCCAGGTGACGGCAAACCTGAGGCTGCACCCGTGGGGTGCACATCTGCTTCATGCTGCCGGGCAGGGCTCCCTGCTCGACTGAAAGGCCGGGACATTCAACCATGGAGAAGTTGAGATTCGGGATCATCGGTGTCGGCGGGCGGGGCATGTGCAACGCACGCGCGGTCAATGCGCGGGAGGACAGCGAACTCGTCGGCACGTGCGATATCCGCCGGGAGCGCCTGGACCTGTGCGATGAGGAGGGTATCGCGGGCGCACGCTTCATAGACTACACCGACCTGCTGGATGAGGGCCTCGATGCCGTCTGCATCAATACCGACAACAACGTTCACTACGAGCAGACGATGGCCGCCGCGGAACGCGGCATGCACATATACTGCGAAAAGCCTATCGCCCTGACCGTTGCGGAGGCGGCACGGATGGTCGAGGCTTGCGAGGGCCTGGCCACCGTAGTGAACCTGAGCATGCGTGCGGCCCCGGAGCAGCAGTTGCTCCGGCAGGTGGTGCGGGAGCAGCGCTACGGGCGGCTCCTGTGCGTCGGCGCCGCGCACCCCAAGCCGAGCGGGCTGCTCGTGCAGGGGCAGGGCCACAGGGCGACCAACGACCCGGCAGTCTGGGGCCCTATCATCATGCACGACGGCGTGCACATCTGCGAGTGGTTGCGGTTCATCGGCGGCGAGGTGCGGAGCGTCTTCGCGCACACCGCAACCACCGGTCCCGACCCGCTCAACGAGGAGTTCATCAACGCCGTCACGACCCATGATGATGACGTGCTCGGCGCGCTGTCGTACCACGCGATGCCGTTCATCCCAACCAGGCAGTACGCCATCTGCGAGCAGGCAAGCCTCTGGCCGGTACGCGACGAGGAAGGCGTGCGGCTGCATGTGGCCAGGGTCGGAGCGGAGGATGAAGAGCTGCCGGTGCCGCCACGAGAGCTCACCGGAGACGCGTACTACGTGGACGAGTTTGTGCGGGCCATTCGGGAGGGCCATCAGCCCTACGGCACGATGCAGGATGGATATGAGGGTCAACGGATCGTGGAGGCCATCCGGCGGTCGGGCCAGACAGGCGCGATCGTCGACATGGGGGATGTGACCGGGTAGGGGCTCATCTGCCGCTGTGACAGGCTACGGCCATGCAGGCACATAAGAGTGACACGCACGGGAGGGAGAACACGATGCGAGGCATCGCGATTGCACTCACGGTTGCGCTGGCGGTATGCGCAGTAGCTCAGGAGACATGGGAGGCGCGGCGTGCCGAACTCGGTTCGCGACAGCAGCCCTACCGGATACTGGTGGACAAGGTGTTGATGTTCGCCAACGACTGGGTGATGACGCCGGAGCACGTGGCGGAGATCCGCGAGGCCGGGTTCAACGTGGTAGTGCCGCGCATCGGGGCTGACGACAACGCGCGCGTCGAGCGGGTGGCGCGGATGGCCGAGGACCAGGGGATGTTCTACATGCCCTGGATACGCGGCACCGTCGTCGAGAAGGGCGACCCCACACTGCGCGTAACCGATGCCGCGGGGCGCTACGGGGAGCTGGCCAGCCCCAACGCCGAGGCGCTGTGGGCTTACTGGCGGGACCGCATCCTGTTCTATGCGCAGCTCTCGCGTGAGGTGCCCTCAGTGCTGGGCGTGTTCATGGACTTTGAGAACTACGACTCCTCGCGGGTGGGTGGGGGCATGTGCTATGCGCTTTCGTATGATGAGCCCGTGCTGAAGGCTTTTGCCGACGCACAGGGGCTCGCGCTCCCCGACCCCCTGCCGGCGGACCGCGCCGCCTGGGTCGAGGCTCAGGGGGCAACGGCGGCATTCGAGCAGTTCCAGGTTGACCTCTGGCGCACACGCGCGCGCGAGCTGCGTGCGGAGGTGGACGACCTCAACCCGCAGTTCCAGTTTGTCGTCTACCCCGCGCGCAGTTCGCTTTTCATCAGGGAGGCCGTCTGGCGCGAGTGGCATACGGCGCAGGCGCCGCTGGTGATGGCGGAGGTTGACACCTACTGGCGACACGAGTATGAGCTGGGGGCAGCGCTCGAGCGGCTGCGCTCAATCATGGAGACCGCAAGAGCCGAACTGGACAAGGTCGACCCGACCATCCGCTATATGGCCGGTCTCGACCCGGTGGTGTCCGGGGCGAACCCGGAGTTCGAGGGCAAGAGCGCCGTACTCGGCGCAGAGCTTGGTAACGGCTACTGGGTCTTCTATGAGGGCCCGGAGTACGACGGAACGCACAAGGACTACTTCGCGTGGTTCAGACGCGCCAACGACGAGATCGCCCGGCAGGACTACAGCCTCTGGCGGCAACCCGCCGAGACCCCCAACCCTATGGATGAGCAGATCGCCAGGGCCGCCCGGGCGGTTGCGGGCGTCAACCTGGCGCCGTTCAGCGACGAACCACTTCCGCCTGACGNNCGCCACAGGTGTACTTCACGCATCGTCCGCGGGCCGTCTACCAGGTGCTGCTCAAGGAGGGCGAGCGCCTGCAGGGAGAGTTGGTGGCGCTGCAGCATGCCCATATCACCGACGGCAGCGCAGCGGTGGTCGTGTCGCCCTCGGGCGAGATGCTGGCGAGCGTGCGCGCGAATATCGGGCAACCGGCGGCGATTGACGTGCTGGCGCCGGAAGATGGCGTGTACGGCATCGCCGTGACGTGTGGCCGCGGCAAGGGCCAACTGCGGCTCTCGAACCGCTACGTGTGCCTTGCCGGGCCGAACCTCACGCTGGTCGGCAATCAGCCCCCGGCCTATCTCGCGCCCAACGCCGGCGTCGCCGACATCGCGCTGAGGGTTGCCGGGCAGGGCCCGGGTGAACACCTGCAGGTCACTCTCACGGCCCCCGATGGAGCAGTCGCCTTCTCCGGCAACAGCCTTGAGGGCGAGGACCACATGACGCTCGACCTGCGCGCCGAGTTGGCACAGGAGCGCGCTCCCTGGGTGCTGGAGCTGACCGCGGTGGTCGAGGATATCAGCGTCGACCTGCACGGCTGCGAGCCGCGCCTGGCCACGCACCCGGGACGGCTGCTGGTGCCGGCGGACTGAAACGGTCTGCGCGGATGTGCGATCGGAAGCTGGAATGGCGGCGTCGCTCTGCGGGCCCAGGAGGGTGCGTTCTTCGCGGAAACGGCTCGGGTGTGGATTCCCCTTGACAAGCTGTTCTGAGGGGAGTATAGGATAGCGGCGTGCTTTAACGTTCAACTATCGGGAAAGGCTCCGATCAGTGCCACCCACGCTCAAAGACATCGCGAGCCGCCTCGGCATCTCTGCTCAGGCCGTCTCGCTTGCCCTCCATAAGGCCCCCGACGCGGGCCGCATCAGCCCCGAACTGCGCGAACGCGTCATCGCCACCGCACGCGAGATTGGCTACCAACCGAACCGTCTTGCTCGCGCGCTCGTGCGCGGGCAGTCACAGTCGTTCGGGCTCCTGATGGTCGCTCCCGCGAATCTGCCCTGGGTCGAGGCATTGCGAGGCGTCAGTGAGGAGGCCGCGGCAGTCGGCTACACCGTGCTGCTGTGCACCGCTCGGGGGGTCGCCGCGCCGGAGGAGCAGTTGGCAGTATTCGCCGAGAGCCAGGTCGACGGCATCGTGTCGGTGGCCCAGTCGGCCCTCGACCTCTCGGAGGCCGTGCTTGCCCGCAAGCCACAGGGCGTTCCGCTCATCTCGATCAACTGCGAGGTGGAGGCGGAGGGCGTAGTCAGCATCGTGATGGACAACCGCACGGCCACACTCGAGGCAACACAGCACCTGCTGCACCTGGGCCACACCAGCATCACGTATCTCGACGTGCCGCGCTCGAACCTCAACGACCAGCCTCTGCTGCAATCGAGTACGGAGCGCCGTGAGGGTTACCTTGACGCGATGCGCGACGCCGGCCTGACGCCGGACGTTGTCTCCCTCGAGATGGTTCATGTCGAGGAGCGCGTCAGGCAGGCGTGCGATGCAGCGCTGGAGCTCCTCCGCCGGAGCGAGCCTCCGACGGCGTTCTGTTGCGCGGCCGACTGGGAGGGCCTGGGGGTCCTTCGGGCATGCGCGTCGCTCGGTCTGAGAGTGCCCGAGGACGTGGCCGTCTTCGGCTTTGACGACCGCGAGGCCGGCCGGTGGGTCGTACCTGCCCTGAGCACAGTGCGGCCGGCGTTTGACGCGGCTGGCCGACTGGCGGCGCGCTACCTGCTGGGGCATGATGAGCCCCCTGCCGGCGGGGTCGCGCGTTTGCCGTGCGAACTGGTGCTGCGCGCGTCGGCTCCCGCGGTCGCCGCCGCTCAATGAATGCGTGCCGTCGCCCCCGTCTGAGCCCGTCTCGGCGTGGGGCTGCTCTATGTCGTCGGTGTGTGCGAGGCGTACTCGAGTTCATCTACCGGCCGTTCATACGAGAGGAGAGTCAGACATGTCGAACTGGTTCCGTGGCCGTTCCAGGTCTGGGTTTACCCTGATCGAGTTGCTCGTTGTGATCGCGATCAT
>DPJP01000235.1 GCA_003542955.1 Armatimonadota bacterium
CAGAATCCCACAATTCCACCGTTTCACGGTTCCACGCGCTTGACATTGTATCATGAATGTGAATGCAGACACGTTTGCGTACATTTTGCGGTTTTTGATGGCCATTCTACGAGAGAAGTATGATCGGCGGGGGGTGACAAGAACCGCAATCGCGCGAGCCCCTGAGCCCGTTGGCTTTTCTCAGATTCTCAGATTCTCACGCATGTGCTTCTTCACCACGATTCCACGCCCCGGCCGCCAGGCGAGGGCACCTGGCGTACTGGCGCCGCGTAGGGAGGCGCGGCCTCCGCAACGGCCGCCAGGCGGGCGTCTGGCGTACTGAAGCCGCGCCAAGACGAGCGGTCTCGTGAGGCGAAGGAGGCGGCGGAACGGCAACGGCGACGGCCGGGGTCGGGGCTTTGATCCTTTGATCTTCAGGTGAGGGTTGGCATTCGACCAGATAGCCGAATATCAAACGATCAGAGCCCCGACCCCTCAATACGAACGGCGGGCCTGCCTCGCGTTCCCGTCCCTGAACGACGGGACGGGATCGCTCGTGAGGCCCCTCCCCAATCATGCGACAGGATATTCCGGTGACGGGAAGGCACGCCGCCGCGCCGAGACGCGCGGCCTCCTGGCGTGGTGTTCGATGGGGCGCCTCCCCGGCAGTGCCCCGTCTTCTGTCGTCAGTCGTTGCTCGCCCCTAACCCCTGACCACTCGCCCCTCGACATGCCCGCTACTGCCGCGGCCAGTCATCCGTGCGGAAGGGATTGGCAGGCAGACCCTCGGCATTGTAGAGATTGCACTCGGGGTCAGAAGCCCAGGCGTAGCGGACTGCAACCGGATTGCTCACGCCATCGGCGCTGACGAGCACGGTATCGCCGTCGATGACGGCCTTCGCCTCGACGAACTGCTTGTCCTCACCGGCGATAGTGAAGCCGATGGGGGCCTCGGCGTCCCTGGCGACCAGGCCGCCATGGACGTGGTCGAAGGAGATACGGATGGTCGATCCTTCGATCCTCATATCACGGTACATGGGCCCCGAGTAGACGACATCCTGCCCGTAGACTTTCGCCAGCGCATTGAGCGCGAGCCGGTAGCCGACAGTCTGCTTGTCCTTGGGGTGAATGTCCTTCGCGTCACCGACATCGGTGATGACCGCCATCCCGGTATTGGGCAGCGAGAGCGTCTTCGTCTGGGCTTCGCGCAGGAATGCCCAGGGTGAGGCGACGTCGTAGTCGGCAAGCTGCACGAAGAGGAATGGCATGTCGTCGAAGCGGAACTCGCGGCGCCAGGAGTTGATGAGCATCGGGAAGAGCTTCTGGTAGAGTTCGGGCGCGCCGGCATCCGCCTCGCCCTGATACCAGATTGCTCCGGCGATCTTCATCGGGCGCAGAGGGGCGATCATGCCGTTGTACAGACCGGTCGCGAGGCCCTGCGGGCGTCCGCGGACGAACGCGGGAGCCTTCGGGAGATCGGTGCTGCCGGCGGCCTTGGCGGCGTTGTACTCCTTTTGCCAGGCGGTGTAGGCCTTCATGTACTCCGCCCCGCCGGCATTCCACTCGGCGACCTGTGCCTCGATGTCATTCACCCACGCGGCGAAGTCGGGGTCGGAGCGCAGGTCCTGTGCCGGCACCCACGCGCGGGCCGCGCTGCCGCCGAGGGAGACGTTGATGAAGCCGATCGGCACGCCGAGTTGCTGGTGGAGATGGCGGGCGAAGAAGTAGCCTGCCGCCGAGAAGCCGCCTACGGTGTCTGCTGTGCTCACCTGCCACGCGCCGCTGCCGAGGTCGTTCTCCGGCCAGGCGGCGGAGACAATGGCGCCGTTGAGGCTCCGGATCATCGGGTAGTCGGCGGCGGCCTTCTCCTGCTCGAAGTTCAGGCAACTGGCCACGCGCATGGCCATGTTCGACTGGCCGGAGCAGACCCAGACCTCGCCGACGGCGACATTGCTGACTACAATCCGGTTCTTGCCGGTGACGGTCATCTCGAAGGGGCCGCCGGCGGGCATGGGGTCGAGCAGGATGCGCCAGGAGCCGCGGGCGTCGGCGGCGCGGGTCTTAGCCTGGCCGCGGATGGCGACTGTAACCTCTTCGCCGGGATCGGCCCACCCCCATATCCGGGCCCGCACATCACGCTGGACGACCATGTTGTCTGAGATGACCTTCGGGAGTGTGACATCGGCCGCGGCGGGGGGCGTCAGGCACACCATGGCCATGGCGGCAATCACGACGGCTAGGGCGGCGATCGTGGAAGAGCGATGCATGTGCGGACAGTCCTTTCCATGTACGGATGCAGTGTGGCGTCGAGAGCCGGCGTCCGGCCTCGTGGGCAGTTCGCCACCGATGGCAGCGAGTCCTGTGGCCGGGCCCGCGGAACGGCAGGGGTGTGATGTCGCGGCCAGGCAGGGTTCCGCCTTCGCCCCGAGACGTCGGGCCACGGCGGGACGGGCTACCCCGGGTGGCCGACGGGGATCAGGTAGAGTGGCACCTGCTCCCGTGGGAGGTTGAGAAGCTCGCCTATCGCGGCCGGATCGAAGGCGCCAACGGGCACGGAGCCGAGCCCCATCGCGACGGCCTGCAGGTGCACATTCTGCCCCAGGTGGCCGACCTCGATGTGCACATAACGCTCCGCCCTGTCGCCATATCGCCCCGCGGTGCGCTCGTAGACCGCCGTCACCACGATGACCAGCGGCGCGGCCCGGACGCAAGCCTGGCCGAGGGCGCCCCGGGCGAGCGGCTCGCGGAGGTCACCGGAGCGGTGCGCCACGAGCGCGTGTTCGGCCGGCCTGTAGCTGTAGACGCCCTCGGCGGTGACCATGTAGATGTCCAGTGGATAGGTGGCGCCCGCGGAGGGGGTGGCGCGCAGACCACGCGAGCGCTCGGTGATCCCCTGCGCGGCCCAGGCAAGCTGCCCGATCTGCTCGGCAGTGAGTGCCTCGTCCGTGAACGTGCGGATCGAGCGGCGGGCCTGGATCGCGGCCTCGACAGAGACGAGGCCATCAGTTCTGGGCGGCGGCAGGGAGATCCGGCTCTGTCCGCCGTCCTGTGCGGCCGACTGTTGCGCGTGCGCGGTTGCTATCGCCCCCAACACGACAGTCAGTACGGTGAGAGCCACAGACCTCGGCATTGCGGTCATCCTCCAATCATCGTAATACCCACTGTCCCTTCGCGCCGGAACTGCGGCCTCCTGCCCCGGGAGCACGGATGCGCGTCCCGCGGCACGGTGGGCGTGTGCGGGCCGCCGGGAGCGGAGGATGCCGGCGCAGGGGTTGTCTCATTCGGGACGCGTGACGGGAGAGTTGGCAGGCTGAGCCTGTAGGGGCAGGGGAGGGCCGGGAGAGAAGGTGCAACGGCGCAGGTCGGGGGAGGCCTGCGCCGTTGCGGTCTGCGTCTTGTGGAAGGACGCGAATGCTATTGCCCGTTACGGCGGCGACGCAGGAACAGCCCCAGTCCACCGACTGCCAACAGAGCAAGTGTCGAGGGTTCGGGGACCTTGCCGTCGGGCACGTATGTGCCTGTCTCGGACATCGGCGAGTTGTGGACGTCGCCAATGGTTACCCCGCCGAAACCGCTGGGGCCGAAGGCAGCGGCGCTGATCTTCATCTCATACATCATGTGGAAGACCCAGTCCGAGTAGTCGGGATCGACCGTGGTGTAGGCGTTGGGGTCGGTCCTGCTGTCGGTACCCAGTGTCTCGGGTGAATCGACAGTCAGGACGTGTCCAAGCACATTGAAGTTGTAGTCGAGCGATGACGCGGAATCCAGGACCCAGTTCCTCTGCCCGAAGGCGACGGCAGCGTCTGGCCCACCGATCCCGGAGGAGTAGCCGCCCGGCGTCTTGTACAGGTAATCGAGCGTGATGTCGAGCACGGTGTTGCCATCGCTGTTTGTGAAGACGAACTGCGCATTGTCGCTCTTGAGAAGGTGAGAGAAGGTGTGGTTGTTAGCCGGCTCCCAATCGACGCAGTTGGCGCCGTAGGTGTTATTGCAGACGAGGACAGGCTGGATGAATGCCACGTAGACGTCACCGGCGGCATCCTCATGCCACCACAACTGCCCGTCACGGATGATCTCGCCGCTGCCGTCGACGACGAAGTCGACCCACTGGCCTTGCGAGTAGCCCTCATTGGGGTTGTACCATCCGTCGACGGTCATGACGTCGGCCTGGGCAACTCCGACCAGTAGGATGGTGGCCACAGTGGCCACAAGACACAATGATACCCTTGAGAACGCACCACGCAACATATCGCATGCCCCCCAGTGCCCCGCCGTGCACGGACTTCCGCCCGTACCGTCACAGGCATTGACTTGGTGGTTACACCGGTAGTGCTGGTGTTGTGAAGTGGGAGGAGTAATGCCAGAGGGTTACTGAGAGGTGCGGTGAAGCTGCGAGAACTGCGTCGAAATTGCGGCGAAGCGGCTGCGATGGCTGCGTATCCCCGGTGCGCCATCCCCCCAGGGCTGGGCGCACACGTGGTGAGCATATCATGCTCTCAACGGCATGTCAAGGGGACTGGCAATTCTTCGACACATTGGTGGCAACTATCTACTTCTATTGCTCGTTCGCGGCAGTGAATGGCTCAGAGACGGCGTATGCGCTCAATAATTTCGCAATTGCATCTCAATGGGCCTGAGCGCACCCGTGTGCCCCGTACGTGCTAACTTCAGAACTCCCGACATGGCCCGTCAGCGATGCCATGAGCCCCTGTGGGAGCGGGGGTTACCTGCTGGATGCCGCGGGAGA
>DPJP01000461.1:0-278 GCA_003542955.1 Armatimonadota bacterium
GAGCCATACAGCCATCTTGGCTGCATGCGGATCTGGGTTTCCGAGGCCTCTTCCCATATCTCACGGCTGGCCGAGTCCAGTTCCGCGCGGGCGCACTCAAGCTCGGCGATGGCGGAATTCCACGCTTTGCACCTGCATCCTTCCATGCACCGGTCAATCCAGCGCTGAACCCTCATCAACCTTTTTTCCAAGCGTTCCACCCCCCCTGACCCGAATCTCACATGGGACATGGAGATTATCCCCGGCACCCTTCAGGATGTGGACTCCCCGACACCGAA
>DPJP01000461.1:294-4106 GCA_003542955.1 Armatimonadota bacterium
AACCAGGCCCTTAGCTTCGCAAGCCCTCTTCGCTGGATCCGGTAAATCTGGCTGACGTCGATTCCCTTTTCATCCGCGAGTTCCCTCGCTCGGCGGCCCTGGACAAGCAGGGCCTCGATGATTTCCGATTCCCTGGCCGAAAGGTGATCCATCCCTTCCATGAGGGCCAGCCGCCAATCCTCAGCCTCCGGATCGAACGGTTCGGCAACCAATTCATCCATTTCCTCCACGGGAAGAGGAGCTTTCGCCTCGACCCTCTGGAGGAAGTTCACCATGGCCCCCCGAATCCGGTAGTAGGCGTAGGTGATGAACTTGATGTTCCTCTTTGGATCGAAATGGTCCACCGCGTTGATCAGGGCAATGGTCCCTTCCTGGACAAGATCCTGGTATCGGGAGGGGGCAACCTGGAGTNNTTTCCGGGCAGTCCCGTGCAGGGACATGTCCGTCCCCGCCATTGTACCAGCACGGGCGGCGGTTCGCACTAATCCGGTATCGGTAGCCGCGAGGCCTCTTCTTCTCCTTCGACGAGAAGATGTGCCGTATCGTTGAAAAAGGCAAGCATTGCCCGGTCCTTCCAGAAATCTATGCCAAGGATGCTGCAGTTGTCCATCCGCATTCGCCAGACAAGGGAGGAGGGTACCCCAAGCAGGCACACCAGCGCCGCCCGTATGGTCCCTCCGTGCCCGACGACCAGTATGCGCTCCGCAGGGCTTGCCAGGATCACCTTGAAAACTCGGCCGACTCGGTCCAGGACTTGCGGGAAACTCTCGCCTCCCGGTGGGACAACCCTGGAAGGGTCCTCTCTCCACTCCCTGAAAAGTTCCCCGTAGGCGGCCTCGATTTCAGTTATCGTCTGTCCCTCCCAATCCCCGAAATCGATTTCCGAAAGGTCACCCAGGATATTGAGGGAGGGTTTCTCTTCCATCAAGAGTCCCGCCCGGACTATCTCGGCCGTTTCGCGGGCACGGGAGAGGGGGGTCGTGAAAAACAATTCAGGCTCCCAGTCCGATAGACGTGCTGCAAGCCTGGCAGCCTGGAGCCTCCCCAGTTCGTTGAGCGGGACATCCGTCTTTCCCTGGTAGCGGGTGACGGAGTTCCACTCGGTCTGGCCGTGGCGAGCCAGGATCAGCCTACGNNCACTCAAACGCATGTCGGCGGCCGGGTGCTCCACCCGATGGCGTACCCGCTCCCACGTACCCGAGGGCCCGCTGTCGCCGGCGCATGGACCGCCATCTCAGATATGCCGCGTGCTGGTGGTGGGCGGAGCAGGACTTGAACCTGCGACATCATGCTTGTAAGGCATGCGCTC
This sequence comes from Armatimonadota bacterium, assembly GCA_003542955.1. Classification (GTDB taxonomy): domain Bacteria; phylum Armatimonadota; class Zipacnadia; order Zipacnadales; family UBA11051; genus UBA11051. The sequence goes on from DPJP01000461.1 coordinate 1,604, forward strand.
TTGCCAACTGAGCTACCCGCCCGAATAATGGTAGTCCCAACGGGATTCGAACCCGNNCGCATTACGAGTGCGCTGCTCTACCGACTGAGCTACGCCGGCTTGAAAAATGGCGGTCCCAACGGGATTCGAACCCGTGCCGCCGCCTTGAAAGAGCGGTGTCCTGACCCCTAGACGATGGGACCACACGTCGCATGTCTGGTGTGCCGTGCAGGACTCGAACCTGCGACCCTCTGATTAAAAGTCAGATGCTCTACCGCCTGAGCTAACGGCACCAGAATGTCAATTGCGCCACCAATGCCCCGGTGGCGCCGGTGAATAAGTATATACCGACCCCTGTGCGTTGTCAATCCTGCAATGCGCGTGCCGGTCGGCGAGACTGCGGCGCTGTCAGCCGCTCAGCAGAGGCTGCCGCGCCGGATCGACTGCTCCCGGCCGGGGCCGACTGAGACGAGGCACACAGGAACTCCCGCGACCTGCTCGATGAAGGCAACGTAGTCCTTCGTCGCCTGCGGCAGATCATCCCAGGTAGAGACGGCCTCGAGGTTGCGGCCCCAGCCCGGCACCTGCTCGTAGACGGGAACCGCGCGCTCAAGCATCTCGGTGCCCGCCGGCATGTAGCGATAGCGCCGGCCGTCGATCTCGTACTCGGTGCAGACGCTGATCGTGTCGAAGGCGTCCAGCACGTCGGTCAGCATCAACGCGACGGAGGTGGCCGAGTTGATGCGGGCGGAGGTGCGCAGCGCCACGCCATCGAGCCACCCGCAGCGGCGCGGTCGGCCGGTGGTAGTGCCGTACTCCTGCCCGCGCTCGCGGATCAGGTCGCCCGTCGGGTCCTTCAGCTCGGTCGGGAACGGCCCGGCCCCGACGCGGGTGCTGTAGGCCTTCGAGATGATGATGACCTCGTCGATGTCAGTCGGCCCGATGCCGGTGCCCAGGCAGGCGCCGCCGGCCACAGGGTGCGAACTCGTGACATACGGGTAGGTGCCGTAGTCGAGGTCCAGGAAGGTGCCCTGGGCGCCCTCGAGGACGATCTCAGCCCCGGCATCCATCATCTCGAACACGATCTCGCGGGTGTCGCAGATGTGGTCGCCGATTGTGGCCGCGTACTGCCAGACTTCATCCACCACTGCGTCCACTGACAGCGGGTCCGCCCCGTACACGCCCTGCAGGATGGTGTTCTTCTCGGCCAACTGGCCCTCGACGCGCTCGGTGAGCACATCCTTGTCCAGCAGGTCCCAGCACTGGACTGGCATCGGCTTGCGCGCGGTCTTGTCGGTATAGACGGGACCGATACCGCGCTTTGTGGTGCCGATGCTTCCTGCGCCGCGGGATTGCTCCTGGAGCGCGTCCAGCAGCCTGTGATAGGGCATGATGACATGCGCATTGCCGCTCACGCGGAGATTGTCGCAACTGGTGCCGCGCTCGCGCAGGCCGTCATGCTCGGTCGCAAAGCACTCCGGATCGATGACGGTGCCGTCACCCATGATACAGATGGTGCTCTCGTGGAGAATCCCCGAGGGGATCAGGTGCAGTTTGTACTCCTCGCCGCCGACCACGACGGTGTGGCCGGCGTTGTTGCCGCCCTGGTAGCGGACCACTACATCGGCTCGCTCCGCGAGGATGTCCGTAACCTTGCCTTTGCCCTCGTCGCCCCACTGTGCTCCGACAACGACTGTCACTGCCATCTGTACCACCGCCTGGACACACGAAAATAGGCCCGCCGAGATGGGGGCCTGAGCTGGCGATCATGCCGTGGGTACCCGTGACCGGCCCTCTGCGCTCGGCCACGTTGACCCTTTGATGAATGCTACCACACGCGCTGTGGAAAGTCAAACCATCTGTCACAGAATCGCTACGCCGCCGTCGGCGCGCCGGAAACGTCAGGACCCCGGCGTGACGCCGGGGCCCTGTATGGTCTGCTGCACGCGGACATCCTCGACGTCAGTCGACGGACTGGATGTCAGCCAGCTTCTCGGGCAGGTCGTTGATCAGCGTATCGCTGATGGCGTAGACCTGGTTGCCCTCGGATGTCTGCGCATAGTGCGCGTCATCGCCGTGTGCGTAGCCGATCTTGATCTTGATTGGCTTGTCGGCGCCGAGTTGCTGGATGTCGATCACGATATCGGGTATGGCCAACCCGTACTGCTTGAGGTCCTGCGGGTTCTCCTCGACGTAGTCGCGGGCCTCCAACTGCGCGAGGTCCCACAGCAGGTCATCGACCTTCATCGCGTTGGCGACTGCCTTGACCGGCGCATCGAGATGCCAGCCATCCGGCAGGCGCTTGATGGCGAAGGAGAGACGCTCCTTGGACTGCACCTTCACGTAGCTGATGTTGTCCTTCTTCAGGTCCACTATCGACTTGTCGCGCAGGTCGATCGGCTGTTTCTTCAGGCTCTCGAGGTCCTCGCCCTTGATGACTGCGACTTCGTCGCGGCCACTGACCTTCGCGTACAGGTAGCCACTGCCGGTGCCGTCGTCTGCAGTCGGGGCTTCATCCGCGGAC
>DPJP01000461.1:4114-7870 GCA_003542955.1 Armatimonadota bacterium
CTTTGGTTGTCAGTTCGGCGATGAGCGCGGGCTTGTCGAACCCGTAGTCGGCGTCCGTGCCGCCGGGTTGGGCAGGCGGCTTTGCCGCCTCGGCATCTGCCTGAGCGGCCGCATCCTCCGGCTGCTCGCCCTCGGCAACCTCAGCCTCCGGCGCAGCGTCCGCGACCTCACCGGCGCCACCGGACGACACGAAGCGCTCTGCCTGCAACGCGATGATCTTCGAGCGGAGTTGCTCCGTCTGGAACTCGTCGGCTCGCGCCTGAAGCGGGCTGGTCAGGAACCAGCGGTCCTGGTTGTTCTCCGGCCTGTTCTCGACGACGATACGCTGGTCCCCCTGCGTGAGCGAGACGAGCTTGACGTCGTCCTCCGTGACGCGTACCAGTTTCTTCTCGCGGAGGGTCTCGGCGTTCTTGTTCAGCGCCGTTAGAACGCTGGAGGCGACGGTATACAGGGGCTTACGCCCGTCGACGAGCGCGTAGATCTCGGAGGCCCCTGATGGTATCTCGCTCCCAAGCATGAGCTTGATCTGCTTGCCGCCACCGTACTCGAGCACCGCAGTCAGCCGCGGCTTCTGCAGGCCGAACTTCTCATCCTGCGTATCCTGGTCCGTGTAGGTGCTGACGGCCTTCAGCTCCGTAACGGCCCGGAGCCGGGCTTCGGCCTCCTCGGTACTTGCGAGGCCCTCAAACGGCTTCTCGATGTACCAGTCCTCACCCCGACGCACCATGCTCATGCTGAAGTCGGTGGTCTCGACGCTCAGACGGGTGGCCTCGGTGACGTTGAGCCCGAAAAGCTCCTCCTTGGCGGGCACGCGGCCATAGTCCTTCGCAATGAAGATGTAGGCCAGCAGTGCCAGAAACACCACGCCTGCCGCGATGCTGCGGACATATGCTTTCATGGTTTACCGGCTCACCTCCTGCGCCACCAGACGATCAGGCCGGCTGCGAGGATCAGCAGAGGAACGATGACGGCCGACAGCAGGATCGCCAGATTCTTCTGGGGCGTCCCCAGCACCAGCGTTCTGTCGATCGGCTCCTGCGGCGGAACTGTGACAAGCTTGTCGTTCTTCGTCAACCAGGCAAATGACGAGGTCGCCAGGAAGATGTTGCTGCGCAGCCCCATCTGGTAGAGCGCGTCGAGAGCAAAGTCGGAGTCACCGACTGCGACGATACGCGCCTTCCGCTCGCCGGAATCCGGCGGCGGCGGAGCACCCGGGTACTCGGGCTGCTGGTCGCCTGCACCGAGGTCTATGGCAACAGCGAGTGCCAGCGGCCCGCCCTTCTCTTCGGGGCCCTTCGCCATTCCGGCGCCCGAGAGATCGGTCTCCAGCCAGGCGGAGCCAGTCGTCTCGAGCAGTGTTGTGGCCGGCTGCGCGGGTGGCGGCGGAGCGCCGGGCATCGCGGGTGGCGGCTCCGACTGCGTCACCTCGAAGGCGATCGATGTCGGCAGCGCGAGCATGCTCAGGTCTTTGACGATATCGTGGCCTTGCGGCTGCATGATCAGCGGGATGGTCGGGTTGCCCTGCAGGCCACCGGCCGGGTCAACGGCCAGCCCCTTCAGCGGCGTCACCCCGTATGGAGTGAGCAACTCGGCGAAGTCGGGGGCGGGGGGTGTCGCGATGGCCAGGAAGAGGTTGCCACCCTGCTCGACATACCGCTGGATGGCCTCCATCTCCGCGGCCATGAGCTGCTGCTGCGCACCGACGATGGCGAGCACGGCGCAGTCGCCCGGGACCTCCGGCTTCTCCATGGTTGCCAGCGACAGGCTCTCGACCTGGTACTGCTCGTTCTCCAGGTACTGCTTGAGCACCGAGAGCCCCTTCTCGCCGAAGGCGTCCAGGCTCAACTCACCATGGCCGGTGAGGAAGCAGATCCTGGTCTTCTCGCCGGTCGTCACGGCCATGATTGCGCTTGATATGCGCTCCTCGGTGCCGCCCTGGACTTCCTCTTTCTTCCCCCCGGACTCCACGAAGATAGTGCCGTCGAACGGACGGTTGTACTCCTCAACCTTCTTGAAGTCCAGCTTGGGGTCGTAGGTCTGCACCTTCAGCTTGGGTGACTTGATCGAGTACTCGTCCAGCAGCCTCTTCGTCGTCTCATATCCATAGTAGTCCGGGGACATGAAGACGGTGATGGTGACATCCTGCTCGAGGTGCTTGAGAATCTCAACCGAGCCCGAGGAGAGTGAGTGTATCTTGTCCTCGGACCAGTCCGCATGGAAGATGTGGTGCCGACCGGCAATGAAGTTGATGGTGACAACGATGCCGATCACAAACAGCGTGAACAGGGCGGAGTTGAGCAACGCCTGGAAGCCGCGCGCCCGCACCTGTTGGGTGACGGAGGCCAGGTTCGTGACCAACCAGAAGACGATCAGCGCACCGCCCACAATCACCGTTACCCTGGGTCCCATGCCGAAGGTGCGCGTCACGCCCCCCCAGAACAGCGCGATCAGCAGTGCGCCGAGGCCGACCCAGGCCGCAATCTTCCCGCCGAGCACCAGCGGCGAAGTCTCAGCCCTGGGCACGACCAGGCGCGGGTCCGAGGGCACGGCGCGCATGCGCGGGCCCTGATCCGCCGGCGTGTCCTTCTTCGCGTCTTTGTCTGCCATGTTCCTTCACCTGGTTGCTTGTATGTATCGTGTTCGTATCGAGACGGCCCGACTCCCTCGGGTCCAGGACATCTCAGCCGGACTACGCGGTACGCCTGTTCTCCAGTGACCGAACCGCCATGAACAGGAAGATGACCGCCATGCTCAGGAAGTAGAGCAGGCTCTTGCCGTCGACGATGCCCTGCCCGAAGTCGGTGAAGCTCTCGTAGATCGACAGTCGCTTGGCGATCTCCGGCACGAGCCCTGAGCCGCCGTAGCCGATGAAGCCGACCAGCCAGAAGAACAGAAGCAGGACGGTGCCGATGAGCCACGCCGCGATCTGGTTGTCTGTCACCGAACTGGCAAACGTTCCGATGGCAAGGAAGGCCAGGCCGCAGAGAGCCAGGCCGATGTAGCCGCTCGCGATGACGCCCCAGTCCGGGTTCCCCCATGCTTCGTACATCAGCGGGAACTCGATGCTCACAAGCAGCATCACCAGGTACACGACAAACGCGCCGAGGTACTTGCCGAGCATGACCTCCAGGTCGCGAACCGGCTTGGACATGAGCAACTCGATCGACCCGCTGCTGGTCTCTCGCGCGATCAGCCCCATCGTGAGCACCGGGGCCACGAGCAGCGTCAGGAACACCATGCTGCCGAAAAGCGGGCGCATATCCGCCTGGCCCTGTCCGCTCAGGATGCCAAGGGTGAATATGAAACCGCTGACGAAGATGAAGAAGAACATCGCCACATAGGCCAGCGGCGAGACAAAGTAGCTGCGGATTTCACGGATGGCGATTGTGAGTATGTTGCCCATCGCTATGCTACACCCTTCTCCTCGGTGGTAAGCTGGCGGAAGACGTCCTCGAGGCTCATCTCAACCGCCCGCAACTCAAGCAGTCCCCAACCCGCGTCAATGCTGACCTTGGCCAGCTCGCTGCGCATGTCCGAGCCAACGCGCGTATCGACGAGGTACGCCCCCTCGTCTCCGCCGACGGGCTCGACGCCCGTCACTCCGGGAATGTCGCGCAGGCGCCTGGGAATATCGCCGCCGTCCTTGGCCACCTTGATGAACACCGTCTGCGCATCCTTCAACTGCTCGGTGAGCGCCTGCGGAGTGTCCACGGCGACGATCTCGCCGTGATTGATGATCACGACGCGCTCGCAGAC
>DPJP01000461.1:7875-9930 GCA_003542955.1 Armatimonadota bacterium
ACCTGCGCCTCCGGCAGGATGTGCGTCGAGAGCATAACCGTGTGATCGCCGCCAAGGCCCTTGATCAGTTCGCGCACCTGCACGATCTGGTTGGGGTCCAGGCCGATGGTCGGTTCATCGAGGATGAGGATCTCGGGGTCATGAATCAGCGCCTGGGCAAGGCACACGCGCTGCCGGTACCCCATCGAGAGGCGGCCGATGATGAAGTTGTAGCGGTCACTCAGCCCGCACGTCTCGACGACGCGCTCACGCGCCTCCGCAAGCAGCGCGCCGGACATCCCCTGCAATCGCCCGCAGAAGTGCAGGTACTCGGAAACGCGCATGTCGGGGTAGAGCGCGGGGTTCTCGGGCATGTAGCCCATGTGCCGACGGGCCTCGAGCGAGTCAGTGTAGATGTCGTAGCCGGCGATGCTGACGGTCCCGGCACTGGCCGGCAACAGCCCGGTCAGCACGCGCATCGTGGTCGTCTTGCCTGCCGCATTCGGGCCCAGAAAGGCGACGATCTCCCCTCTGTCGACCTCGAAGCTGACATCGTGGATGGCTCGGTGCGGGCCGTAGTACTTCGTCAACCCTTCGACCTTAATCATGCTGCGGACCTCCATAACCGGAAACGCGCGCAATCGCCGGAAGACGGTGGCTTTCGGGCGGAGATATCAGCCCTCCTCCCGACACGGGCCTCGACACGGCTCCACCGCACCGGCTACACGCGCATGGCTTCACTGCCAGAGGACACGACGGCGACGAGTATAGCATCGGGCCACCACAGGGTCAAGTTGGCCCTCGGCGGCACGGATGCAGGGCGTGGTCTGCTCTGCCAACGGCTAATAACGTGAACAAACGCCGGGGAGTTCCCGCGCGCGGCCATACTTTCTCGGGTCTGGGTGGAGCAGGTCTCGGAGGTCGGGGCCGAAAAGACAACTGAGCGCCCGCGGGGGCTCAGCATGCCCCTGTGGCGCTCAGTCCGTCAAAGGGAGGGTTTCTGAGTTGAGCTTACCCACCGTCGACCGAGCCGAAACACTCGCCACACTTTGTTACCTATTGTTTACTTTCGTCTATTCGCCGCAGCGGATCAGCGTGCCGGACAGCTCAGCATCAAAGCCGCTCCTGATCCAGATATCGACGCCCGTCTCGACGCCGTACTCGACCGCTTCGCGCTGAATCACGTGCGGGAAGGGGTCCCAGGTCAGCAACTCCGATGCGGCGACCTCGGGGAGCTTCTTGGCGTCATCGAAGGCGTTCGGGTCCTTGTCGTACACGCCGTCGACGTTAGTCAGCATCGTGCACTCGGGCTGGTCGAGCGCGTCTGCCAGCGCCACGGCCGTCTGGTTGCTGCCGCCCCTCCCGAGGATCGACACCTCGTCGCGCTGCTCCTCCGGATCGTAGTAGTAGCCCTGGAAGCCCGCCACGATGGGCACGATGTTGCGGCCGAGCAACTCGAGCACATGCCCGATGTGGATTTTCGAGATGATGCCGTCAACGGGGCCGCTGCTGGTGACAATGCCCGCCTCACGTCCCGTAAGGGAGCGCGCCGGCACACCGACGGCCTCGAGNNGCGTGATCGAGAGCGCCGCGGTGGCTCTCAACTCCCCGGACATCAGCAGGCGCGCGTACTCCCGCGGCGACGGCTGCGGGCTGATGCACGCGGCCAACTGCGACAGCTTGTCCGTCGCCCAGTCGAAGGCGGAGACCACGACCACCGGGATCGTCCCCTGCTCGCACAGCGGCCGGATGAACTGCCGCGCAATCTGGTGCAGCCGCTGGCTGCGGGAGATGTTCCGCCGCTCCGCGAGCAGTCTGTAGATGTCGTTGACCGTCTCCTGCTGCCTGGCGTTATCCAGCAGGCGCTCCTCGTCAGGGCCAAAGCGCTTCAGCCCCTGGAGCGTCCGTCCACCGAACTTGAGCACCGGTATGATGTCAGCCATCTCCTGATCCCCACCCCACAGGTCAGAGTGTTCTACGAGTTCGGAACCCCGGGCGCCACCTCAGCCCCGCAGGCGACGAACATTATATCGTTATACACAATCCGCTGCAAGCAGCGCCTGACGTGCGCCGTGT
>DPJP01000360.1:0-1037 GCA_003542955.1 Armatimonadota bacterium
GAACAGGATTGACTGCCATACGGTTGGCCGCGCGGTCGCAGTCTTCTCATCGAAGCCCCACTGCGCCGCTTGCTCGAAGATGCTCTCGAAAGATGGCTGATCCGTCGCATCCACATCGAGCAGAATCCCATCCAGGCGTTCGCAGATCTGCTCGATCTCCGCCTCGCAATCGGCCGCTTGCGCGGGCTCCCACGAGGGCGGCGCCGGCAGACGACTCCAGTAGTAGACGAGTGGGATCATGCCGGCGCCCTTCCGGGCCGCCTCTTCGTTGACGAATGGAACCTGCTCGTCCTGATCGGGATAGCGCCTGTCCAGCAGCGCAGAGGGGAGGATGCAGTCGAACAGCACTTCCCCGGTTGCCGGACCGCCGACCACCGATACCCTGATGCGGTCCATCTCCGGGTGTGGCGTCCCCTTCATGTCCCGCTCGAAGGCGACCCACGCCGTCCGCCATCCCGTGAAGCCCAGTCGGAAGTCGAACCAGCAATCCACTGAGTCCCCGCGCCCGAAGGAGAATCGCAGTTGACCATTCATCGCGTTCTGGCAGTAGACCCAGAACGAGAAGGTCGCGACCTTGTTGTCCCCCGTCGCCCCGCGCCAGGGCACAAAGCCGAGAGGAACCTCGAAGTCCAGCTCCCCCCGCCCGGTCCAGCTCCATCGCAGTGCGTGCGGAGAGCCTTTCCCCGGCCGCTCCGACCAGTTCAATGATGATTCCCCGACCGCGTTCGCCTGTACGGGTCGACCGGCGGACGTCGCCGGGAACACATTCGGCGGTTCCAGCAGTAGCGATTTCATCAGCAGGGCCTCTTGCCGTGGCGCTATGTGGGACGGCGGCGGCTGTCGCGTCCCACGCCGAGACAGGCGATACTGTTCTCAGGCGGTTGCGNNTCTCGGCCATGCGGTGCCGGTGCCGACGATTCCTGCGCTCCGAGCCGGAAGCGCATTTCCCACTCGGAACACTCTGGCTCTCTGACTCGTTATAACATTGAGGTCGCGAGGAGACCCGGCGCGCGCGGTGCGGCCCCTGAGCCCATCCG
>DPJP01000360.1:1045-2140 GCA_003542955.1 Armatimonadota bacterium
GTCCCGCCATGACCGCCCGATGGCGCGGGGTCCCGGCAGTGTGTGTGCTTGCGTGCCTATCCTTGCTCTCTCTCCTGTCCGTCGCCCACCCGGCGCCTGAAGTCACCATTCCAGCCGCCGACCTCCACCAGGCCGACCCTCTCGACGGCGCGATTGTGTTCTCACTTGGCAGGCCCTCGGTGCCGGTGTTCACCGGCGTTCTGCACCTCAGGGAACGCGCGGTTACCCAGCTGCCGACGCAGCCGCTGGTCTTCGACCCGGAAGGCAAGTGGATACTCGGACACGGTGGACAGCCCATCTGCCTGCTCACTGAGGATGGTCTGCACGCATACACCCCCCCACCCGCTGCCGCCGGCGGCGCATTCATTGCTCCACTCGATGCCTCGCACATCTACCGAGGCCCGGACCTCGCACACACCGTCATCGGCTGTGAGCAGCCCTGCCTTGATGAGCGCACGTTCGACTTCTGGACCTTCTCCATCGACCCCGATGCGCCTGATGCCGAGCGCTGGGTCAGCAGCCCCGCGCCGTTCCGTGGCGACTGGGCCTTCGGCGCTTCTCCCACGGAGGTCTATGTCGAGCGCGATGGACGCATCTTCCGTGGGGAGCTGGGATGGGAGGAGCGCCAGTACCGCCATGTTGTGAGGGGCTTCTGTCCTGCCGTGTCCCCTGACGGCAGGCTTGCGTACACCGACGCGGACCGGAGGACCATCTGGGTTCGTCCACCCGAAGGAACCACGGTGATCTACCCATTGCGGGAGGTCCCCGGCCATGTGGTAGACATCCAGTGGGCACCGGCCGGTGTCGCCAACGCACTCCTGTATGAATGTGAACTCGTTCGCGAGGGTTCGGACGGCTCCACTGTCGNNCGGTAGTGACTCGCGTTACAGCATTCTCGATCTGTCCACCGGACGGCATATCACCGTCTTCCCCGGTGATTACCCCGGGTTGCGCACGGCCGCCTTCGGTTCCGGGCGCGTCCTCGAGGCGCAGTGGGTTGCGGAGCCGTCTGTCCCGATCCGCAACCGTATCGCCGCTGCCACCGACTTGGCCCAGCCGGACAGCTGGCCGCAGCGGGTGCGCGTCTGTCGCACG
>DPJP01000360.1:2187-6711 GCA_003542955.1 Armatimonadota bacterium
GCCGGCGTGTCACCCCCACCGGCAGCAGCGCCTTCGTGTTCCAGAAGCCCACTGGGAATGCCATGGAGGTCGGCGTGCAGCACTCTCTGCACATTGTTGTGAATGCGTCGGCGGCGCCGAGGCCCCCGGCGTCCCCCAGCACCTGGCTGCCCCGGCAGCACCNNGGCTGCAGGGCGCTCCCTGGGAGCTGATAGTTCGACCTGCCTCCTACCGCGAGAACCCCCGCACCGGCCGCGCCGAACTCTCGTGTGCGCTCTTTGCCCCTGTGGGCGATGTCGCCTTCGAGATGCCCGCCACCGTCAGTATCAGCCTTCGCGCCGAGACTGGGGAGCCAGCGCCGGCGGCTGTTCGCGGACTTGAGGACATCCCGGCGCGTCTGGCGCAAGCGCCGACACGCACGGCCATCGATGGCGCAATCAAGGCCGCCGCCACCGAGATGGGCCGCGCGCCCGAATCGCTGACCATGGGCCCCCTTGTGCGCTCTGAGAGACTCGACGTCCAGGGCACGCCCCAGGGCGCCACCTGGGATGGCGTCATCGTCACCAGGCTGAACGGAACCGGTCTGCACGGCAGGGGGCGGCAGTTCGCGCGGGTCCGGTTCCCCGGCGGCGACGCCTTCACCGTGGACGTCAAGAACGCCGGCTATACCGATCCCGTGCCCGGCCTCGATGATGTGGCCTCCGAGGCCCTGCCCGCAGTCGACATGGACGCGCTCGAGCGCGGACGCGCTGTCGAGTGCACCACGCCCCTCCACCCGGTCTGGACTGCCGACGGCAGCGCCCTGCTCTTCGCGTCAAACCGCAAGCCCAACGGCGACGCCGACTGGCAGCAGGGGCCGGGAATCATGCGCCTCGACCTGGCGACGCGCGCCATTGAGTGCGTCTACCCGGGGTATGAGCGCACCGAGTGGTGTTATCTCGAGGTCTTCGGCAACACCGCCCTCACCGTGCTGGGTGCGGATACCTTGCTGCTCTTCGACCTCGCGACCGGTGAGCACAGACGCTGCCTGAGCGTGCCCCCCGGCCAGGACGACCGCAGGCGGCCGATGTGGGGGCCGGCCCTGCCCGTCGTGTCCCCGCACGGTACGCACTTCGCCGATGTGATGCGGGCAGGTTCGGGCGAGGCAGGCCTCTACGTCGGGCGTATGCCCCGTGGAGACGGCAAAGCGCTGGAGCCGGTGAGGGTATCGGAGGCCTACCCATGGGCAGANNCCTTCTCCCGCGACGGGAGCTGCCTCTACTTCGCTCGCACGTGGCCGCTGGACTCGGAGGACAGGTCGGGCAACAGCGGCAATTGCGCCATCTTCCGCTATGACTTCCCCGACTCGGATATCACGAAGGGCACCATCACCGAAATATCGGGAGGGATCAACGGAGTCGCACTGCTCCACGAGATGCCCGACGGCCGCCTCCTTGTCCAGCACTGCAACCAGCTCAGCCTGCTGAGCCCCGACACGCGGGAACTGGCTCCGTGTCTGAACATGAGCTTGCTGGCTCCGGGTGGCCCCACCGAACGCATCTACCTCTCCAACCCGATCTCGGTGAGCTCTGACGGGTCCAGGTTCGCGTTCTGCGAGGCCCTGACGGCGGCGCAGCAGTCGTCCGGCGGTATCTACGTCTGTGGCCTCGACGGCACGGGCCTCCAACGNNGCCGATACAGGTCAAGCCCTATGTCTTCCCCAAATCGGGCAAGAGCGCTCTTGATGTGTGGCTCGCCTTTGAAGCTTCGCGGACGAAGCAGACGAGGGGGGTCGAGCCGTAGTCTCTCGATCAGGCGACGCCTTGTCGGCAGTACTGCCACTCCGCGGATGGCACCCACGACGCCAAGAACCAGGGGGCACGCAGTGACGGTGCACTCCCCTGCAACACGCAACGCAGACGCCTCAAGGCCATCGGGCAGTGCAGGTCCCGGAGGTGACCCGATCGGTTCGGCACGGCATCGATTCGTCGCCCTACTGCGCCTACCGCCCCCACTCCTGTACCACGCAGCCGGGCTGTTGCGGGTCGATGGTCAGCGATATCTCCGCGACGCCGTCGTGGATGGTCGGCGTCAGTGCGACATCGTTCCAGGCATCTCGATAGGTCGCCCCGTCATGATGCGGGACCCGTAGCACAATGCCTGCGTAGGTCTTCGGGCGGCCGTTGTAGAGCGTCCACAGGTTGCGGCCCTGGCCTGGGAACAGGTTCGCCGTGATGCCCGATGCGGCCGTCTGCACATGCGGCATTGGGTTCTCGGTGCTGAAGCAGTCCGTATACTGATGCTTGACGACGTAGGCGCGGTTGATCTTCTCGCGCAGCCGCGAATGGTGCAGATGCCAGGTGTCCTCGTGGAAGACCTCGCCGTTGACGAATACCGCATCAACCTGGCTCGGCTTGTAGCCGGCCTCGATGTACACAGGCAGGCCGAAGGTCCGGTAACGGGGCAGAACGTACCGCCCGATGCTCATCGGCATCTCGGTGAACACGTCGGCGGCGCGGTCGGAGCGGTTGTAGCGCCGGGCGAAGGTCTCATTGACCGTCAGGAAGTAGTAGGCCAGGCAGCCGTCGGCATACTGCGAGGCCACGTCGGTGAACGGGTACTCGGTCCACAGCGCGACGTCGGCGGGGAGGGCCTCGCGCACCCGCCTGACCACGTTCAGATCATCCTCGCGCGGGCTGATGCCTTCGTAGCCGCGCAGGTGTGAGAAGCGCGGCATCACATCCATATAGACCATCTTGCAGCCGGTATCCCGCTGCATCCGCACGATGTCGTTGATGAAGAAGTCCGTCCAGCGTGGGTTGCCGAAGGCCACGTAGACGATGCCGTCGGCCGGACCCGCCCCGCGCAGCGCGGCGCTGCCGTCATCATCCATCTGCACATGCGCGGCGTTGGCGGCAAGCTCGCGGGCGAGTTCCTGGTCGGGCATGGCAGACATGCGGAAGCGGTCGCCCAGCGTGTAGAGCGAGACGGGCCGCTGCCACCTCTCCTGGATGTCCGCAATACCGTTCCGGAAGACCTCGAGCCCGCCGACCTTCGCGTAGGCGCCCGGTGTGCCGTAGATCCCGAACTCGTGGCGGTCCTTCTCATCGTCATAGGTCCAGTTGAAGAAGTGAATCAGGTCCGGGATGTGGCCCAGGTGCCGCTGCTCGAACGCGAAGGTCTCCTCCGTCAGAAACTCCGTCCTGTCGGGGGAGATNNTGAAGCCGGGTACGCGTGCCTCCCGCCAACTGAGCTTCTCGCTGGTTCGGTAGCACTGCAGGTCCCACGCATCGAGGAAGTAGTCCTTATCCTGGGCCCTGTGGGGCGAGTACCAGCTCCGTACCCAGTCACGGTAGAGCGTGAAGGCCTCGTGCCAGTCGCCGCCGTGGGTGATGAGCGACACGGGTGGATATGTGCGCGTCCGGCCGGGCTCGATCTCATTGTACGCCGCGGGGAAGCAGACACCGCCCCAGACGCCACCCGCGTCCTTGCGCAGTGTGAAATCGGCCATCAGCTGCTCGGCGTTGTCGCTGCGCACCATCAGGCCGATGCCCGCCGCGGGGTTATAGACGTCCATGAACTGGGTCGAGAACTCGGGCCCATACGGGGCGCGCAGGGCGATATCCTCGGCCGTNNCACTGCCCGGTACTGGGGGAAGAACACGCGCGTTCGCTCGACATCACCCAGTCTCAGGCCCGCGAGCGCCGGCAGGCACAGCTCGATCGCGAGCGGCTGCTCGCCCGTGTTCCTCACCCGCGCGGTGAAGGTCAACTCCGGCGAGTCGTGCGCCGTAATGGTGAGCGTGATCGTGAGCGGCAGCTCTTGCCGCGTGCTAGTGAGCCGGAACTCCGCCTGCGTCTCGCTCGTGCGGCCGATCCTGGCATCGAAGCAGCGTCCCGTGTAGACCGTCTCTCCCACTCGCACGCGCAGGCCGCTGCTGGGCTCGATACGGACCTCCGCTTCGGGGTTGACACAGTTGACGATCCGCCTGAGCNNTCGAGGCCGAATGTGTACTCATACCAGCGGTTGGCGAAGGTGACCTGCCCGCCCTCGCGACGGACCGTTGCCGGCCGCGGCGACGGCTCAGGATGGCGCGCTGTCGGTGCAGGCTCTGGTACCCCTGCCAGTTGCGGCACGAGTGGCTCCGCACCGGCATTGAGCGTCACACCGGCGAGGGCGAAGCCGAGCCCGAAGTGCCGCGCGTGGAGGCTGATGCGCCTGAGTTGGCGCGTCGGGTCGACGGCCACCGCGTACGCCCCCAGCTCCCGGCACGGGATATAGCATCCGCTGTCGGCGAGCGAGTACGGGAAGGCAATTTCGCTCTGCCCCTCGGCATAACTGAGTTCGACACTGAGGCACTCGATGTCATCAATACGCAGGGCGGTGTTCGGGACGCCACCGCGCCGCTCGATTGGGGGAGCGTTGAGCGCGAGCAGGAGAAACGCCTCGCGCGCGCGGGCGTTCACATCCACGCTCAACGTATCGTGGCGCGAGATGGGGCCGATGTTGTGGCTGTCCACCTGCTGCCGGAGGAACTCGACGCGCTCGCTGAACCTGGGCGAATCC
>DPJP01000218.1:0-6228 GCA_003542955.1 Armatimonadota bacterium
CGCGCCTCCGCGCGCGGCAAGACAGGAGACGGTCCCGCGTGTCGCGGCGAGCGGCGACTCACGTGCCGTCTCCTCACTCGCGCGCGAGGGAGATCGCCGAGGCCCTGAACTGCGCTCGCACCACCACGTCCACGGTGTAGTGAAGCGTCCACTCCGAAGGCTTGCGGAATGACACGAAAGGAGTACCCAAATGGGCAAGGTACTGGTCGTGTACTGCAGTATGTCGGGCAACACGAAGGCCGCCGCCTCTACCGACGCCTGTCAGCCACGCGATACGCACCGTGATCCAGTCGCTTCGCTGCCCATCGATGGTAGCACGCCCCCACGCTGCGGATGAACGGTATTGACTGGAGAGGATATCTGGGCCCGCATGGAGAACTTGCCCGACGGACATGCATCGCAATGATGGGGTGGCGGCGCGGGTGGACTCGCGCAGTGGAATCTGCCAGTGAGGTGTCTTCCGATGGATTGCCCCAAGTGTGGCTATGTGATGTCTGACTTCGACGTGGAGTGCCCGCGATGCAAACGGCTTGCGGGAATCGCGGATGCGGCCCGGGAACACGCAGCGTCGCTGCCTACGCCGAGTGAGCGAAGTGAGACGGCGAGCACACAGCCGGTGCACGGTGCGGTGCCCGGCGAGGGCAGGGACGCTCTGCCGACCTCCCCGGTTTCCCGCCGTGGGCCTTCTGCCCGCGGTGCGCAGCGGGATGCCAGTCCAAGTGTCTCGCCTCTGGTAGGCAAGCTGATACTGGGGTTTCTCGTCTTGCTGTTCTGGGTGAACCTGGGTCGACTCATCATCTCCTCCGGCATGAAGTGGTACGAGGAACAGAAGACGGACGACGGGCCGGTGGGCAGCGCGTTCCGCGGGGCGGCCCCTCCGCAGGAGGCCCCCCAACAGCAGGCCCCAACACAGAACATCGCTGCCTACTGCTGGCGTGAGTACACGGCCAACTGGCCCTACGGGTCCCGCACAACACCTCCCCCGTCTGGATGGCGCGACGTCGTCGTCGAGATCGCCGTCAAGAACCAGGAGTCTTCGCGCGACAGCATGGGAGTGTACCCAACGGACTTCTTCGTCGAGGTCAATGGGGCGCAGTACCGGGAGGACTTCCGTGCGTCATTGCTGATTCCCGAGTCCATCCCACAGCTCCGGTCCGCGAAGCTTGTACCTGGCGGAGAGACGTTGGGGCTGATGGCGTTTCGCGTACCTGCCGGCGGAGGGATCAGCCTGCGCTGGCACCCCGGCATGGCACTGGCGGACGGCTTCCAGATTCAGGCCTACCAGAACCCCACCATCAACATGGACCTCTGAGCTGCCCACTCGAACACCGGGCCCGCTATGCGCCCCTCGCAACTAACCTACGGGAGCCGTTGACGCGTGTCGCCCGGGACATCTGGGATGACACGAAAGGAGCAGTCAGATGGGCAAGGTACTGGTCGTCTACTGCAGCATGTCGGGGAATACGAAGGCCGCCGCCGAGGCGGTTGCTGCCGGCGCGAGGGACGCCGGGGCTGAAGTCGCGGTCAAGACGGGCTTCGAGGCCGGGCCGGAGGACCTGCTCGCCTGCGATGCCGTCGCGCTGGGCTCGTATGACGCCTTCAGCTACATGGGCGGCGGGCTGAAGGACTTCCTCGACCGGGCATTCTACCCCACGAAGGAGGAGGTCACCGACAAGCCTTACGGCGCCTTCGTGACCCACGGTGGCGGCGGCCGCGCGATTGGCAGTGTGGAGTCGGTGGCCGGCAGCTTCAAGCTGCGGAAGATGGCCGATTCCGTCCTGGTCAAGGGGTCTCCGGACGAGGCGGCCAGTGCACAGTTGCGCGCCCTCGGCGCCGCGCTGGCAGAAGCGGCGGAGGGCTGAGAACGGCAAGAGCGGGCCCCCTATCACACACGGTTCCCGAATGCCCGCCAACCGTTCACGAACACCAGCGGAGGAGACCGTCCCGCGGCTGCGGGACGGGACCAATTGATGTTGCCTATACTGTGCCCGTCGATGCCGTTCGTCGACCTGACGGTATGGATGACGGCAATAGGTGCCACGTGACCCCGCAGCGAGGAGGAGGATTTCGGCCACCGCTTGGAGAACGCACATGCAACGCGGACAACAACGGGGAGGGGCTCATTCGCCTGCGGTGACACCACATGCGCAACACGTCTGGCGACAAACTCGTGCTCGTGTTGGGGGCTGGGCCGGCCGGCTTGGCCGCAGCCTGCGCTCTGAGTTCGAAAGGTGCGCGCGTGGTGGTTGCCGACTGTGGCCTGCCCATGGCTGGTCGCCGCACTGACCGGCCCGAAGAGACTGGATGTGGCATTGGGGGCGCCGGCCTGTTTTCAGACGGGAAGTTCAGCTACTTCCCCTCAGGCCGATGGGTCTACGCGCTTCCCCGAAGGGACTGGCTGCGGGAATCCTATGACTGGATGACCGACCGTCTTGAGAGAGTTGGCATCCCCACGCGCCCATACCCACACAGCTCATCAGGCGAACGTACCCTCCCTGTCGACGGCGGAACGATACTCCAACGACTGTACCCCTCATTCCACACGTCCGCAGGCCAGCGCTCCAACCTACTGGCCCAGCTAGTGAACGGCGTCAATGGCCCAGTTCTGCCCGAGGCCTTTGTGCACAGCATAAATCGCGACACGGCAGGGTACCGCGTGCGCTGCCGCAGAGATGTCAGTTTCTCGTGCGCAGCGGGCGAGTACGCAGGGGCAGTGATCGCGACCGGCAAATTCGGCGGCCTCGCACTCGCCGAGAGAGGGCTAACGGCCCCGGTGCCGCTGCGCCCGGTGCGCTATGAGCTGGGGCTGCGCATAGACATCGTGGGAGATCTGCCTTTTGACGCCAGCCCTCAGGCTGCTGACGTCAAGTACATATGGGATCACGGAGACATCTCATTCAGGACGTTCTGCACGTGTAGCGACGGCGAGGTCAGGATGGTCGACTACGACACGCTCACCTGTGTGTCGGGACGCGCAGCAGATGTGGCTTCTGGATACTCAAACTTCGCTTTGCTTGCTCGCTTCAAGGGCGCGTCACTGCCGATCGGCGAGAGTATCTGGGACACGGTCATCTCACATCACCGAGGGCGAACGACTGCCACTTGGGAACCGCTCTGCTCGTTCATGGGAGCGAGCAACCACCTTGGCATCTTGGGCCCACACGAGACTGGCGAACGGCCTTGGATCCCCGCTGACGCATTCGAACCGGGCAGTCTGCGCTCCATTCTCGGTGAGCAGTTCACGCCCCTGATGCAACGCGCTTGCTCTGACCTGGTAGAGGCCTGTCCGCGCCTGAGAGATGCGTCGCCCGTGTGTATATTCCCCGCCATCGAGGGAACTGGTTCTTATCCCTTGGTCGACGGCGAACTACGCGTTCGCAATGAGAACATCTGGTGCGCCGGAGACCTCCTGGGGCACACGAGAGGCATTGTGCCGTCCCTCCTGACAGGCTACTACGCCGGATTGTCGGCAGCGGAACGTCTGGGGCCGTTCCGGGGTGCCGCCGGCAGTTACATGCTGTCAAATGCGGCACGGCGCCCCTTACAGCACCCGCAGCCGAAGCCTGACGGTGCGCCAGCTCTGGGCGGCGACTCGTCGCTGGTCAGCGATGACGTCACTCTCTGTCGTGGCCACTGGGTGCCCCAATGCATCACGAGTTCGAGGACCCCGATGCCCACGGTCTTTACCGCTCAGTCTAAAGAGCACTTCTACTGCAGAGACGCCATCTGCGAATTCGTTCTGTCTCACGGCGCGGTACCATTGAACCCCTTCCGTGTTTTCGAGTACTTTCTCGGCGACCGCGTTGAGCGCGACCTGATCAGGCGCGGTAACAACAATCTGATACGGATCTCTGACGAGCTATGGGTTTTCGGGTGCCGCATCGCGGATGGAGTGCTCTTCGAGATCCTGCACGCCCGCGAGCTGGACAAGCCCGTGAGGTTCTTCACCATCGACAACCGTGCCGACAGGATCCGTGAAGCCTCAGTTGACGAACTGAGCTTCGAGGAAGAGTGCTATCTGCACTACAAGACGCATAGAGCCACAAAGGCGGACATCATCGCTCAGATCACCGGGCGTGGGCTCCTCGGCCAACTCTCACTGTTCAGCGAAGCAAGTGATGAGCATGACTGACTTGCCGTTGTTCCTTCACTTCCTCGACCGTGAGTTGGGCGATGCCGCTAACTTCCACCTGTCTGCCCGCAGTGCGGAGACGCTCATCAAGACGCTGCTTCTCGGCACGACGGCCCGGCTCTACTGCGGATTGTCACTGGTGTGGGAACACCCTGCCGCCGCGTTCGGGAATCTGGGTCTCTTCCGGGCCTTGCTCGAGCACGACCTTCTCGATGTGGTGAGCAACCATGAGACCGTGGATGCCTTCCTCGCGTCGCGGATGCCCCTGTACGCACACGACATCGACCGGTACCCGATGTACAGGTCCCCGGATCGGGAATGGCAGTCCATACTCAGCCCCACGCAGTTCAAAGAGAGCAGTGCCACTTCCGTACTTGAGAGCCACCTGCTCGAGGCTGCAACTACAACGTTGCCTGCGTCCCCCGACCTACCGCTCGATTTAGGCCGCCGTCTGGCCAGCACTGTACAGGAAGCTCTGAGAACGCGTGAAGGCAGGGCGATCACGTACTCATTGGTGGCAAGCCAGCTCCTTGAGATGGACGCGCCACAGACGGCCTCGGCCTTGGTGAAACGGGCCATCTCGAAGGAGTACTGCAGTCACTACATGGATTTCGCGGGTGGCGACATCGTGACTGGGATTCACGGTCTGTCTGTCTTCGATGGGCTCGCGCGCGATTTCCCCCACGCCGACGCGCAGATGCTCTCCGAACTCCTGACACTAGCGGGCCTCGACACTATGGTGCGCGTTGCTTGGTCAGACGACCAGGGTCCTTGGTCTGCCCCGTGCGCTTGGCGCAACTCCGCTGTCCACGCGGAGGTCCGGCGCATGACACGCCTACTCACCCAGGTCTCCTTGCTTGCCCGTGCCGCCCCCACCGTATGCTCTCTGGCCGGCGGAGCCCAGTATGGCGGAAGACTGCGCTGCGTAACGTGGCTGCAGGAGCTCGGCAGGCGTGTTCGGGCTTCACTTCCGCAGCCGCCTCANNGCCTGGCGCCTAAGCGCCTTGATCGCTCACGTGGAAACTGATCGCACCATGGGCGATGCCGTGCAGCGGTTGATCGCCGAGAACCGCCCCTGCGACGTGCTGCTTGTGACGGCGACGCAGACCGAGACCAGAGCCATTCTCACGCGCTTCGGGCAGCAGCCGAGAACTCACTACGTGCTCGGGCCCACAGCCGCAATCGACCTGGGGTGGGTCGGTTCGGCACGCATCTACCTCGTGCAGTCCGAAATGGGCTCTACTGGTCTAGGCGCATCACAGGTTACCGTAACTGAGGCGATCGACAGCCTTCGGCCCGCCGCAGTCATCGCCGTGGGAATGGCATTCGGAGCCGATCGCGGAAAGCAGGAGGTGGGTCTCGTTCTAATCTCGAGGCAGTTGGTGCTCTATGAGAAGCAACGTGTCGGGACGGAGGCGGATGGCGCCACTGCCGTCACTGCGCGGGGTGATAGGGTCACCGCCTCCCCGGAGTTGTTGGCCCGGTTCAGGTTGGCCGCCAACACGTGCGCCTGCCAGGTTGAGTTCGGTCTGCTGCTGTCCGGCGAGAAACTCATCGACAACGACGACTACCGACGGCGGCTGCTCGCCCTGGAACCGGAGGCCATCGGGGGGGAGATGGAGGGGAGCGGGGTCTACGCTGCCGCGTCAAGTAGGAAAGTTGACTGGATAGTCGTGAAAGCCATCTGCGACTGGGCAGACGGCAAGAAGTCGCATAGGAAACAGGCGCGCCAAGAACAGGCTGCGACAGCCTCGGCGGGCTTCGTGTTGCACGCGCTGACGGGAGGCGGCTTCACACGCGACAATCTGCGCCACAGGGCCTACCATTAGGAGTTCTGGGGCACCATATCCATCTCGGAGTTGGTCCATAGCCGATCCGCGCCGAGACATGCGCCCCCATTCCGCGGCATCCCGGTACCGCCGCGGCACCTGCAGATCAATGCTCTACGTGCCCCGCATCAGCGGGACAACAGCCGCCATCCCCGGGGGCAGTCACCGCGCAACTGCCTGCCCAATGCTACATGGCCTCAGTGATCTTGCGGTACGCCTCACCGAGTTCGTCAGTCAATTCCTGGGAGTGCATCGGTAGCAGACCGG
>DPJP01000218.1:6265-6782 GCA_003542955.1 Armatimonadota bacterium
TCCTCGTAGGGGTCAATTCTGTTCGGCATCGCTTGGTCCTCCGCTTTGTGGCCCAGCCCACCGTGTGGCCGTGGGCTGGGCCTAGTCCGACGGAAGACCGACTCCTCAATCAGCACTCGCACCCGAGGGAACGCCCGAGATGCCATACCAGAACACATGGACACTGCGGGGATCGACGACTCGCCCCACGGAGCGGCATGCACAACGTGGGTGGTCACATCAGGTGACAACCTGACAAGCCTCCCTGCGATGTGGCCGAACAGGGCATAGCGGGGCGCCTGTGCTGGCCACGACGCTCCCGGGAAGTCACCCGATGGGGCAGACGGCTCGCACCGCGGCCGGGCATGCGGTGACGCGAACACGGGCCTACGCGCCCGATCCAGTTGGTTGGGCAGGGCCGCGGGCGACGTCTCTCCACAAGCCACCCGCCGCGCCTCCCACAGTACATACCGCTCGATCAGCCCGGGCGCCATTGGTTCCCCTTGCTTTGCAGAGTTCCGACACCTCTGCCGTGATT
>DPJP01000218.1:6804-6977 GCA_003542955.1 Armatimonadota bacterium
GGCAAACCTCGCGTCGTCCCGCGAGTTCCAGGGACTTCACACTTGTTGCACAACATCACCAGATATGGCCCCGTTTGATGGCTTGGTGGTCACTCTCATCGCCATCAATATGCAGGACATCCCGGGAGAACGATCCCAATCACACATAAATGCCATCATTTCTCCGCATCACA
>DPJP01000440.1:0-6625 GCA_003542955.1 Armatimonadota bacterium
GCACAGCGCGTTGGTCACACCGTTGGGGGTGAGAAGCCGCAGTTCCCGCCGGCCGACAGGAGCGCCCCCATCAAGCGCAACCTCGATCTCCACCTGTTCGGCAAGTTGAGTGTTGAGCTGCTTCCTGGGGTCGAAGAGACGGTTACGCAACCGGGCCAACTCGCCGGGCGTCCTGTGGTCGAGATCGCGTAGCCACGGNNACGGGTGGTCTGGGAGTTCGGGCGGGTCTTCGGAGTTCCGGTAGTAGTCCATGACCCGGATGCTCCACCGGCGCCGGACCAGCTCCCGGAGGAACCACTGGGTATCGCGCAGCTCCTGATCGTTGAGCGGCCGGTAGTACTCGACCACACGCCCGTGAGCGCCCTCGCCGGAGATCCACACCCCGTTGGCCCCGCGCAGCAGTTGCCCACCCACCACGACGCGGAATGTCGTGCCCTGCCTGCCGCCGGCCGGGTAGGCACACCCCACATGAGGCCCTCCGGCCTGCGCCCAGGCCCAGGCCGTCGGGACGAGCAACGCAATAGTCGTGGCCCAACGGCTACGGGACATCATGACGGAGTGTGTTCCTCCTCTGTAACGGCCGTGCGCGCTGTTGCACTGGTACATCGTGAAGCCGGGAAGTCGCCCGGGGCTCGTCTACATGATCTCATACAGCCGGCCTTCGGTCTTGATGCCCATCTCCTCGGATGATGGCAGCACCTTGATATCCTCCCCGCGCGGGTTCGGCAGCGGCCCGTCGGCGTCGATACCCATCAACTCGTAGATGCTCCCGATGAGGTCCTGTACCGACACCGGCCGCTCGGCGACCTGCTCTCCCGTGGCGTTCGAGGCGCCAACGACCCTCCCGCCCTTGAAGCCGCCGCCCGCAACGACATGGGTGAAACACTGCCCGTAGTGATTGCGACCGCCGTTCCACGGCGGCTCCCAGTCAACTCTCGGCCCGCGTCCGAACTCTCCCCCCCACCAGACGATGGTGGTATCCAGCAGGCCACGGTCAGAGAGGTCCTCGAGCAACGTTGCGAAGCCCCGGTCCATCTCCGGCAGCTTCTGGCGCATGATCTGGAAATGCTGCTTATGCGTATCCCAGCCGCCGTAGTTGATCGTGATGTAGGGCACGCCGACCTCGACCAGGCGCCGGGCCATCAGGCACGATTGCCCGAATGTCGTGCGGCCGTACTTGTTGCGCAACTCAGTCGGCTCCTGGGAGAGGTCCCACAGCTTGCTGGCCTCACCGAGGATCAAGTCGTAGGCGTTCGCCTCGGTGGTGTCGAGTTGCTCGAGAACGGGCTCGCCGGGCATGGCGATCCCCAGCGTGTCGAGCGAGTGGAGCAGTCCGCGGCGGGCCTGCTGGCGTTCGTCGGAGATGCCGGGCGCGATGATCCCCTCGACCTCGAAGCGATTGGCGTTGGGGTTGCCGCCGGTGGCGAAGGGCTTGCACTTCGGCCCGAGGAAGCCCACCTCGGAGAACCGCCCCTGCGTCTGCGTGAGCACGATATACGGCGGGATGAGGCTCTCGTACCCGTGATCGTAGCCCTTGAACAGCGCGATAACCGCACCCACACTCGGGAAGACCAGCGAACCGCCGGGCTGCCGCCCCGTCTGCACCATGTAGGCTGCCGTCTCGTGGCCGTTGTTACCATGCGTCATCGAGCGGATGATTGAGTACTTGTCCGCCTGCTGGGCCAGCAGCGGCAGCAGTTCCCCGATCTCGATGCCCGGGACGTTGGTCTGGATTGTCTTGTTGAGTGGGCCCGTGTAGTCGTACCCGGCACCGGGCTTGGGGTCAAAGGTGTCGGTGTGCGGAGGGCCGCCCCACAGCCATATCTGGATGACCGACTTCGCCCGTGCCTGTGGCGCCGCCCATGCGACCGCGCACACTGTGGTCGCCGCCGGCAACAGGACTATGCTCAACACCAGTCGTCTTGCCATTGTCTCACCTGCCGGGCTCAGTGCCGGCACAGGAACTCCTTCGAGTTGACCAACGCCCAGGCCAGGTCGTTGAACGCGCCGCGCCCCTGGGAGGCGCGAGTCTGCAGATACTCCTCGGCGGCCGACTGCTCCAACGCTGTGGGACGGCGCGACAGCAGCAGCACGTAGGTGTCTGCCATCAAGCGGCCGCGGTCGCCCCCTGCCGCGTCAAAGATACTACTCAGATGCGGGCTGTTCTCGATCCTCTGGCGGACCTCGGTCGAGTTGATCAGGTACATCCGCTGCGCGTCCGAGGGCTCGTTGTTGCGCTCCGACAGCATGCCCGTATCACGCGACGGCCTCCCGAATGTCTCGAGGAACCTGCTGGTGATGCTGCCGTCGGCCAGCGTGATCGTGCGCTCCGTGCTCGGGGTGAACGTGAACGGCTCGGGGANNCACTCCCACCGATCCAGCACAGGGCATCGATGAGCACCTCCGCATCAAGGCGGCGAACCGTGTAGTAGGCGAAGCGGGCGGCCTCGGGCACGGGATCGAGCGCCACCGAGGACTGCTGGTAGGTGCGGGAGTTGAGGATCAGCCTGAGCAGGTGCCGCGTGTCGTAGCCCGACCCGGCGAACTCCGTGCCCAGCAGCGCCAGCAGCTCCGGGCAGGCCGGCGGATTGCCCTCGCGGATGTCATCGGCCTCGTGGACGATGCCGTGGCCCATGAGCCAGTACCACGCACGGTTCGCCGCCGCCTGCGAGAAGCGTGTGTTGCCGGGCGCCACGAGCCAGTCCGCGAACACCTCACGCGGGTCCCGATTGGCCGGAATCGTGGCCGTGGTGCCATCGGGGAAGCTGACCGCCATCGGGTCGCTCCCGCTCGAGTCGAAGTAGACGATCTCCTCCTTCCACTCGCGGGTCGGCTTGTACGCCACCTTCGAGAAAAACGCAGCAAGGTCGGCCTGCTTCGCCTCGGGCCAGCTGTCGAGGCGTGAGCCCAGGAAGGTCAACGCGACCGCGGCGGCGATAGCCTTCGGGTCGCGGCCCTGCACGGCGCGGTAGAAGTTCGCGGGGGCGACACGGAAGTTGCTGCCGCTCGAGGTCAGCAGTTCCCGTGCGAACCGGTCATACGCCATGTTGTCACGGATTGCGTGCCGGACCCAGGCATGGTACGCCTGCACGGCATTGGGCCAGAGCTTAATCGGGAACTCCGACTTCACGCGGAGGATGTCACACCACTTGAGCGTCTGGTAGTCAGAGAACTCCTCACGATCGAACAGGCCGTCAATCAACCTGGCGCGCTTGTCGGGGCTCGTGTCCTCGAGGAACGCGTTGACCTCATCAGGTCGCGGCAGCGTACCGATGACATCAACGAAAACGCGCCGGATGAACACCTCGTCCGAACACGGCGGGCGCAGCTCGAGACCATGCTTCTGCAGGGCGACGAGCACGGGAGCATCGACCGCATTGGCGGGGATTGGCCAATCGGCGGCCTCGAAGGGGTTCGCCTCCTGGCCGTAGGCGATGCGGGACAGGAGGACTACTGCGGCGATTGACGTGGGCAGGAAAGCGCGCACTATCATGGTCAACTCACCGACGCTTGCGGGCTGCCGTGTGTTCTCTTTGTCGGCCCTTCGGCGCCCCTGTACCCTTCTCCTGCTTGTGGGACCCCGCATCGGAGGCGTCCGAGGCCCGCAGATCAGAACCCGATCTCCTTCAGCCACTCCGCGCACAGATCCATCCAGGTGGCGATGTGGGGGAACTCGGGCGCCAGACCGAGACCGTGACGTCCGCTTCGGTACACGTGCAACTCGTATGGCACCCCGTGGGCACTCAACGCCTGGGCGAAGAGCAGTGAGTTCTGCACCAGCACGCCGGGGTCGTCGGCAGTGTGCCAGAGAAACGCCGGCGGCGTATCGGCGGTCACCTGCGTCTCATTCGAGAGTGACTGCACAAGCACCTCAGGCGGATTCTCGCCCAGCAGGTTGTTCTTCGAGCCAACATGGCCGAACTCCCCGAAGCTGATGACCGGATAGCACAGCACGATCGCGTCCGGGCGGCAGCTCTGCCGGTCGAGCTCGTCGCCGTCGACGCGACCGGTGTCATAGTGCGTGCCGGCGGTGGAGACCAGGTGCCCGCCGGCGGAGAAGCCCAGAATCCCCACCGCAGCCGGGTCAACATTCAGTTGGGCGGCGTTGGCGCGCACCCAGCGGATCGCGCGTTGCGCGTCCAGAAGTGGGTACGGATGCCGGTATGGAGCGACGCGGTAATCGCACACGCACGCGGCGATGCCGCGGTCATTGAGCGCCAGCGCGATCGGCTCGCCTTCGTGCGGCGCTCGGCCCACATACGCGCCCCCCGGACAGACGATGACGCAGCCGCCGGGGGTCGCTCCGTTCAGTACGTATGGTGTGATCGTCGGCTGAAACGGTGGCTCGGCAGTGCTGATGCCGGGCGTCTCACCGCTCCAGAGCGGGATTGGCTGTGCGTTGGTGATGGTCATTATGCAGGCCTCGTGATTGTGAGTGTTGTCGGTACGCCGTCGCTGCTCAGCCCACGGACCTGGCCAGCGCCACGGACTTGGCCACAAACACGTCCTCGGCATCAGGAACCAGGCCCAACGGCTTGGGCCACGGCCAGATGGTGTCCATGTGGCTGAGCGGGCCCTCGTAGTTGCCCTCGGTGAAGACCGAGGCCGGACCCACGTAGTCCCATGAGCCGTTGGTATACCCGAGTGTCATGACGGGCCGATCGGGCAGTTCGGCCTTGATGCGCAGCCCCGTCTCGACGCACGTCTCGGCGGCCGAGGCGACCACGTAGAGCTCGCCCAGGCGCAGCGCCTGAATCTCGAGCGGGAGTTCGGCGATCAGGGCGCCACGCTCGGCGAGCACCTCGCGGGCCGCGCGCGCCCAGCGCTGCTGGTACTCAGGACCTGCCTCGGCCACCCGAAGCTCCTCCTCGGTGGGCTGGTGATCGAACGGCAGGTGGATTATCTCCGAGGCGCACGCCACGCCCTCGCCGAGCGGCCGAGGCTGCCCGCAGAAGGCCGCACAGGCCGCCCGCCCCACCTCATGACCGAATTCGGCAAGCTCCGCGACCGACGCCGAGCGGAATGTGCGCTCAAGCGGGTCCAAAGCGCGGGCCATCACGTCTGCCCCGCACCCCTGCAGGAACATCTGTGTGCAGCCGGGGATGGCCTCGGCCACCAGGTCACGGGCGAAGCCGGGGAACTCCGCACCCAGCAGCCGACCGCTGTTGTTGGCGGGGTGACACGCATAGCTGAAGATGACCGCGCGCACCCGACCATCGGGGTGCAGCACGCGCACCACCGGCACCGCCGGGTCGATCGGACGGTCATCATTGGGCCGGCACCCGCCCTCGAACGGTACCCGCCGGTTGATGCCCATGGTGGAGCTACCCACCAGGTAGTCCAGGGAAGCCGGGCGCAGGTCGGCCACTGCCTCACCAACCAGCCTGCAGAGACAGTCCCGGAGGCCGTCGAGATACTGCTCATCGAACTTGCGGATCGGGCTGCGGATGCGCTCCGTCACCGGTCCCGTGTGCGTGTGCGAGGTGTTCAGGAGCATGCCCTGCGGCGGAATGCCCAGTCGCTCGCCGGCCTCCCGCACGGGCACGACCAGCGAGTCGTCGACGGTGAGGATGTCCAGCCCCATCAGGCATACGCGCGTGCCGCCATCCTCGAACACCGCCGCCGTCGCGTACAGGTCATGGTACGTGCCCTCGCTGAGTCGGTCAGGGCCGAACCCCGCCAGGTACAGCGGGCGCTCGGGTGTGATGTTGGCGACGGCCAGGCCCACCTGCATAGTCTGATCAACCTCTTCGGCACCGGGGCCGTGTGATGTCACTGGTTGCATACACCATGGGCACCGGCCGCGTTCCGCCGCGGCAGCGGGCAGTGCCGGGCGCCGGGCTACTGCTCGAAATAGGGCTTGAGCATGATGTAGTTGAGCGCCATCTCCGTGCCCGGTTCGGCGTCGGCGTCGGTGAAGGTGATCGCGACGGATTCGGCGGCGGCACGGAACCGAATGTGGTGCAGGTTGATCCGCACCAGCCCATCATTCTCCTTCCGGCCGGAGTTGCGGCTGTCGACATAGACGTACGATTCCTCCGGAATGACCTCCGCACCGGCGTCGAGGACCGCTTTCAGCGCGTGCTGCCGGGGGTCTATCTTGCCCGCGACCATGTCCTTGTAGTCGGCGGTGACGAACTGGAGCGTGTAGACATTGCCCGGAGTGAGTCCCGTGGCAGTCTGGCTGAGCGTGCTCGGACGCTCTGCACCACGGGTGAAGACACAGAAGGTGTCGCCCGTTCCGCCCGCGGCCCCCCAGCGCCCCTGGCTGCCCCTGCCGTAGCCGGCAAAGCTGTCCGCGCGGAGGCCGTCGGCCGGGTCCGCCGCCCAATGATCGAGACCGTCGATGAAGTCGCAGTTGCGCAGATGCCCCGGTGAGTAGGTGTACCCGTATGTCTTCGACAGCATCTCGGTATTGCCCTCGACGCAGTAGTGGCGCAGTAGTTGCATCGACCACCGGTAGAGCTCCTCGTCGTCGTAGTAGCTCCCCCAGTAGCCGGTCATGCCGAGCCCGTCGAAGACGGGATTGTTGGCGACGAGGTTGAGCTGCATGTCGAGGTAGTACTTGAAGTCCACCTCAGGGTTCACGTCCAGCGAGATGATGGGGATCTGGTTGAAGTTGCCG
>DPJP01000440.1:6642-8739 GCA_003542955.1 Armatimonadota bacterium
CCCGCGCCGGCATTGGGGAGGTACTCGTTGAACCGCTCCATCGTGTCGACAATACGATCGTTGAGGTAGCTCACGGCGCCTTCCTCGCTGGGGCGGCTGTGGCAGTAGGCCTCGAACAGCAGGCGGCCGCGTCCCCGCGATGCATTCAGCGACGCGCTCATGAAGTCGTTGTGCACGCCGGGCAGGCCGGGCTTTCCGACAATCCATGTATAGATGAGCCTGTTCTCCGGATTCTCGATCAGCCGCAGCGCCTCGGTGTAGTACGCCAGTCCGGGGTAGCTGAAGAACTGCTCATCACAGGTGAGCCCATCGTACCAGGGCGCGGTCATGCCGGGGTTCTCGGATATCCGTGCGACGAGGTCGGCGGCGTCCTTGGGGCTGGTGGTGCCGACGTTGGCCAGCCATTTCAGTCNNCGGTGCTCCTCGGGGATGCTCCCACCGTTGAGGGTGGTCACGGCGGGGAAGACGTGCTTGACGTGGAAGTCCCAGTCATACTTCCCGTTCTGCGGCACCTGGCTGTTGGCGCAGGCGGGGTAGTTGAATGTCTCCGCGATGGAGCGCACAACGACCCTCCCGCCCGAGGCGGCGCCACTCACCGCGAGGTCGTGCGTGCCCCGTGGCAGCTCGCGGAGGGCCTCACGACGATCGGTCGCGGCGGTGATCACAGCGTCATCTGCCGAAAGCGCGACGCTCAGTTGGGGGTCCTCGGCGTTGGTCTCGACCTTGATGAAGACCCAGCCGTCGCGGGCTGTGCCGAAGGAGAACCTCTGCTCCGCGGCCGTGGCCTGCAACGGCTGTGCCAGCACCTCGACCACCAGGTTGTTCAGCCGCCGATGTGCCGAGACGTCCACCTGCGGTGTTTCCACCAACGTGATGGTATGTGCCAGTTCGCACACTTTCTCCTGCGTGGCGCGCTCGACGATGGCAACATTGAGGACGTGATCCCCCGCGGCGACGCCGGCCAGGTCCACCGTGTTGACGTCCCGCGTGAGTGGACGGGTGCGCGCCGCTGCGCCGTCGATAGTGGCGACGCAGTCGTACTCGGTGGTGGCGCGCTCCGTCTTGCCGAAGAAGCGGAAGGTGACCCTCGGATCAGTCAGGGGGATACTGTTCAGCAATGGCTCCCAGGCGACGAGTCGCGGACGCCGCTGCTCAAGGAAGACGGGCGAAATCGAGCTCCCGGCCAGCGCGCCCTCACTGATGGCTTCCAGCTTGACCTGGGCGAACTGAATCTCACCGACGTAGTTCACGGCGAAGATGGCGACGCCGTAGACGTCGTTCTTGCTCTCCTGCAGCGTGAACTCCTGTTCTATGTACTGCCAGCCGTCGGTGTTCTCCGGCAACCCCCTGATTCCGGTCTCCCTGTTCCAGCCGTTGTCGTGGATGATCACGCCGCAATGCCTGCTCTGGAAGCCGCTGGCCTTGATGTAGGCGCTCATCTTATACGTCTCGCCGGCAATGATCTGCAGGTCGTGCTGGCGGCAGGTGGACCTGATGCCCTCCAACGCCTCCGGGTTGCCGAAGACGACGGCGCCGCTGCCGCCCGGTCCACCGGTCGGGTTGAAGCCGGTGCGGTCTCCGCCCTTCTCCCAGAAAGCCGGGAAGTCGAGTTGCTCACTCTCAAACGCCCCGTTGATCAGCAGGTTCTCACCGGGCTTCACAGCCGCAATGACGACGCTTACCCAGACGAGCAGAACTGACACGACAAGTGCTCTCACCATGTGTTATGTCCCTCCGTGGGTTCGTGAGCCGATAGGGCGATTACTCTCGCATGCGTTCGTAGCGATCGCGGTAGCCCGCGTGCCGGGGCGGCGGATAGACTACCCGTGCATGCGTGCCCAAGCTGCGCCCCGTAGCCTTCAGCGGTCTCGCTGGCCCTTCCCATTTCGGCAACCGCACCTCGTCTCTTCTCCGGCCTGCACCCGATTCCCTGCGGGCGGCCCCGCATCAGTCGAGGGCAAATCGCGGCTCCGCACCAGTTGTCGACCCTCAGCGTCGGGAGACCGCCCCCGTTTCAACGCGAGGAGCCGCATGCACCAGAATCCGATGTCGCGGGGCACCCGGAATCGCGAAAGCCGCCCCTCAATTGAGGGGCGG
>DPJP01000440.1:8758-12629 GCA_003542955.1 Armatimonadota bacterium
GTTGACGGGACTCGAACCCGCGACTTCCACCTTGACAGGGTGGCACTCTGAAACCGACTGAGCTACAGCCCCATATTCATGTCGTGATCCCTGTCGCCTGAGCGAGCCTTGACGCCAAGGACAAAAACACTCCCCCGGGCCTCAAACGCCCGCCCTGCGGGAGTACTTTAGAGTAGCAGAAGACCGCGCCGAAGTCAATAGCGACATGCGCGCCTGCCCCCACGCAAGACAAAACAGCCGGTGGGCCGTGGGAGGAGCCCGACCGGCTGTATGACATCCGCCCCTGCCTGCGTTTTGGACTGCGTGTGGGCGGCTCTCGCCTGATCTTAGCCTGGGCGCAAGTCAAGGGGGGCGACTTATGGGCTAAGGATCAGACCAGGTCGTTTGGCTGCAAGTGAAGCTCTGTGTAAGCTGTGACCCCTATTCCTATCCAACCCTGCACGCAGTATAGGCCCCACGCTCTGCCCTGTCAAGCGCTATTTCCCACTTTTTTTCCCGACGCGCCGAGAGCCGCCGGATCGGCCCTCCCCCAACCGGCCCGCACAGGCAGGCCCGGAGCCGCCTTGCACGCGCCACGTGGTCTTGACCCTCGCCGGTCCGCCTCCACCAACGACGCGGCGCCGCGATGCGAGAGCAACCGGTGCGAACGGGGCGGCCCCTGAGCGTTGGATCGCTGGATCGACTGATTGCCGCGTCAGAATTGTTTCTGCTATAATGCCGCCTCGGGAACCATCGCGCCGCCGGATGCGTTGGCCCATAGTGGCGTTGCGTGTGTCTCATTGCGGGGCCGCGGATCACTCTGCAGTTTGGGTCCCGCGACATCGCGCTGCACGTACCGGCTCCAGAATCCGAACCATCATGCGGCCTGCGCCCACGGCGAGGCCGTGGGGAGGTGTTGGGTCATAGGCCTGGCAATCAAGACGGAGAATCTCTCGAAGGTGTACACCCACGACGCCACCGGGCGTCCGGTCGGGTTGATGGACCTCTCGCTCGAGGTCGAGGAGGGACAGATCTTCGGCTTGCTCGGCCCCAACGGCTCGGGCAAGACGACCACGCTCAAGCTGCTTCTGGGCCTGATCTTCCCCACCTCCGGCTCCGGCGAGATATTCGGCCATCCTCTCGGCAGCAACGCCTACAAGGAGCGCATCGGCTTCCTGCCGGAGGGCCCGTACTTCTACGAGCACCTCAACGGCATCGAGCTGCTGCAGTTCTACGGCGCGCTCTTCGGGATGGGCGGAAGTCAACTCAATGCGCGCATCGAGGAGCTGCTGCACCTGGTCGGGATGTGGGACCGGCGCTTCATCCGCGTGCGCAACTACTCACGAGGCATGCGGCAGCGCATCGGCGCCGCGCAGGCGCTCATCAACGATCCCGACCTCCTGTTCCTTGATGAGTTGACCTCCGGGCTCGACCCGATCGGCGCCATGGAGATGCACAAGCTCCTCATGAGCCTCCGCGACCGCGGCAAGACGCTCTTCCTCTGCAGCCACCTGCTCAAGGACATGGAGCCCCTGTGCGACAAGGTGATCATCCTCAACCAGGGCCGCCAGTGCGAGATGGGGCGCGTCGATGACCTGCTCAGGGTCGAGGGCCAGGTGCGCCTGGAGCTGACCGGCGTCAGCGAGGAGTTCGCCGCGAAGCTCAAAGCCTCCGCCGATGAAGTCATGGTCAGAGACCACCTGACGGTGGCGCTGTTCGGCACGCAGAGCGCAGCCCTGGAGAGCGCACAGGCGGCAGCCGCGGCAGGGGCCACAATCGCACACCTCGGCGCCCACCAGCGCACCCTCGAGGAAGTCTTCATTGCCGCAGTGGGAGGCGACGAGTAATGCTTCCGGTTATCCGAGTAGCGAGAGCGACATTCCACGAAGCCTGGCGACGGCGGTTCCTCAACGGCATCCTGGTCTTCGCCATCCTCATCATCGGCTCGTCATGGCTGTTTGCGTATCTTCAGCCCGGCGCCGAACTTCAGATGGTCATCGACATCGGCCTCGGCTCGATCCGCTTCTTCGGCATGCTGATCGCCGTCTTCCTGGGCACGCGCCTTGTTCCCGATGAGATGGAACGCCGCACGATCCACACCATCCTGGCCAAGCCGGTCAGCAGGGCGCAGTTTCTCATCGGCAAGTTCGCCGGCGGCGCAATCACCATTGCGGCGAACCTCATTCTGATGGGCCTGGCATTCTACGCGGTCTTCGCGATCAAGGCTCCGGCGTTCGTTGCCGAGAAGCCCGAAGACGCGCTGATCTTCCAGGCGATGTACGGCAACATCGCAAAGGCCATCCTGCTGAGCTTCTTCGAGATGTTCCTGGTGCTGGGTATTGCCGTCGTCGCGTCGGTCATCTTCACATGGGTCCTCTCCGTCATCACCACGTTTGTGCTCTACTTCGTGGGCCAGATGGCCGACCTCTTCCAGCAGCTCTCGGACCCCGAGCGCGGGGCGGGGCTGTTCGCGCGCATCGTTCTGGGCGCCGCCTATCGACTGCTGCCGCATTTTGAGATATTCGATATGCGCGAGGCGATTCTGCAGGGCATCTACGTCCCATGGACCACTCTGGCCAAGACCGCCGGGCAGGGCGCGGCGTACTTGATCGTGGTGCTCCTGATCGGCTACCTGGTGTTCAACGAGCGAGAGGTGTAAAGGGGGCTCGATCAGATGAAGCAGTACCAGATAGTCAGCTGGGTCATCATCATCGGCCTCATGCTGCTCCTTCAGCCGCTTGACCGCGCGGTCGAGTACGACCGCCTCGTACTGGGCCTCCAGCAGCCGACGCCGTGGTTCCAGATCGCGGCAAGAGGCGCGGCCGGCGAGACCGAGTTGGCCGTCACAGGCGTCACAGGCGTCATCGTCGGAGCTGCCCTCGGCGGCTTCCGCGAGGTTGCGGCCACAATGCTCTGGATGAAGACCCATGAGTACTGGGAATCGGGACAGGCGCTGCAGGTCAAGGCGCTGTGGCTGATGCGACTGGTCACTCTGCTCGACCCCCACTGGCTCGAACCATGGCGCATAACCGCCTGGCACCTGGCCTACAACCTCTACGTCGAGACCGACGACCCCGCACTGCAGTCGAAGTACCTGCAGATGGGCGTCGACTGCCTCAAGGAGGGCGTCTCCTGGAATCCGGACCGCTACGACCTCTATGTCGAGTTGGGATGGACCTACTTCGACAAGGTCGAGGACTTCGAGGAGGCGGCCAAGTGGTTCGAGGCATCCAAGTTCTACCCCCATCCCGAGTATGTCGACCGCCTGGTCGGCCATGCGTATGAGCGCATGCCGGACATCCCCCGGGCGCTGGACGCCTACGACTACCGCCTCAAGCGCGACCCGACCGACGGCACCGCCAAGGGCGCGACAATCACCATCCGCGAGCGCTACCTCCACCCGTGGTACTTCATGGAGGAGGGCCGGCACGACAAGGCGCTGGAGCTGATCGACACACACCTGCTGGCCAAGCCCGACTCGACACTCGCGCTCCACGTGAAGGGCTACCTCGCGGAGCAGGCAGGTGACACCAGGTTGGCCTATGAGACCTGGAAGCGCGCCGGTGACGGCTCCGCGCTCGATTTCCACGCCCAGCGCCGGGCCGTGGAGCTTGCCCACGAGTTGGGCATCCCGACCCAGGATACGCCGCAGTATATCTACATGCAGCGCCAGGCCAGGACGCAGAAGCGGATGGACGGCTCGGTCCCGGGCCGCGACAACTTGAAGCGGTAGCAGTCTGGCACGCANNCGCCGGACTCCCTCCGGCGGCCTTTTCGTTTGTGCGGACACGTACAGTGCGCGGGGCGTCACGACTCAGGCGAGTCTCCGGCCGACGGGACGCCGCGCCGTTTGCGGTCCCGCGGCTCCGTGAAGACCAGCCCGGCCTTTGCC
>DPJP01000299.1 GCA_003542955.1 Armatimonadota bacterium
GATGTTAGCGCGTATGGGGGCCGGGGGTGATGCAGACACGGCCACCCCTTACCTCCCAAACAGGTCCCCGTCGGCCATCGGCACGCCGGTCTCCTGGAAGCGCACCTGGCGTTCATACATCTGCGCATAGAGCCCGTTGCGCGACATCAGCGTCTGGTGGTCGGCCTGCTCGACGATCTCGCCCTTGTCGATGACGACGATCGTGTCGGCATTGCGCACGGTCGAGAGCCGATGCGCGATCACGAACGTGGTCCGCCCGCGCATCAGGTTCTCCAGCGCCTGCTGGATGATCTGCTCGGCCTCGGTATCCACGAGCGACGTCGCCTCGTCGAGGATGAGTATGCGCGGGTCGGCCAGCAGCGCCCGCGCGATGGCCAGCCGCTGCTTCTGCCCGCCCGAGAGCTTCACCCCGCGCTCGCCGATCTCGGTATCGTACTTCTCCGGCAGGTCCTGGATGAACTCATCGGCATGCGCGGCCACGCAGGCGTCATGTATCTGCTCGTCGGTGGCCTCCAGGCGCCCGTACCGCACGTTCTCCTTGACCGTACCGTTGAACAGGAAGGTGTCCTGCAGCACCATCGCGATATTGCGCCGGAGCGACTCCTGGGTCACGGTGCGGATATCGACTCGATCCACGAGCACGCGCCCCTCGATGGGATCATAGAATCGGGGGATGAGGTTGACCAGGCTGGTCTTCCCCGCGCCACTACGCCCGACCAGCGCCACGGTGTCTCCGGGCGCCGCCGTCACCGACACCTCCTCGAGCACCATCTCTCCGGTCGCATAGCGGAACGAGACATGCTCGAGTTCGACACGCCCCTCAGCCGGCGGCAGCTCGACCGCGTCGGGGGCGTCAACGACATCGGGCTTCTCGTCGAGCAGCTCGAAGATGCGCGAGAGCGCCGAGAGCGCCTGGTTATAGAGGTTGTGAACGCGCACCAGGCTGCCGAAGCGCCAGTAGAAGCCCTGCAGGTAGGCGATAAAGACGACGATATCACCGGCGGTCGCCGCGTCCGTCGCCTGGCCCGCAAGCAGCGAGCCCCGCCACATCACAAGCAGCACGCCACACGAGATGACGAAGTTGATGGCCGGGAAGAACGTCGACCACAGCCAGATCGTCCTCACTGAGGCCTTGTAGTACTCGCGGCTCGACTCATCGAAGAGGTTGAACTCGTAGTCCTCGCGGGCGAAGGCCTTGATGACCTGGATGCCGCTGATGCGCTCCTGCAGCCGCGCGTTGATCTCGCCTAACTCGTCACGGATCTTGCGAAAGACGGGGCGGATCTTGCCGGCGAAGACCAGCATCCCGACCAGCATGATCGGTACCGGAATCAGCGCGACCAGGGCCAGCTCCGGTCGCATCCAGAACAGGATCCCCATCACAAACAGTATCTGCAGGCTGTCGCTGACGACCGTGTCGGTGCCGTGGACGAGCATGTCCTCGACGGAGTTGACGTCGTTGGAGACCTTCGACATCACGTCGCCCGTCTTATTGCGCTCGAAGAAGCTCAGCGACAGCCCCTGCACATGGCTGTACAGCTCGGTGCGCAATTCATAGACGAACCGCTGCCCGAGGACATGCATCACGTTCATGCGGGCGGCATTGAACAGGTTCTCACCGAAGAATGTCGCCCCCATGATCAGGATGTAGTTGAGCAGCAACTGCTGGTCGCCCGCGATGATGACCCTGTCAACGATGCCCTTCCCGAACACATACGTCGGCACCAGCGACGAGATCGCGCCGATGAGCATCGTCACCGTGCCCAGCAGCACCTTGGGCCAGTGCGGCAGCAGGCGAGATGCGAACCAGCGCAGCATCCGCCGGTCTGTGATCCTCAGCTTCGGCTTGTCATCCTCGGGTGAGCCACCACGTCCCCCGTGGTGGCCCCGTCCGCCATGCATCATCTCTCATCATCTCCGGCCGCGATTATAGCATACTTGCCGGCAGGATGGGACTTCTCCGCAGGCAGGAGGGCCCTGTCGCATTGGGGAACCTCCCACAAGCCCAGAGCACCCGACCAGCGGCAGGAGGTCGCCCGTTGTACAGCGTTGAGAACACATGGAAGGAAATCCGCGACGCCGGCGTGCAGATCGCCGTCATCGCTATCGGCGCCATCGAGCAGCACGGCCACCATCTCCCCCTGGGCACCGACTGGTTCCAGGTGGACCATGTGGCGCGGCGGCTGGCCGAGAAGCTCGATGCCTTCTACTGCCCCGCCATGCCGTACGGCAACTCCTGGGAGCATCAACGCTTCCCGGGCTCGCTTTCGTTGCGCCCGGAGACGCTCGCCGCGGTGCTTCGGGATATCGTCCTGTGCCTGCGCGACCACGGCATCAGCAAAATCGTCGTCGTCAACGGCCACGGAGCCAACTGGATACTCAAGCCCACCGTCCGCCAACTCAACTACGACTACCCGGACCTGACTATCATCTGGTCCAACGGCGTCAACCCGGAGGACGGTGGCGAGCCGCCCGTCGAGATACACTCCGGCCTCAGCGAGACCTCGCGCATGATGTACCTCCGGCCCGACCTCGTCAAGGATGAGGGGGTCGTCAACAGCCCCGGCATCGTCGGGCAGGAGTTTCTGGACTACGTGGGCTTCGACCGCGTCACGAAGACCGGCGCCTGGGGCTGCCCGGCCGACGGCGCTACCCCCGAGCGCGGTGAAGAGATACTCGACGCATCAGTCGAGAGTTCGGCCAGGTACGTCAGATGGGCATTTGCCAGGATTGAGGAGTTCAAGTCGCAGCCCAGCGTGGTCGAACGGGACCGCGTACCGGGCAGAGAAAGCCAGGAGGAGAGTTAAGCGATGGTCACGGCCGAACAGGTGAAGCAGTTTGCTCTGGAGTGCGGCGCCGACCTCGTCGGCATCGGTGACATGGACCGGTTCGAGGGGGCCCCGCTGCAGAATGACCCCCGCTACATCTTCCCCGAGGCCAAGCGCATGATCGGCCTGGGCTTCCGCATCCACAGGGGGCTGTTCCGCGGCATCGAGGAGGGCACCTACTTCGCCGGCCTGCCCGCTCTGGGCTATGCCAACATCAACGATGTCTACGCGCCCGTGGTGCTTCGGGAGGTCTCCAACCTGCTTGAGGACAACGGCTTCGAGGCCATCCCGTATCAGAACACCTCGATCCGCCTCGGCTGCGCCCAGGGCACACCCGTCCGCGAGGGCTACCCGAAACCCGACGTCTTCCTCCACTTTCGGATTGCCGCGTTCATCTGCGGGATGGGGGAGATCGGCTTCAGCAAGCTCTTCCTGAGCCCACAGTTCGGCCCGCGCCAGCGCCTGGCCTTCATCATCACCGACGCCCCTATCGAGGCGGACCCGCTCTACGAGGGCCCGCCCCTGTGCGACCGCTGCATGCGCTGCGTCGCCGAGTGCCCGGCCAACGCCTATGATCCCGAGCGCACCGTGAAGATCACCATCGCCGGCCGCGGAGTCGAGTGGGCAGACCTTGACTCTGACCGCTGCGCGGCGGTCTACCAGGCCGGGGCCCCCGAGTACAGCCCCTTCCTGCCCGACCACGTCGCCGAGTACATCGAAAAGCTGCGCACCACCCCACGCGGGGAGGAGCGCACCGAGATGCTCACCTACGGTCCTGGGCCCTTCTCCTTCGCCAGGGATGAGACGCCCTACTGCAGCAAAGCCTGGGAGAGCTACCATCACCCGGGCGCGATCTGCGGCGCCAGGGGCTGCACCCGCGCATGCATGATCCATCTCGAGGAGCGCGGGGTGCTGCAGAACAAGTTCGAGAAGCCATTCCGCATCCGCAAGCCGTGGAGGCTTGAGACGGGGAAGACCGACGCGGAACCGCCCGCTGCTGTGGAAGACTGCCCCGGCGACCTGCGCGCTCAACAGACCAAGCACGGGGAGTAGGCAAAGCGCTGCCGNNGGTCCCTGTCCCCGATTCAGTGAGGGAAGGGCACTGGGGACAGCGACCAGCCTGGTTGCAGAGGGCATGACGGGACTTGGCGAGAGGGCCAGCCAGGTAGCAGTCCCCGAGTTCAACCACCACTCAGGAGCGTTCACATCCATGAGCCACACAACCATCATTGCCGGCATCCTGCTGCTCGTCCTCGGCACCGCCGCATTCGCCTACACCGATCTCTCCGACCCCTCAGAGCCCTGGAAGACGACGAAGGTCGGGGTCACCAACACCGTGCCTGCCCCGTTTCAGCCGCTGGCCGTCGACGGGCAAACGGTCAGGTGCTGGGGACGCAGCTACACCCTCGGGGCTCCCTTCCCGACCTCCATCATCAGCCAGGAGCAGGAGCTGCTGGCCGGCCCGATCCGCATCAATGTGAAGGTCGGCGGGCAGGAGACGATCCTCCAGGCTCAGCCGGTGGAGATCAAGGCAACCGCGGCCGACCGCATCGACTTCTCCGCCGAGCTCAAGGCCGGCGCGGTCACCATCCGCATGCCCGGCTGGATCGAGTACGACGGCGCCATCGGCATCGACATGCAGGTTGAGAGTGAAGGAGCGCCGATCGAGTATCTCGGCATCGAAATCCCCCTCCGGCCAGAGATCGCCCGCTACTACTACTACCACGGCCAGTGGCAGGGCCTGCAGTACGGCAATGTCGGCAAGGCGCCGGGCTGGGAGGTGGCATCCTCCTGGCAGCCAAACTGGTGGGTCGGTGACGACGAGCGCGGGCTGAGCCTGTTCACGGAGACCGTCGGCGGCTGGACGGGCCCGGCCGACCGGGCGCTCGTGATCTCGCGCACGCCGGAGGCCGTGGTGCTGACTGCCAACATCATCGGCGAGCCGACCACCCTTGAGGCCCCGCGCAGCTACCGGATCGCCCTGCAGGCCACCCCCGGCAAGCCGCTGCCCCCTGACTGGCACGGCCGGGTCGTCGGCCCATGCAGCAGCGCCCCCACGCCGGAGTTTGCCAGAGAGCTGATCGAGGACAGGCACACCAATATCGTGGTGCTCTGGAGCGACTCGGCGAAGTTCTTCAGCTACCCCGAGCCGAAGGACCCCGAGGCCTTCAAGCAGGCGGTGCAGACATATCACGACGCCGGCATCCGCTGTGTCTACTACCTGACGCTGTCGGGCACGGGGCACGGCTCCGGGGTGATGCAGCGCAACTATCGGCAGTGGCTGATGACCGGCCCCGACCAGAAGGCCGTCTTCGGGCAGAACGCCAAGGACCCCGACCTCGCGACAGCCAATGCGGGCGACTGGTCGAGCGTCTGCCCGGCCAGCACCTACACCGACTGGCTGATATGGGCCGTGGACCGCATCATGGAAGAATACGACCTCGATGGCGTGTACATCGACAACCCCGGGCCGTATTACTGCTCGAATCCCGAGCACGGCTGCGGTACTCGGGGCGCCCGCACGCACCCGTATTTCGCCAATCGAGAGTTGCACAAGCGGCTGTGGAATGTCGTCCACGGCCGCAAGCCTGAGACGGGCATCGTCTGGGAGCACAACTCCCGCACCTCCAACAGCCTGCAGTTGACCTTCTGCGACATCTACTCCGACGGCGAGCACTTCCGGGTCAAGTCGAAGGGCTTCCCGGAGCAGATAGATCGCGCGCTCATGGACGTCACCTTCACCGGCAGGCAATGGGGCTCGCAGCCGGGGTTCCTCTGCTCCGCTTTGAACCTGCGCGAAGAGTACACGCCCTGGCTGCTCGCGCGCGTTCTGCCGTATGGCAACCACCTCTTCGCCTCGACGAGCTGGATGGACTTCTCCGCCTACAGCCCCGCGCTGAAGGCCAGGCGCGATTTCGGCCTCGGCACGCAGGAGGTCGAGTGGTTCACCCCGGAGGCGGTGCCGGAGTGGTTCGCCTACTCGCCGAAGGGCCCCGGCGCGGTCATCCGCACCAGAAACGGCGACATCAGGCTCGAGCTGTTCCGCGATGATGCCCCGGTGACCGTCGAGAGCTTTACGATGCTGGCAAACCGTGGGTTCTACGACGGGCTGACCTTCCACCGCGTCATCAAGGACTTC
Source organism: Armatimonadota bacterium (assembly GCA_003542955.1). Taxonomy (GTDB): domain Bacteria; phylum Armatimonadota; class Zipacnadia; order Zipacnadales; family UBA11051; genus UBA11051. The sequence goes on from DPJP01000299.1 coordinate 5,968, forward strand.
ATGATCCAGGGCGGCTGCCCGCGCGGCGATGGCCGTGGCGGGCCCGGCTACACCTTCAAGGATGAGATCAACGAGCACAGGGTCGCTCCCGGCGCCCTGGCGATGGCCAACTCCGGCCCCGACACCAACGGCTCGCAGTTCTTCATCGTCACCGAGCAGGACCAGCCGCATCTGGACGGCAAGCACACCGTCTTCGGCCGTGTGACCTGGGGCATGCACAACGTCAAAGCAATCGCCGCCCTGCCCGGCGATGCCGACGGCAAACCGACGGAGCCCGTCGCTATGCAGAAGGTCGACACCTCGGAATTGCTTGTCGGCGGCTACGTGGCGCCGCAACAGCGGGCGCTGATCACCATCAGCAACATCGGACGCGACAAGGAGGTCTGTCGGGCGCCGATGGCCCGGATCGAGACATACTTCGGGGGCCCGGTGAGGGTCTATGACGCCATCACCGGCGTCCGCTGTTACCCGCTGGGGCAGACCCTCGTCGTGGCAGTGCCGGGTGACAACTTCCGGATGATCCGCATCGAGCGCGAAGCGCAGTAGGAGAGAGTGCCGGGGTCAGGTCTTCAGAATTGGTTCCGCTGAGAAACCGTCGTTCGTGTTTGGATATCCGGGCAACGAAGCCGGGGTCACATATTTGATGTACAGCCGCGGGGATATATTGTAGGGTAGAATACGTGGAGTGGGCGGGTGTAGATCAGAGATGTGACCCCGTTCGTTCAGAAGTGAATTGTGACCACCTGACCCCGGCCAGAATAGGAGAACGCCATGGGCGCCTACAGCGAGCTGATGGATGCGATGGCCGAGATGACGGTCATCGATGCGCATGAGCACTTGCCGGAGGAGACCGAACGCACCGGCAATCCGGTGGATGCCTTCACTCTCTTCAGCCACTACACCCAGACCGACCTCAAGTCAGCGGCAATGAGCGCCGAGGCGTACGAGCGCCTGCAGGCGCCCGAGACGCCGCTCGAGGAGAAGTGGCAGCTTGTCGCTCCCTACTGGGAGCGGATCAAACATGGGAGCTACTCACGACCGGTTCGCATCGCCGTCAGGGAGCTGTATGGCTTCGAGGACCTCAACGAGGACACCTACCGGCCGCTCTCGGAGGTCATGGCGGAGCACAACACCCCGGGAATCTACGACCACACCATCCGCGAGCTATGCCACATCGAGAAATGCCTGACCCAGATCGGCCGCGTGCCGACCGCCAACCGGGACCTGCTGGTTCCGCTGCTGCCGATGTCATTGTACTCCGCTGTGCACCATGGTCATGAAATGACCGACCGTGCCGCGGCGCTGGACATGTCGGTGGCGAGTTTGGCCGAGTATGTCGAGGTCATGCGCGCGGGCATGGGCAGATGGAAGTCAGATGGCGTCGTCGGCGTCAAGGCCATCGCGGCCGACATCCCGCAGCCTTCCCCGGGCGATGCCGCCGGGGCCTTCGAGCGGGTCATGGCCCTGTCTGAACCTGCAGCCTCCGACGCCGCCAACCTCAGCGCCTACCTGTTCCATCAGATGCTCGACATCGCCGGGGAACTGGGTCTCATTGTCGCAGTGCACTGCGGTATCATCTGGAACAACTACAACGACTTCTACACCACCCACCCCAAACACATCATCCCGTGGCTCCTGGCCCACCGCAATACGACCTTCGACCTCTACCACGCCGCGATGCCGTGGTACGGTGACATGGGCGTGCTGGCCAAAGAGATGCCGCACGCATACTTGAACATGTGCTGGTGCCATGTCATCAGCCAGCAGATGAGCCGGGCTGCGCTCGATGAATGGATTGACCTGGTGCCGGTGAACAAGATCATCGGCTTTGGGGGAGATTACAGCAAGCCGGTGGAGAAGATCTACGGGCACCTCTTGATGGCGAAGGAGGACATCGCGGCAGTTCTCGGCAGGCGGGTCGACGCGGGACTGCTGAGCCTCGAGGAAGCCGTCGATTTGGCGCGGGGCTTCCTCTACGAGAATCCGAAGGCGCTCTACGGGCTGTAGGCGGGGCGGGGCACGGCACTCCACGCCCTGGGGCGTTGAGCGTCGGGCGAGCATCGCAGCGGCTTGACGTGCCACCGACCCAGGCTGCGGAGATCGGAGGGGCCAGCCGAGGGCTCCCCGGCCCGCCACGCGGGACGGGGAGGGCGAGACTGGTCCGCGGGGGCCGCGCCAAAGCGGACAGGTGATATCCCCCGGACGAGCACACGCGGGCGGGTCTCCCTCCTCCACCCGCCCCAGACGGCGGGGCGGCTGTCGTCACTCGGCCCGCCCCTCCGNNACCCCTCCGACACCAGGCTGGTCCGCGCCTCCTCCTACCTCACCCACGTCGTCTTCTCATCAATGACCCAGTTGATGTCGAAGAAGCCCGCGCAGAGGTGCTCGTTCGTGTCACCCTCGCGCGCGAAGGCACCGGTTGTGAACACAATGAAATCGGGCAACATGTCATACTTGTGGTTCACATCCAGCCGCTCGCCCCAGTACTCACCGGAGAAGATCAGCACATAGCGCTCCGGGTTCAGCGGGTTCGGGTAGCACATCACCAGGCCCAGGTTCTCACCCTCGAACCCCCGGTGGCCGATCTGGTACCGATGGTCCCCAATGCGGATCGGCAGGCGGAAGTATATCTGGCCCAGGATCAGGTTCGTCTGCGGGCGGCCGAACAGCACCAGGTTGCTCTGAGCAATGTCCTGTTCGGTCACCTCCGTATCCAGCTTCACGCGCGGCAGCCCGTCGGCGAAGGCGTCCCACTCGGCGGCGAAACGCGCCACCTTCTCCTCGAGTTCCGCGTCGTCCTCGGGCCTGCCCGCCGTTCCCTGGACGACCAGGAAGCTCGTGTCGAAGACCTCCTCACACGGCCCACAGAGGCCCTTGCGCTTCGGCGGAGGAAAGCTCGCCGAAGGCCGTGGGACCGGGGCTACCTCGATCACGAGCCTGTCTCCCTGCCGCCTCACCGTCCGCCGTTGGTCGTTGATACCCACCACGTACTCGGGCTTGTCCGCAAGCGGGGAGTTGGGGATGTCGATGCTGATGCGCGCGACGTTTTCGCAGTTGATATCCAGCTCCGAGAGTGTCTGCTTCTGGACCTCCGGCTCGCCCCACAGCCGCATCGTGGCCGGCTTGCCCCACTCGACGAACTGCTCGATGGTTGCCCAGAACACCGTCCCGTACTCGAGGCTGTAGGTCCTGTGCGCGACGAGGTTCGGCTTCCGGTCAAGTGTATGCTGAAGGTGCCACTTGAAGGCCGTCTCGAACGGCTCATCCTGGAAGTAGATGTAGTGGCTCGCACCCTTGTACTCGAGCAGCTCCACGGAGCCGTGGTCGAGCTGCTTCTCGGCGGCCTCGACCATGATACGCGACTGCTCGACCGGGATCAGCATATCGTTCTCGCCGTGCTGGACGAAGAAGCGCTGCCCGCGCATCGAGAGCGCCAGGTGCCAGGGGTTGTCCCACTCGACCAGCCACTGCTTGAATGGCGGCATGTCGTCCTTGTTCCAGCGCCACCAGCGGTACATATCGGTCTGCCCGCAGATCGGCGTCACCGCGGCGAAAAGCCCGGGATGGCGTAGCGCTATCGTCCACGCCCCCATGCCGCCCATCGACACGCCGCTCAGGTAAATGCGGTCGGGGTCGACGTTGTAGAGCCGCTGCACCTGCTCGATTGAGGCGAGTACATCGACCTCGCCCACCCCCTGGAAGTCGGTGTTGCGACGGCCGTAGGGGATCAGCAGCATGCAGCCGACATCGCCGGCCTTCGCCAGCACCGAATCCGGCAGCAGCCACGGGTCGATGATCGAGGTGGTCGGCACCCAGCCATGGAGGAAGACGATCAGCGGCGTCTTGTCGCCGGGGTCGTAGCCGGGCGGCAGATACAGATGCATCGGCTGCGCCGAGGCATCGTTCTGCGCGATGTACGCAAGCTCTGTGAGCGTACCGGGCTCCGCTTGCATGACCTCGCGGTTACGGATGCGCTCCAGCGCCCGCAGCCCGTTCTCCACGCAACTCACAGCCGTCTCGGATGAGTAGAGCGATTGCCCCCCGCCCGACAGAAGCATCGCCTTCCGCAGCTGCAGGCACGCGTAGGCGTAGTTGGTGGCAAAGGCGGGGTCATCCCGGTCGTAGCCTGCCTGCTCGAGCCCGGCAAGGCCCTCCATGAGGTCCCCGATCCCCGCGGCGGGGGAGAAGGAGGCACAGAACAGCAGGATCAGGGCATACAGCAATGGCACGACCAGGGGTCGATGGAGCATGGCGTGGCGACCCGACACAGGGCACCTCCGCGATAGGGGAGAGTATGGACCCGGCAGCTCCATGTTCGCTGCCGGGCCCTGGGGGTCCTTTACGCAATCGAGAGCCCGGCCTGACCCCGGTCCCACTACCCCCTCACCACCAGCGTCACATCCACCGGGTAGCGCCCGGCGCGCGAGCCGTAGACGATCAGCCCGCCGGGAGTCTCCTGCCGCGGCACGCTGAAGCGTACGTTTATCTTCTTGCTGTCCGCCGCCAGCACCTGCCGCGCGACGCAGGCAGGGACGTCAATCCGCACCAACTCCCCGTATCGACCCCACAGCCCGTGGATGTGTGAGAGCGCCCCGCGCGAGTCGGCATACTGGTCGGCGATGACGCGGCAATCGACCTCAATACCATTCAGCAGCGTGTGGACCTGTGTCGGCCATTTCGTGACTTCCGTCTGCCGCGCGTCGGGCATCTTCGAGGACAACTCCGCGATGAGGGTGATGGTGGTCTCCTCGCGAATCTCGAGGTCCTCCGGAAGCTCGAAGAGATAGTCGACATGACCCGACTCGGTGCCACCGAGCAGGTGTATCTGCCTGCCCACATGTCCCCGCTCGACCTCCGCCTCGTGCCAGCCGGTCGTATGTTCCTGCTCGCCCGCCTGCTTGCGCAGCACCACGGCGCCGTCAGGGAGGTGCTCGACGGCCGGTAATCGCCCGCTGCAGACCTCGAGATACTTGAAATCGGCGAAACGACCGTCCACGCGCGCTTCCAGCCTGATCAGGCACGGGTAGTCGGGCAGGTCACCATCCAGCACGTACGCTCCACGGGTGATGATGTGGAGCCCGTCCGTTCCTCCGCGAGTCCAGGAGATGCTGCCGGAGGGCAACTGCGCAATGTCGCAGCCGAACGCATCCACACCCGATGTAGTGACCTGGATGTCCGGCAGCTCGATCTCGCCGTCAGTCATGCGTGCGAGGAAGAAGGGTAGCTCCGGCCGGCTGCCCGGCTCGACGGTCTCCCCGGGCGCTCCCTCGAAGGCGAAATAGGGGTCTGCCTGCAGGTCCGCCGGGTTGTAGCCGAACTCCTTGGCCGAGCCGTCGTAGTTGTAGATGCCGTTGTGCTCCCACTCGATGTCATGCAGCTCCGTGTACACATAGCCACAGACCTTCGGCTCGCGCCGCAGCAGGTCTGTCAGGAACTTGAAGCACCACGACACATCCTTGNNCCTTGTCGCCCATCCGGCAACTGATGCCGCCGTACTCGGAATTCAGCAGCGGCTGTTCGCCCTGCACGCGCCCGGGCACATAGTTGAAGCCTGAGCCCGGATGCGTCTTCTCGACGACCTCCGCGACATGCGCGGCGGCCTTCTCGTAGTCGTTGATGTAGAAGTGCCAGGAATTGATGTCGGTCACCACGTGGTCGTAGTAGCACGCGGAGTTGTCCTCGATAAGCCTGGTCGCGTCGAGCTGTTTCGCCAACTGGTACATCTGCTCGACCCATTCCTGGCGGTCGACAAGCTCTTTGTATTCGCCCATTCCGAGGCCCCAGGTCTCATTGAACAGGCACCAGGAGAAGATGCATGGATGGTTGAAGTCGCGCTCGACTGCGCCCCGCAGCAGCGTCTCATGCCGCCTGCGAGCGGTCTCCGAGTAGGCGTCGAAGGCGCAGCCCGGCAGGTCACACTGCAGCAGAATGCCGAGCTTGTCGGCCCAGTACAGGTAGCGCGGGTCCTCGAGCTTGATATGCACCCGGAGGAAGTTGAAGCCGGCATCCACAGCCTGCTGCAGGTGGTACCGGATCGCATCATCATCGCTGTACGAGTAGACGCCGTATGGGGTAAAGGACTGGTCCAGGGCACCCTTGAGGTAGATCGGCTCGCCGTTGAGCGTGATATACATCGGCCCCCGGCCACCGAGTGGCGCGACCCCGATATTTCGGAATCCGAAATAACTGGCCACCGCGTCAAGCACCGTGTCACCGGCCTGTAGGGTAACCGTTACAGAATGGAGATTGGGCTGCTCCGGCGTCCAAACCGCCGCGCCCTCACCGAGATCAATCGTCCCCGAGAACCTGCCATCACCCGCCGGGGCCAGCTGCCCCTGTGCCACGGGCTCTCCCGCCGGACCGATGACTGCCGCCGTCACCGCAGCTCCCTCACCCGCACCGGCGCACTCGACAGCAATTATCACCTCGCCGTTACATACGTTCGGCGTGCAGTGGACCACGCGGATGTGCCGCTTCGGCCGTGGCGCCAACCAGACCGGTTGCCAGATGCCGGATGTCGGGGTATACCAGCTCACCACCTGCTTGCCGAGCGGCTTGTCTCCGGCGTCCTGGGGGTCCTCGACACGCAGCACGAGGGTGTTCTCGCCGTCGGCCAGGTGGTCAGTGAGGTCGAACTCCACGGGCAGGTAGCCGCTTTCGGCCTCCCCGACCTCCCGCCCGTTGACCCAGGCGCGCACATGCCAGTCGGCGGCGCCGATGTGGAGGATCACGCGCCGGCCCGCCCAGCCCTCGGGCACACTGATGCCTCGCCTGTACCAGCCGATGGTGTAGCGCGGCGCGGTGCGGTAGTTGGTGTCATCGACAGTCAACGGGTCGCGGTAGACGTTCCTCGAGTAGTAGTTGTCATTGCCCGCGGCCGCCTCGGTGCCCCACGCCGCGTGCGATTCCCAGGGGAAGGGCACGCGGATGGTGCGGTCATAGACGGCCTCGGGCTGGTGCCAACCCTTCTCGACGCCGGCGCTGTCGGCATCGAACGAGAAGTCCCATTGTCCGTTCAGGTCGATCCAGTCGCTGCCTTCCTGTATGCCGCGATGGAAGTCAGGACGGGGGTAGGCGAGATTGCTCTGTTTGCCGGTGGCCATAGTCAGACTCCAGTCGATAGGTAAGACCAGTTTCTCACTCGCCCCTACATTTCGCATTCGGGGCCGCCAGACCTCCGCGAGGGACGCTGCTCACACGCTGCGGGGTCAGCACTCCGAACAAGGACATCCATACCCGTTCGGCCAACATAACCCATACCATGCACACCGGAGGAGGATACACAATGCCGAAGCAATACCTTCCCGTGATGCTCTGTGTCGCCGTCGCTCCTATGCTCCTGGCCGCCCTCCCCGCGGCCGCGCAGGATGATGACGCGTGGATCGGCACCATCCGTGCCGACCACCCGCGCATGTTCTTCAACGAGGATACGCTCCCTGCCGTCAAGCAGCGCGCGCTCACTGATGCCAACGAGTTCTATAAGAAGATGTGGACCGAACCCGACTACCTGCCCCGCGACAAGGATACCGGCGAGGTCACACTCGGCGACTGGGGACGCCAACTCATGCGCAGCGCGTTCGTCTACTGCGTCGAGCCCGACCCGACGCGGCTCGAGAACATCAAGACCATGATGCGCGTCTCGCTTCAGTACTACCAGAAGAAGTATGACGAGAACATGATGGTGGACTGGTACTCGACATCACGCATCGGCTGGCTCTGCGCGCTGGACTGGACCTGGAACGACCTGACGCCGGAGGAGCGGACCGAGCTTGCCACCACCTTCCTCGATCGGCTCGACGATGGGCTGCACAAGAAGCTGATCCGCGTCAACCGCTCCGGCTACAGCACCGGCTACTATGGTACGACCAACCTGCAGTGGTTCACCGGGCTGGTGCTGCTCAATGAGGGCATCGACGACACCCGCGCGCTCGACCATCTCAAGGTCGGCTACCGTGAGTATCAAAAGCTGCTGGCCCATCGCGCCGCGGCCGCCGGTGATGACGGCGGCGCGGCCTCCCCCACCCTCACATACTCCTTCCNNGTTCAACTTCCTCTACACCTGGAAATCGGCGACAGGAGAGAACCTGGCGCCCAAATGGCCCCACATCGCCAGCATGAGCAACTACGTGCTCTGGAGCCTCCTCCCGGGCAATCTCGAGTTCGGCTACGGCGATGTCGAGCACAAGACCAATCGCTTCCCCGCCAGCGAACTCTACCCGCACATGTCCAACATCATGCACCTGTATGCCGAATCGCACCCCGACCTCGCGGCGCTCGCTGCATACGTTCGGGAGCAGTTGGGCGGGGACTACAACGCGGTCAACTTCCCCATCCACGCCTTCCTGCAGACGAACCTCCCCAACTGCCCGCCGCCGCTGAACCCCGGCGCGCTGCCGCCGGCGCGGCACTTCGACACCATGGGACAGGTGCTCATGCGCTCGGGCAGCGGCCCGGATGACACCTACTGCCTGTTCGCATGCGGTGGGATACTGGGGCAGCACCGGCACTTCGATGCCACCCACTTCACGATCTACCACAAGGGCTTCCTGGCGCTTGATACCGGCACTCGCACCGGCAACACCGATAACCTCCAGAACTACTACGCCCAGACCGTCGCCCACAACTGCATCCAGATCAAGATGCCCGGCGAGCCGCCTATTCCATACTGGAACGGCACCGTCTACGGCAACGACGGCGGACAGTACAAGGCCCTTGGCTCGAAAGTCGTCGCCTTCGAGACCAGCCCGGAGTTCAGCTACGTCGCCGGCGACGCCACCGCCACATACCGGCCGGAGAAGTGCTCGCAGATGGTGCGTCAGATGGTCTTCATCCCACCGTACCACTTCGTCGTCTTCGACCGCGT
>DPJP01000381.1:0-3835 GCA_003542955.1 Armatimonadota bacterium
TTCTTCCCATTTCCCTGTCGGCCGCTCTCTCACCTGTCGGAGCCAGGGACGTTCGTCGCGCTGCTCCGGGCAGGTGAGCGTGGCCGGGTAGAGAACTGTGGTACACAGGCGCGCCCGTATGCCGTCGCCCAAGTCGCACACGAGCGCCGCCGCGGCAGTTCAAGCAATCGGCGTGCCGAGCCCGCATGCTCCGGGGGTGAGCCCGTCACCCGTCCGTCGCCACGCCGCGGGATGTTAGAGCCCGCCCATGGTGTGGTACCATGAATACGACAGAGGCGCGCGCGGCACGCAGGCGCTGCACCCGGCTGGGCGTCGGCCGGGCCTGCCCGGACGAGTCTCGGGGGCTGCGCCATTGTCTTGCTTTAACCAATAGATGCTATCCCCGGAACTTCAGGGGATCAGTGAATGCTCCAGCAGGACCAGGTCAAAGGTGAAGTGCAATGGCCCGCGACGATGACGACATCATCGAGATCGACTTCGACGATGAGGATGAGCCTGCGGACACCCCGCCGCAGACGGATGCGCGGCCGGTGATCGAGATCGTGCTCGAGGACGATCCGGCTGCGACGACGCCTCGGCCACCATCAGGCCAGGCGCGGAGCGCTGCACCTCGACGGCGAACCGCGGCTCCAGCCCGGGCGCGTTCTGAGCTTCCCCCCGACGCTCCCGACGCCGGCGGCAAGCCGTGCCCGGTCTGCGGCTTCGCCATTCCGCCACTCGAGACTGCGTGCCCCAGATGCGCGCGCATCGGCCCGGTCCCCACCGGCTCGGGCGGCCCCGCCGAGTTGCCCCCGGTCGACGCCGGTGGCGCCTACCCTGATGTGCGGCCCCGTCGAAGGCGCACCGGGGCTGTGGTCGGCGTGATAGTCGTGCTCGTCGTGATCGTTGGCGCCGCCGCGCTCGCTGCCTACCTCATCACCAACAGCCCACACCAGCGCGCACGGCGCGCATTCGATGACGGTCTGAAGGCGCAGCTTGCCGGGGATATGGAGACTGCCAGGCAGAAGTACCTCGAGGCCCTGGAGCTCGATCCTGACATGGGCCTCGCAGCGCTCATGATGGGCATGACCCATCTGGGGATATCGCTCACCGGCAACACGACGGGGTACCTCCAGCGGCTTATGGAGCTGGCCGCCGGCGGGGACACCAGGACTCTGTCCGAAGCGGACCGGTGGTTCGACCACGCCGTCGTGATCGCCAACCGGTTGCCGCCGACGAGATCACTGCGGCACGCGGACATCAAGACGCCCGCGCAACTGGCCGCCTACGCGCACGTGATGAAGGCGATCACTGCCTATCTCCGCTATTCGGCGGGGTTGATGAGCGAAGACCCGCTCTCCGCATCGCCCTGGTTGAGCGTGATGCAGAGCGAGCTTCAGCAGGCATTCGCGCTGGACCCCACGAACCCCTACGCGAGGGACATGCAGAATCAGCTTCCTCCACTGTAGCCACCCTGGCCCACGGCCTGCCTGATGTCCGCCGTGCAGCCGCCCATGTCAGGTGTGACTGCCCCTTGCTACGCCGAACCGCGTCTACAGGTACCGCGCATCCGCGTCGATCTCCTCGACAATGCGGGTCAGGTCTTCGTTGTCGTAGTAGTCGATCCGGATGATGCCGCCCCGCTTCGCCTTCGGCTTGATAGTCACCTTTGCGGCGAGTGCCGTCTGCAACCTGCCGGCCAGATCAGCGAGATGCGGGTCCACCGGACCGGCGATGGGGGCTGGCTCAGGCCTCGGGGCTTCCTCGTCACCCGATACTGCCGTCAGTTCGCGCACAAGCGCCTCGGTATCGCGCACGCTCAGCTGCTTCTCAACGATGTGCGCGGCCAGTTCACAGATGTCCTCCTCACGCGCGCCAAGCCCCAGCAGCGCCCGACCATGCCCCGCGGAGATGTCGCCCCCACGGATCATGGAGCGCACCGGCTGGGGCAGGTCCAGCAGTCGCAGTGAGTTCGTGACCGCTGAGCGGCTCTTCCCGATCCGCTGCGCAACCTCCTCCTGCGTCAGGCCGAAGTCGTCCACCAGCGCGCGATAGCCCTCCGCCAGATCGAGCTCGTTGAGGTTGTCGCGCTGCAGGTTCTCAATGAGCGCGATCTGCAGTGAAGTCCGGTCGTCGATGTCCTGCACCAGGCACGGGATCGACTCCAGGCCTGCCTCGCCTGCAGCGCGCCACCGGCGCTCCCCCGCAATGATCTCGTACCGCTCTCCGCGGCGCCTGACGATGATCGGCTGGAGCACCCCGTGCGACTCGATCGAGCGCGCCAGCTCCTCAAGCGGCTCTGCGTCGATTCCGGTGCGTGGCTGCCGCGGGTTCGGGTCGATATCTCCCAGAGGGATTTCGAGCACCGTGCGGCTGCGCGGGGGCGCCTCGCCCGAGAGTAGATCAGAAAGACCGCGTCCAAGGCTACGCCTGGTCATCAGAGAATACCTCCTTGTAGAGTGCATAGTAGCGCTTGGCGCCCCTCGAGGATGGGGCATATATCGCAATCGGCTGGCCGTAGCTCGGCGCTTCCGCCAGCTGAACGTTCCGGGGAATCACAGTGCGGAAGACGTGATGCTCGAAGTCCGCCCTCACCTCGGCTGCCACGTCCTCAGACAGGTTCGTCCGCGAGTCGTACATGGTCAGCACCGCGCCGGCGATGCGCAGGTCCGGATTCAACTGTGCCTGCGCAATCCCGATGACGTTCAGGAGTTGGGACACGCCCTCGAGCGCGTAGTACTCGCACTGGATTGGGATGATGACGAAGTCCGATGCGACGAGGGCATTCACCGACAGAATGCCGAGCGATGGGGGCGTATCGATGAAGATCAGGTCAAAGTCGTCGCGTACCGGCTCCAGCGATTGGCGCAGGCGCCGCTCACGCGCGATTGCCGTCGAGAGCGCCATGTCGGCCCCCGCGAGGTTGAGCGTAGCCGGGATGAGCATCAAGTTCTCAACCCCGGTCTTGAGGATGACCTCGGAGGCTGTTGCCGTCGGACTCCCGTCCGGAGCGCCGACCAGCATGTCGTACGCGCAACGCTCAAGCGCTTTGCGGTTGACGCCCAACCCGCTGGATGCGTTCCCCTGTGGGTCTGCGTCAACGATAAGAACGCGCCTGCCGTCCAGCGCCGCCCAACACGCCAGGTTGACAACCGTCGTCGTCTTTCCGACGCCGCCCTTCTGGTTGATCAGGGTGTAGACCGAGCCCACGTGCACGCACCTCCCGCGTGGTGATTGCCGGTGGCCGCATCAGGGACGCACAGACGCCAATCTCAGCGTTGATGCGTCACGGCCTCGTATATATCCACACGCAATCCCTCGATTGCGGTTGGCAAGGCGGCGGATCGCTCCAGCCCGGCGGGTGCACACCGGGCCTCTCCAGCCTCAATCAGCGCAATGCGCCCATCGACGCGACGCAGCAGCGACAGCTCCGCGAGAAACTCAGCGCCGGGAGCCACCGCACGCGCGACCACCAGGTCGTACCGTCCTGCGTGGCCTCGCAAGTCATCGCACAGGGCTCTCGCGTTGGCTATGGCGAAGCGGCGAATGACCAACTCGATGAACCCGGCGGCGCGACGGCGACGGTCAATGAGTGTGACCTCGACAGTGGGGCAGAGCACAGCGAGCGCGAGACCCAGGGCGCCGCAGCCCGCCCCGACCTCCGCAACTCCAGCGAATCCCCCCGATACCTCAGCAACGAGGGGAAATCCTGGCGCCATGAGTTCCAGTGCGACCTTTGCCCCGCTCGTGTACTGAGTGAGCCCGAGCCTCGCGGCCCTCGGCCCCACCCAGTCGGCGACATGCGAGCATGTCTGAATGCTCGCAGCCGCAACGGCAGCCCCGGCAGCGGCAAGAC
>DPJP01000381.1:3840-9779 GCA_003542955.1 Armatimonadota bacterium
CAGCCCCAATCGCGGCAGCCAGCCTCTCCGGATGTTTCACGTGAAACACTCCCGTCCCAATCGGACAACAACCTGCGCCACCATACCACAGTCCCACGAGGATTGCAAGACCTAACCATCAAAGTTATACACACTTCCACATGCTTGTCCACAGTCCCGCTCAGCCGCCTGCGCGGGACAGCAGGTGGCGTCGGCTACGCGCCCTGCCACTCAGCCGCAAGACACGACGCCACTCGAAGCCCGCTCCGTCTCTGCACTGCGCCACTCTTGCCGCGACCCATTCGAGACCCTCCAGGCCGTTTTCGCGTCCAGCACCCGCCAAACGTAGCGCCTGCCGAACCGGCGCCCATCCAGCCTCGCGGAGACCCCGCACAGCCTCAGCCTGCAATCAGTGCACGCAGCGGCGCAGATCGGCGCTCCCGCCGGACACCGAGCCGAGCCCCCGTGAGTCTCGAACCAGCTCGCCGGCGATACCCCCAGCGCACGAGCCACGAAGCCCGGAAGACCATCGACGCAAGTCGGCCCAGTACCCGGACGTCGCAGCGGAAACGCGGCGCATGCGCGCCACGCGACGCCGATCTCCCGGCCCTGCGCCCACCTGGCGCTTGCGGTTCACTCGGTCAAGTGCGCATGGCGGGGGCCACGACGCACGGGCTGGCACCCCGGTCGAGGCGATGGCGGCACCCACCCCCCGCGATGCGGCGAAGCGCGTGGGGTTTCTGCAACCGCGCCAACGGTCCCTCGGGCCTCCGCGCCAGCAGCCTGTCACTGCCCGGCGCGGCACCCCGCGGCTACGTTTCACGTGAAACATCGCCCCTGCGCGCCGCGGCGGCCAGCACGACGATGTCGGCTCGTGTCACGCCAAACAGCCGCTGAGCCTCTCCCAGCGTGCGCGGCCTTGCCGCAGCAAGCCGCTCACGCGCCTCCTTTCGAAGGGGCAGCCTCGCGTAGTCGAGATTCGCGGGCAGCTGGACGCTCCCTGCCTGCACTGCGCGCCGCGCCCGCTGCACCTCGCGCTCCGCGTATGCCCAGCACTTGGCGCTCGCCTCCACAACCCCCGCGGCGAACGCGCTCGGCGGCCTCGCGGGCGGCCAGTGGCGGGCGATCTCCTCATAATTGACCCCGGCCTGCCCGAGCAGGTCACCGGCCGTCAGCGCGTCCGCCTGCCGCGCCGACATCCCCGGATATCGCGACCGCATCGGGTGGCCCAAAGGCACCTGTACTGCGCGAAGCCTCTCGGTCTCCTGCTCAACCGACCTCTGCATGAAGCGCACCGCTGCAAGCTGCTCCGCACCCACCAGGCCGTGACCGACCCCGACGGCGGTCAGGCGATCGTACGCCGTGTGCTGCCCCAGCAGTATGCGGAACTCCGCGCGAGACGTCAGCATCCGATACGGCTCATCCGCGCCAGCGCTGAGAAGATCATCAATCATCACACCAATGTACGCCTCGCCGCGCTCCAGTATCAGTGCCGCTTCCCGCCCCAGTGCGTGCCCGGCGGCGTTCGCGCCCGCAACTAAGCCCTGCGCCGCCGCCTCTTCATACCCGGATGTGCCGTTCACCTGCCCCGCCAGGAACAGCCCCGCTACGCCGGCGCACTCGAGCGCCGGCGTCAACGCCCTCGGGTCGATGCAGTCATACTCAATCGCGTAGCCGGGCCTCGTGATCTCCGCGCGCTCGCATCCCGGCACGCTCCGGACCATTGCCAGTTGCACGTCGTAGGGCATCGAGTTGTAGAGCCCCTGCGCATAGACCTCATCGGTCTGCCACCCCTCCAACTCCATGAACACCTGGTGGTGAGTGCGGTCCGGGAAGCGCACCAGCTTCGTCTCAATCGACGGGCAGTACCGCGGACCTGTGCCGCTCACATTCCCCGCATACAGCGCGGATCTCTCCAGATTGGCCATCAGCAACGCGTGCGTTTCCTCCGTCGTGTGGGTGATGTAGCACGGCAGCAGTGGGCGGCCCGGCCTCGGCTGCTCCAGGATCGAGAAGCGCAGGGGGCGTGCGTCGCTGGGCTGGACGCGCATCATCTCGGTCGCCAGTGACGACTGTCGCAGACGCGGGACGGTACCCGTCTTGAAGCGCCGGACGTGCAACCCCAGCTCTCGCAGGCTGCCGCTGAGTTGTTCCGCGCTGGCCTCTCCGGCACGGCCGCCAGACACCCGCTTCTCTCCGATGTGCACGACGCCGTTGAGGAACGTTCCCGTGCACACCACCACCGCCCGCGCGCCGAAGGCCAGCCCATCACGTGTACCCACCCCGGCAACCGCTCCGCCCCTCACGAGCACATCGCTCACTGCATCCTGGTACGTGGCTATGAGCGGTTCGCTCTCCACGCGCTGCTTCATTGTGGCCCTGTACTCGGCCTTGTCTGCCTGGCACCGCAGCGACTGCACGGCAGGGCCCTTCGACGCGTTGAGCACCCGTCCATGGGTGAACGTCCGGTCGCAGGCGCGACCCATCTCGCCACCCAGCGCGTCGATCTCCGACACCAGTTGCGACTTGCCTGGTCCCCCGATGCTGCAGTTGCACGGCATGGCGCCGATGGTGTCGAGATTGAGCGCAAGCATGAGCGTGCGCGCGCCGACGCGAGCCGATGCGAGCGCCGCTTCACATCCCGCGTGCCCGCCCCCGACAACGATCACATCGTAGCTCTGTGCAAAGGAACTCGGGATCCTCATGCTGCCTCGCTTCCCGCCGATCTCCCGTCGAACCGTTTCGCCGCTGCGACGGGGCTTCGTCGCTCCCTCGCAGCCCGACGCGGGCGGCGGCCCGTCGATACCCCGGTGACAGTCGCCTGATGACCATGTCGACGCCGGAAGTACCTCAGGCGTTGAATCAGTATCTATTGGTTTACCAGTTGCCACGCCGTATGGGTCCGCCGCCACGATTCCAGACGCTCCGTGACCGCATGCGGGGAATCCATGCGAGCCAGTGCGGTGGTCGTGATGGCGACACATGGACGACCGGGCGCGCAGGTACGCGTGCGATTGGGCGCAGACGCAACTCAGCCTGCCGCAGCAGCGTCCGCAAGACGAAGCGCAGAGCCACGCGCCGGGCGCAGGGCCCACGGTCGATTGGGGAGAGGGAGTGATGTGGTTGTTCTTTGGAGGTCTGCGATATGAACTGCGAAGTCTCCCCGGGTTGCGGGCCGCCACGCAGGGCACGACCATCCCGGCCGGGGATGGTTGTGTGACGCGCCCGCTGGTGCGGCCACAACGAGGCGAACTTTTATTGCTTTAGCCAATGGACGGTATTCGAAGCCGAGCCCTCTCGCTCTTGCACGTGGCGCTTTCAGCGGCCCGTCTTGACCTCGAATGCGGCCGCCGCGAGGCGCTCGCCATCCGGAACCGCCTCGACGGCGACGCTGTAGGCGCCTTCAAGCAGTGGGGTCCGCGCATCCGGACTGATCCATGCGTAGGCCCATCCGGACTCCGAGTCGAGGGTNNGGCTCGCGGTAGAGCCACCGCACCCGCACGACGCTGCCCGGCTGGGCCGACGCGAACTTGAATGCCATGTAGATGCGGCCGGCGTCGGGTGGGAAGACGGTCGAGGTGGCCTGTGGCGCGCCCTCACGGGTGACATCGCCACAGATGGTGGCCTCGGATATCTGCACACCGGGAGCGGCGGCGATCTTCTGCCCCATGATCTGATCCGGCTTGTCGACGACGATGAAGCTACCGTCGTATACGTCACCCTCGCCGGTGGTGAGCTCCACTTCGTAGATGCCTTTTGCGAAGCCCTGCGGGGTCGGGGCGTCGATGGCGGCGCGGCCCGAGGCGAAGCCGTCTCCGACCGTGCCCTTGAAGCTGCCCGCCGGTATCGTGCCGCCCGGTTCTCCGTCGCGCTTCCAGATTCCCGCAAGCGCTTCGATGCTCCTGACATCAGGCAGCCTGAAGTGGCAGTAGACCCGCTTGGTGCCGGCGGGGATCATGTCCGGCGTCGCTGTGGGGGCCTGTTCGGTTGTTGCGAAGACCAGGCCCGTGCTTACTCCGGGGCTCTCGGGTCGCCCGACGCCGACCTGGAGACCGCCGTGGGTGTCCTCGGCCGGTGGCGGCGCCTCCCCCACTACGAGCGCGAGCAGCGCGCCCATGCTCACGCCGAGCAGCACGAGCGCCATATACCAGCCCGGCCGGCGCTGATTGCGGTAGCCGCCGACGGCGGCCCCCAGGTTGGGGTCGCGCGCGATGCCCGCCGACGCGGCGCGGGGCTCGCCGGTCTGCTTCGGCTCGTCGGGTCCTTGCTCCTCATCGGTGGGGGGCAGGTTGTTATTCTCAGCCATCCTGTGCAACTCTCCCGGCCTGCGGCGGTTGACCGCCGATACGGAACCACCTGCGCACGGCCCATAGATCGGCCGAGCTCTGCATCTCCAGCACGCACTCGCGCGCGCCGTCGGGGCCGGCTCCTCGCTCGTCGGGCGGCTCCCAGACGAACGCGTACTCGACTTCCTCGCCCGGCTGCAGAGTCTGCGGGAGGCTCACCCACTGCTCCCACAGCACCCGGTTGCCGGTGTCGACGACACTGAGCCCCGCGCGCCGGGCAGCCCCGAGGTCGATCACCTGCGCCGTCGGGTTGCACACATACAGCTCGACGATAATCGGCACGCCGGCGCCGTAGACGGCCCGGTCAGTCGCGAGTTCGCAGGCAACCGCGGAGGCCCCGCTGAGTTCCTTTGCGCTCGTTATCTCGATGTGCACTGCGCCGTCCGCGCTCATTCCCACGCGTCCACTCACCTCAACCCGCAACCCGTACCGCGGGTTCCATCCAACTTCGCCGCCCACAACAGGGCTATGGCAGGTGATAGCGGCGTAGGCGTCCCGCAGCACCCAGGCGATCGCGTCGGGGGTCCGTCCCGCGCTGCCGGCGGGTCCTCCGCATTCACCCGCGACGGTGACCTGGGTGCCCAGGTACTCGAGCGGCCGGTCGAGCAGCCGCCTGATCTGCAGCCCCGCGCCCCCGAAGCGTGCGGTCACAAGCCGCAGTGTGCGGTGATCGGGCTCCCAGTCGACGCCGAACAGCAAGTGCCGGAGCGTGCCCGCAGGGACAAGCAGTGCGCCGTCGACGCGGCGCGGGGGAGCATCCATCGGCTGCGTTTCGCCGCCGGCCTCGACGCGGGCGCGGGCGGCATCGATGCGTGCGACCCAGCCGGTCTTCTCCGCGGTCAACAGGTCACGCTCGGCATCCCATGACACCTGAAAGCCGGCGGCCTCGAGGACGGCACGCAACGGCACCCACACGCGGCCTTCATGCAGGAAGGCCGGTCCGGGTAGCGCGATCTGCAGGCCGTTGAGCAGCAGCACGACGACGACGGCGCCGGCGGGCATGGCGTCTCCTCCACAGCACTGATTCGCCCCACAACCGGGGACTCCTGCCGCGGGAGTCGGCCGCTCAGGGCAGAGGAGGCGTAATGACGGGGACGCCGCCCATGTAGGGTCGGAGCACCTCCGGCACTTCGACCGTCCCGTCAGCCTGCTGGTAGTTCTCGAGCACGGCAATCAGCGTGCGCGGCAAGCCCAGACCCGAGCCATTCANNCCTGCTGGTAGTTCTCGAGCACCGCGGCGACGCTGCGCCCGGTTGCGAGTCCGGAGCCGTTCATGGTGTTGACGTACTCGGGCCGCGCCTCCGGCTGCGGGCGGTAGCGGGTGTTGCAGCGGCGCGCCTGGAACTCGCCGTACTGGCTGCATGAGGATATCTCGACCCAGCGGTCCATACCAGGCATCCAGACCTCGAGATCGAAGGTCTGCACGGGCTGTGCGCCCATGTCACCGGTGCACAGCGCGACCCGGCGATAGGGGAGATCGAGCAGCTCGAGGATGGTCTCGGCGTTCGCGAGCAGCTTCTGCAGCTCGGCGTCGCCGCTGCCGGGCTTGACGAACTTCATCAGCTCGACCTTGTGGAACTGGTGCAGGCGGATGAGGCCGCGTGATTCGCGGCC
>DPJP01000157.1:0-172 GCA_003542955.1 Armatimonadota bacterium
AAGGCTGCAGTCCAGTATATCAGCCATTTCGTTATAGGAAAAGCCCTGGTAGTCCCGAAGGACGATAACCTCACGGTAGTCATGCCGCAATCGATCCACACAATTGGCCAGGTACTGCTGCAATTCGCGGTTCTCGGCAAGCGTCTCAGGCGCGAGGCTGAGGTCATGGACC
>DPJP01000157.1:199-16433 GCA_003542955.1 Armatimonadota bacterium
AACAACTCGCTCTGTTCATCGCCGTCGAGCGGGGCGTCAAGCGAGGCGCCCTCGACCCTGCTGATGCGTCCGTGGCGCTCGAGGCGGTTTTTTGTCAGGTTTACGGCTATTCGGTACAGCCAGGTGTATACCTGCGCGTCGCCGCGAAAAGACTCCCATGCCCGGTAGGCGTTGACGAAGGTATCCTGCGTCAGATCGGCGGCCTCCTCCGGGTCACCCAGGAGTCGATAGACGACATTGTAGACGCGGTCGTAGTTGTCCGCGATGATCTGTCGGAACTGTCTCTGCTTGGTGTCATCGGTCACGCAGGATCCACGCCCGCTGGGTGATTCGTCCGTTGTGTGCCGCCGGATGGTCGTGGACGGGAACAGGGAGTTAGACATGCCATGCCCCGGCCGGTTGCGGTCACCAGGCTTGCTCAGAACTGCCAGACCCGCTCGACCTGTATGCGGTGCCTGTCGCGCTCATCGGTTGTGTAGGAGACGCGCGTGCGATTGTCGATCACATAGGATACAGTCAGGTCGTACTCATCGTCGACGCCGCCGAACGCGGTCCGGTACGACACCAGCAGGTCCTCCATCAGGTACTTGCCAAGCCTGATCTCGACGGGCTGGTTGAAGGCGAAGTTGAGGCTCAGCTCCGACAGCCCCAGGGTGCGGCGCAACTCCTGCTCGATGGGCTCGAAGATGGCCACCTTGAAGCCGGCCGCCAGCGCCCCGAGGAACTGCTCGGACAGCACGGCGCCCAGGTCCCCCTGTGCCCCGCTGCCGGTGAGGTAGCCCAGCGGCGCAGTCCCCAGCAGGGCGTATATCTGCTCCTCTGCCAGCGATGGGCTCGAGTCGGCGCGGATCTCGAACTGATCCGGCAGCGTACCCGAGAGGGTTATCGCGATTGTCACCGGGCCGATCTCGCGCCCCTGCACCAGTGCCGATTGTAGCACAGTCTCGGCCAGACCCCATACATCGCCGGTGATCGCAAGCTCGACGGGATCGCGCCTCAAAGGCGTCTGGGTCGGCGCGAGCCTGTAGCTGGCCCCGAGCGACTGAATGGTCGCCACGCCGCCGGGTATCTGTGTCTTGCCTGCTTCTGCCTCGATCAACCCGGAGAGCACCGGCTGCTGCAGGGTGCCGGTGAGGTGGGCGATCGTTGTGGGCCTCAGCGGCGCCCGCACTCTCGAGGCCGCGAACGTCATGTCGGGCCCGAATGCGAGGCGGACGTCGAGGTTGGGCTTAGGGAAGCTCGAACTGGGTGCGTAGATGCTCGCAGCCGCCGCACCCGTACTCGCCGGTATGCCGAAGCGGCCGTGCGAGACAGTCCAAAGCCCGGTCACGTCGGCCGGCACTCCCCCGCCGGGTCCGGCAATCGTGATCGCGCCGTCAACCACGGCGTCCACCAGACCCTTTGACCAGATGCGGCTGTTGTCGGCGATGAGGGCAAGATCGACCCTGTTGCCGGCGAGGTCGGCGAAGCGGAAGTCCTCGAGGTCCATGGTGCCGTCGACGAAGATGTGGCCCTCACCCAGGCTGGCGCCGAGCTGGTCGACATAGACCGTCGGCGGCTGCCCGCCGCCGCCGCGGAGCGCGAGGGTGCCCCGGAGGTCCTTGGCGACGAAGCCGCGGCCGACCGTTTGGGCATCGGCGCTGACCTGCAGCGCAAGATCATAGATATTCTCCTGCAGCTTGTCCAGGCTCAGTTCCGACAGCTCGGCCGTGCCGCCGAGGCTCAGGCTGGTCTTGTCAACCGTGGCCAGGAGGTGGTTGACGATGAGGGTGTTGGTGACACCATCGCCCTGGACCTCGATGTTGACACTGGCATCGTGGATGATCGGCTCCTTGCCGCCGAATGCTATCACCCCGTCGTCTATGGTCAGGTTGCCGGCGATGACCGGCTGGGCGGGTGTGCCAGAGACAGTCACCTCGCTGTGCACGCTGCCCTCGGCGGCCATCTGCCTCCAGAGCCGGGCGCTCGGCGGAGCGTCCTCGCTCCTCGAGCCGAGGTACTCGTTCAGCAGTACGGGCAGCAGCGCGAGAGACGCTTTGTCGACGGTCGCCCCGACATGGATCGGCTCATCGGAGACCAGCCCGATCGGGTCCCAGGAGAAGGGCAGACTGCCATCAATCTCGATAGCCTCCGTCACCCATTGATCATCCGCCAGCCGCTTGTGCCTCACAATGAGAGTGTCAACGTCGATGCCGCCCTCCTTGACGGCGATGAGCGGGGCGCTGATAAGGTCGAGACGCAGCCCCGCGACCTCGGGCTCCAGTATGTCGACGCTCCCCATCAGGTTCGGGGCGTCGGTCGGCCCGGAGGCGACCACGGTGAACCCGAGTTGCCCTGACAGCGCCGTCTTCAGCGGAAGCCATTTCCGGAAGTGTTCGACGGCGATGCCGGAGCCCTGCACCATCAACTGCAACTGCTCATCGAAGTCGATGTCGCCCGAGGCGGTCACCAGCATGTCGCCAAGCACCGCTTCCAGGTCGACACCGTAGGCCCCGTGCCTGTCGATGTCGCCGCGCACCGAGACATCGGGCATGCGCTGCCCCTCGAAGACCGTGCCGGCGAGTTTGACGTCGGCGTTGGCTCTGGGCTCATCGACAGTCCCATCGGCCACGACATCGAGTGTCAGTTCGCCACCGGCGCGCAGTGAGTAGCTGTTGAGCATGGTGACCAACTCCGTGCGGCGCTGCTGCTGGTCATCATCGGAGTGGATCGCGTTGATCAGCGGGACGCCGGAGGCGAGCAGCCGTGAGAGGTCGGCGGCCTCGACGTGCGCCGCGGCGTTGAAGACCCCGCTTTCGTGCGTATACTCGCCGCTGCCGGACAGCTCGCCACGCGCTATACCGACCTCGAGGTGGTTCAGTCGCACCGTCTCATCGTCAAGGCCGAGTTCGGCGCGCAGGTGGCGCACCGGCTCGTCCCCGAACTGGAGCTGCTCGCCGACGAGCAAGGCCTCCCCGGCGAGTGCATCGACGGGTCCATGCACATCCGCGTGGGGTATCCGGATGATCCCGGCCAGGTCCCATCCGCGCTCCTGCAGCGCGCGGATGCCCTCGAGGCGGATGTCGCCCGCCGACAGCCCCGCCGACAGCACAGGGACCTCGGGCGAGAAGTCAAGCTCCGCATCCGCGACCAGCTCCGACCCGTGTGAGGTCAGCCTGGCCTGCCTGACCTCCAGCACGCGGTTGCGGAGGGCGAACGGGATCAGGCCCTCGGTGATGTTCGCCGTCGAAGTCAGCGCGTGGGCGACGCGCAGTTGCCCCCGGATCAGCGGGTCTCCGACTGTACCCGCGATCTCGCCGGTGACCTCGGCCAGGCCGTCTACGTCCTCCCACTCCTTCTCGAGCAGCTCGACGACATCATCAAGGCGGATCCCGGCCGCGGAGAACTGCCCGGCCAGGGCGGCCGTCTCGGGCACTCCCTCGGCCCCGATGTCGGCGATCGAGGGCAGGCCGGAGACCTCGACTGCGCCGCTCAGGGCCGCGGCGCCCCGACGCGCCAGCAACTCGGTGACTGCCAGGCGCCCATCACGCAGCACCGCGCTAGCGGTAGCGGCGTCGGCTCCGTAGCGCCCGTAGCCGGGCCCGAAGAGGGCGGCATCGGCGCTGATCTCCGGAGCGTCCCAGGGCCCCGTGACCGCTCCCCGCGCGTACAGCACGCCGTCGAGTTGGTCGTAGTCGATGCGCCCACCGATCTCGTCGAGCCGGACCTCGGCAACCTGGTACTCGAGATCGAGCGCGCCGGGAGCCTGATCCCCGGGCAGCGCAAGCTCGCCGCGCGCCCACATCGTGCCAATGGCATCGGTCAGAAAGGCGGTGTGTACGCCGATTGCGGAGCCCTCGTAGGAGAGCAGCGCGCCGGCGCGCGAGGCGCTCCAGCGGTCGTACTCGAGGCCCTCGGCCGTGACCCTGGCCATCGAGGTGAAGGCGCCGTCGGCGTACTGGAGCCCGAACTCGGCATCGGCGCGCCCGGCAGGCTGCGCATCGGGTGCGAGCCCAAGAACGGGAACGTCGGCCAGCCGTCCCAGGTCCAGACCGCTGACGATGCCCCGTGCATAGACATTGACCGGCCTCACGGACACGTCGACGACGGCCTGGCCCGTTACATCCGCCCCCAGGGCATCGGCCCTGGCATTCTGCAGGTACACGGTGTCGTCGATGAACGCCACATCGGCAACCAGGTCACTGACCTCGATACCGTCCACGCGGATGCTCCCCGCGTGCAGGGAGGTCGTCGCGCGGGCAATGTCGCCGGCCCATTGGGCCCGCACCCGGACGTCCTCGAGCGGCTCGAAGCCGATGGTCCGGGGCCATGTGGACGCGGCGGCGGGTTCGTCCGTCAAGCCTGTATCCGTGGAGTCATCGCCCGCTGCCGCGTCGCTCGGGGCGGGCGCCAGGGCGATCTCGCCCGGATCGAGGGTGCCCATGCTCAGGGTCGCGCAGCCGGCGGGATTTGCCGCGTCCATCAGGGCCAGGTTGAACTCGACCTCACGGGCCATAACCGACACTGCGTC
Organism: Armatimonadota bacterium; assembly: GCA_003542955.1. GTDB lineage: Bacteria > Armatimonadota > Zipacnadia > Zipacnadales > UBA11051 > UBA11051. The sequence continues at coordinate 4,710 of DPJP01000157.1, forward strand.
GTCGGGTCGCACGGTGAGTGCGTCGGGCAGAGCGATGACGGCCTGCACCCCGGCATGCTCGAGCGAACCGGCGACATCGGCCTCGACCTTGACGGGGCCCTCGACGGCGAAATCGGGCAGTCGGTCACGGGCGTCGGCAGGGAGCGCGGCCAGCAGACCGGCGAGGTTCAGGGAGGGCGCCTCGAGATGGAAGTCCAGCACGGGCTCTTTGAAGCCTGCCATTCCCCCATCCACGACGACACTCGATCCGGCCCACTCGACGTCCAGCCGGTCGGTGTAGAGCCCCTGCGGCGTGACCCACAGCTCCCCGTGCGCCCGCATGCTCGCGGGCGTTAGCCCCTTGACGAGCAGCGTGCTGGGGTGCACATCCGCGTGCGCGGAGTAGCCGAGCGCGGATGCATCGCCCTCACCGGCCCGCACCACCGATGCTCTGACGCGCGCCAGCCCATCGGTGACGCGCATGCCCGCACCGGGCCACACGCGACCATGCGCCCATGCGAGGTTGAGCGCGGAGACATCCGCGTCTATCGCGAATTCCTTCGTCTCCGACCTGTAGGTCATCCGGCCCGACAGCCTGCCGAGGCGGCCGCCGTCATCCATGCAATCGAGTGTGACGGCGATGACCCCGCGGCGGGTCATATCGACGGTCGCCTCGAGCGGGTCGAGTGTCAATGCGAGCGTGTCACGGCCGTGCAGCAGCAGCGGGTCCGTGTAGCGGAGGCGGGCGTTCTTGACCGTGACGAGACCGGCAAACCGCTTCTCCGGGGGTGTTGGCACGCCCGGTTTGGGAAGCAGGTCGGTGATGTTGAGTGTGCCGTCGGCGCGACGGAGCACATCGGCGTGCAGGCCATCGATGAGCACGCGGGAGACGGCCGCGGCCGGCGCCATCCGGCTCTTGATGACCTGGACGAGGTTCAGGTGCAGGTAGACATCGCGCGCGCTGAGCACGGCGCCATCGTCGACGGACCCGCCCTCGACGGCGGCGATGGCCACGCCCTGCACGCGGATGTCGTTGAGCAGGCTGCCGGAGACCTCCCCGACGCGAACCTCACGGCGCGTCGTGTCGGCGAGGGAGCGGGCGAGCGCATCGCGCACGCGCTCGTGCACCCACGAGCTGCTGCCTACGACGTAGGCTCCGATGAGCAGCAGCCCGGCGGCGGGCACGAGAATAATGGCTATGGTGGAGAAGAGCCGTCGCATTGACCCAGGCACACTCAAGGGTCAGGCGGAAGCCTCCGCGGGTGTCACTGTGGCGCGATGTCGATCTGCAGGTGTACTGGGATGAAGTCTTCGGCCTGTCAGGATAGTGCTTCCAGTGCGGCCGCGGCGCTCGCGGCGGCCCGGTAGCTGCTGCGGACGAATGGGCCGGCGCTGACCTCAATGATGCCGGCTTGCTCGGCCCACCGGGCATAGACCGCGAACTGGTCGGGGTGCACGTATCTGTCAACGGGGTGATGTCTGCGCGTCGGCTGCAGATACTGGCCGATGGTCACAATGTGACAGCCCGCCGCGGCGAGCTGCCCGAGCAGCTCCCGGACTTGTTCGTCGGTCTCCCCCACGCCGACCATGAACCCGGACTTCACGACCGCTCCCGGCCAGTTCCCGCTCGCGTAGGAGAGCACCTGCATCGAGCGCGAGTGGTCGGCCTGTGGACGAAGCACACTCGACATCTCGCGCACCGTCTCGACATTGTGGTTGAACACCGTCGGCCGTGCCTCAATCACGGTGTCGATAGCCCGTGTGTCGCCCTTGAAGTCCGGCGTCAGCACCTCGACGCCTGCCTCCGCCCGTAACTGCCTGATGGCGTGGATCGTGGCGGCGAAGTGGCCGGCGCCACCGTCGGGGAGGTCGTCGCGGGTGACGGAGGTGACGACCACGAAGTCGAGCCCCATTTCGGCGGCTGCTTCAGCGACACGTCGCGGCTCGTCGGGGTCGAGTGGCGCGGGGCCGGTCGTCGAATGCCGGACCGCGCAGAAGCGGCAATCGCGGGTGCAGACATCACCCATGAGCATGAAGGTGGCCGTGCCCCGGGAGAAGCACTCGCCGATGTTGGGACAGCGCGCGCTCTGACAGACGGTGCACAGGCGCCTGCCCTCCATCAACTCGCTGGTGGACTGCGCCGCGGTCTGCTTGCCGACCTTCACTTTCATCCAGTCCGGCAGCTGTGGGGTCATCTATGGGCTATGCCTTTCGTGCTGCCGCCCGAGCGCGCCGGCCGGTAGCAGTGAGCCCCCCGCGGGGTACCCGGCGGAGGGCGATGGAGACTATTGCTGAGGGGCGCACCGTGTTTCAGTCCGTTGCCAGAAGACGATCCAGCAGCTCGCCGACGATCTTGATGAAGCTGCCCTTCTTCTCGATATGCACACCGTCATAGCCGGCGACCCTGGAGACATCCTTCGCTGTCGTGGCGTAGCCGGTGAGCACGACGACCGTCAGCGGCGCCCAGAGCGGGTTGTTCTTGACGGCGTCGAGTACCTGCCAGCCGTCAATCTCCGGCATGACGATATCGAGCAGCATGCAGTCGTACATCGCGCCGTCCATGGTTGCCTGGCAGAGCTTCTGCAGCGCCGCCCGGCCGTCGGGGGCCTCCTCGTATCGAAAGCCGAGGCCCTCCAGAGTGGTCGTAAGGACCTTGCGCAGTTGGTCGTCATCCTCGACAACAAGCACGCTTCGCATCTGCCTGTGCCCACCCCTGGCACGCAGGCGCCCGCGGTAGGGCCACCCTTGCGCCGCAAAATGTGAATGAAGACACTATAAGGATACCGTATTATAGCGCGCCAGGCCCCGCGTGTGCAACGCGACTTCCGGCGCCTACCGCGACCGCTCGAAATCGCGCCGGGTCCGCTCCATATCGCGCTCCATGTCGCGTTCGGCAATCGCGTCGCGCTTGTCATACTGCCGTTTGCCCCGACACAGGCCGACCTCGACCTTGGCCAGGCCCCGATCGTTGAAGTATACGCTCAACGGGATGAGCGTATACCCCTTCTGCTTGAGCGCCCGGTCAATCTGCTCGATCTCGCGCCGCTTGAGCAGCAGGCGGCGTCGGCGCTCGGGGTCCGGCTGCTCGACATTGGTTGCATGCTTGTATGGGCTGATGCGCATGTTGATGACCCATGCCTGCATGTTCTGCACCTGCGCGTAGCACTCGTTGAGGCTCACGTTGGCGTCACGAAGCGACTTCACCTCCGACCCTTGAAGCTCTATCCCTGCTTCGAAGGTCTTCTCGATGAAGTACTCGTGACGCGCTTTCCGGTTGGTCGCGACGGTGCGCCGAGCCATGGGGGTCTATGGTAGCCCATCGGACGGCCTCAGTCAACATAACGCCGACGCACGCGGAGTTCCGCATGTGCCCCGCAGGTGTTTGCGTCCATTGCTCCGAACTACCCGGCCACGATGTGCGAATCGCGGGAGTGAATGGTGGGGAGCAGTGCATGTCTTCTGAGCAATCGAGGCGACAACCGCGGGGTCCTCGGGCGGGACAGCCCAACGCCGGCGCGCGGACGGTTATATCACGGGNNGACGTGATGGGTGGCATAGCCGACTACAGCGGCTCACTGGTGCTCGAGTGGCCGCTGGCGCAGGCGACGATGACAAGCGTCGGCGTCACATCAGGGAGTGCAGTGAGCGTCCAGAGCACGGTGGCGGCGCAACTGGGTTTCGAGTGGGAGGTCAGCCTGCCGCTGGACGCGCTGACACCCCGCAACGGCTACGCGGCGGTTGCGGACCTCTTTGCGGATCCCCGCAGGCGCTGGGCCGGATACGTACTCGGGTGCGTAGCGGTGCTTCTGCGGGAGAAGGAGATGGCGCCGCCCACCGGCGGCCTGAGCATCGCCGTCACCAGCAACGTCCCCATCGGCAGCGGTGTCGCGTCATCAGCCTCGCTCGAGGTCGCGGCGATGACCGGCATCGCCGCCGTGTACGGGCTGCGGCTGGAGCCGCTGCGGCTGGCGCGCCTCTGCCAGATTGTCGAGAACCACGTCGTCGGCGCGCCGTGCGGCATCATGGATCAGGTGACGGCTGTGCTGGGCGTCAAGGACAACCTGCTGGCGATCAGGTGCAGGCCCCATGACGTCATCGGCCCGGTCAAGATGCCCCCGGCGTGGCAGGTGCTGGGGATCGTGTCCGGCGTCCGGCACAGCGTCGGGGGCTCGCGCTATGTGCGCACCCGCACGGCGACCTTCATGGGCAAGCGCATCATCGAGGCGGAGACCGGGCAACGCCTGGACTACCTCACGGAACTGACGCCGGAGGACTACAGTGCTCGCCTGCATGATATCCTCCCGCCGAAGATGACCGGCGCGGAGTTCATCGAGCGCTACGGCCGCACGGATGATGACGCCACGACCGTCGACCCGCGGGTCACCTATTCCGTCCGGCCGTGCACGCGCCACCCGATCTACGAGAACCACCGCGTGGCGGAGTTCATCGGGTGCCTGGAGCGGGGGACGCACGCGTCGATGCGCAGGGCGGGGAAGCTGATGTATGCCTCTCACAACGGCTACGGGAGCTGGTGCGGGATGGGCTGCGCGGAGACGGACCTGATCGTGGACCTGGTCCGCCGTCGCGGGCCGGCCTGCGGGCTCTACGGCGCGAAGATCACCGGGGGCGGCTCCGGCGGCACCGTCGCCGTCCTCGCGCTCAGGAGCGAAGAAGGGGCAATCCGGGACGTCGTGCGCGACTATGAGGCCGAGACGGGGCTGCAGGCGACGGTGCTCACGGGCTCATCCGACGGCTCACATCTACACGGTGTCGAGGTGCTCTGAGGCCCCGACCCGACTGGAGCGCAGGCAGTGACATCACGAGAACGCGTCATGGCCGCAATCGAGCACCGTACGCCCGACCGCGTGCCGACAGACTACTGGGCGCACAAGCCCGTCACCGAGCGCCTCTGCGCGGCCCTTGGCGTGGATGACTATGAGAGCATGCTCACCGCGCTGGGCGTCGACATCCGCGATGTGCGCAACCGCATCACCTACACCGGCCCGCCAGAGCACTTTCTGCCTGATGGTCGGCAATGCGACATGTGGGGTGTGCCGCTGAATCCGGGCGGCACCTACGCATCCAGCGTCACCCGGACACCGCTGTCGCGGGCGACGACCGTCGCCGAGATCGATGCCCACACGCCCTTCCCGAACCCCGACTGGTGGGACTACTCGGTCATCCCCGCCCAACTCGAGGGCAAGGAGGACTGGGTCGTGCGCGGCGGCTCGTACGAGGAGTTCGCGGCCTTCAAGTTCCTCCGCGGCGTCGAGCAGGGCTACCTCGACCTCGCTATGCACCCGGAGATCGTCCATTACTGCATGGACAACCTCTGCCGCCTGCGCTGCGAGGACGCCAGGCGCATCTACGAGCAGATCCCGGGGAAGGTGATCTGGACGTGGGTGGCCGAGGACGTCGGCAGCCAGGAGGGGCTCATGATCTCGTTGGCCCACATCAAGGAGTTCCTGGCGCCGTACATGCGCAGGATGGCGGATGTAGTCCACGAGGGCGGGGCGTACGCATTCCACCACAGCGACGGCTGCGGGCGCGATGCGCTGCCGACGATGATCGAACAAGTCGGCATCGACGTGCTGGAGCCGGTGCAGTGGCGCTGCCCGGGGATGGAGCGCGAGACGCTCAAGGAGCTGTTCGGCGAGGATATTGCGTTCATGGGCGGGATGGATAACCAGATCACGCTGGTTCGCGGCACTATCGAGGAGATCAAGCAGGAGGTCGAGGACAACATCCGCATCCTCGGCGCGGGCGGGGGCTACCTGCTGGGGCCGTGCCACAACATCCAGATTGTGACCGCCCCGGAGAAAGTCGTCGCTATGTACGACCACGCATACGAGTGCGGCCGAATGGCCTGAAGTCACGGGACGGACATCGTGTAACAGAGGGCAACGGCCTGGAAGCGGCAAGGGCTGTTGTCCCCCAGGATAGCCGAAGAAGGAGGCGGGCCGGTGAAGAAAGCGACGTATTACGGCAGTCTACCTGCGAAGCTGGACGTCCGCGGGCGGTTGGAACTGGCGAAGGATGCAGGGCTGGATGGAGTGGAGATACCCACCTTCAAGACCCAGAGGGAGACCGAGGAGGTGGCGTCGATTGCCGCGGAGGTCGGCATAGCGGTGCACAGCGTGATGGCCGGCAGTCACTGGACGCTGCCGTTGTCGAGCACCGACGAGGATGTCCGCCTGCAGGGCGTCGAGGGCATCAAGCATGCACTGCAGGTCGCGAAATGGGCCGGCGCCGATACGGTACTGGTCGTGCCCGGCGTGGTCAACGAGAGTGTCCCCTACGGGGCGGCGTACGACCTGTCGCAGAAGAGCCTGCGCGAGATACTGCCGACGGCCGAAGAGCTTGGCATCACGATGGCGATCGAGAACGTCTGGAACAAGTTCCTGCTCAGCCCGCTGGAGTTCCGCACCTATATCGACCAGATGGAGCATGAGCTGGTCAAGGCGTATTTCGACGTCGGCAACATCCTGCTGTACGGCTACCCGCACCAGTGGATCGACATTCTGGGCGACCGTATCGTGAAGGTCCACATCAAGGACTTCAACACCGATACGCGCAACTTCGTGGCTCTGCTGACGGGGCATGTCGACTGGCCGCGGGTGGTCAACGCTCTGCGCGGCATCGGCTATAGCGGGTATCTTACCGCGGAACTCGCCGCGTACACGCACTTCCCGGAGCAGCTCGTGTACGACACCGCCGCGCATCTGGACAAGATCATCAACAGCTGAGCCGTCCGCGTTCGCCGGCCTGCCGAGGTTCCGACGCCCGGCTGCACGCGCGAGTGGCAACAGCCATCACTACCGGCCTCGGAGGGACCCTCCGGGGCCGTGTGGCGCGTGCGGGCGCTCGTTTGCCATGCGGCATGCTCCCGGCGGTCTCCGCGCTCACGGCCCCGTCCCCCGTTGCTTGCCAACCGGGCCGCCTTGTTGCTATACTTCCTTCGCGCGGGCGCACCGCGTACAGGGCCTGTGCGCGCACCGGAGCCGTCGGGAACGACATGAAACACACCGGGAAGTGCGATCCATGACCGAAGAACGCGCGACATCATACATTTTGACCGTTGCGGCCGGCAAGCGGCTGATCGCGAGGGGTGTTGCGGGCCTGGACTGCGTCAGGCGGGCGATGGAGAGCGGCATGGTTGCCGTCGGCAAGGGCACGACGAACGCCTACGTGCTCGAGGAGCTGCTCGGACACCCGATCGACAAGGGAGCGTATTGCCTCGGCCGGACGCTGCCGCCGGGCTTCACCGGCGCCTCGGAGGTGTTCGGGGGCAGCATGCCGGAGATCGTTTTCCGCAACGGGGAGATTGTCGAGGGTCTGGGCGTCAAAGAGGCCGCGCCGGAGATGAACCCCGGAGATGTGGTCATCAAGGGCGCCAATGCGCTTGACTACGTGAACGAGTGCGCCGGCTTGCTGGTCGGCGATCCGCGCGGGGGCACATGGGGCGGCCTGGTCGGTCCCGTTCACGGGCGCGGGCTGCATGCAATCATCCCCATCGGTCTCGAGAAGCAGGTGGCGGAGCCGCTGCGTGAGACCTCGCGGGCGCTTGCGAGCATTCCGGAGACGTGCCGTCCGCAGATTCCGGCGCTGTGGATCATGGAGGGCGAGATCATCACCGAGCTCGAGGCACTGGCCTCGCTGACCGGTGTGTGGGCATACCAGATCGGCGCCGGGGGAGTGTGCGGCGCGGAGGGGTCGGTCCGTATCGCGGTGGTCGGCACGCCGCAGCAGGTCGAGGCGGCCGACGAGCTTATCGAGCAGGTGAAGGACGAACCTCCATTCGGTGCATAGCGCGCTGCGCGCGCGGTGCCACCGAACTTGATGGGGCTGACAAGAGGTTGTGTCGGCGCGTTTGAGTTTGCCTGCCGTAACGGCGCAGGCAATCGTGTACTCCGCGCCGAAGTCACAGGCGTCTGGAGGCCCGCTGATGAGTAGCGGCCCAGTTGAGGCCCGCTGGTGGGTTCGCCTGCCGGAGGGACAGGTCGAGTGCAGGCTGTGTCCGTGGCACTGCCGCCCAATGCCCGGAGAGATCGGGCGGTGCGGAGCCCGGCAGAACGTCGGCGGCAGGTTGATGTCGCTCAACTACGGCCAGATCACGTCGGTCGCGCTGGACCCGATCGAGAAGAAGCCGCTGTACCACTTTCACCCGGGCAGCGGCATACTGTCCGTGGGGAGCTTCGGCTGCAACCTGAGTTGCCAGTTCTGCCAGAACTGGCGGATATCGACGGAGAGGCCGGCAACGCAATACCTGCCTCCGGAGGGGTTGGCGCAGATGGCCGCCGAGCGCCGCTCGGCGGGCAGCATCGGCGTCGCGTACACGTACAACGAGCCGCTGGTATCGATTGAGTACGTGGCCGACTGCGCGCGCCTGGTGGCGGGGCTGGACCTGAAGAATGTGCTGGTGACCAACGGGATCGTCGAGCCGACGCCGTTCGAGGAACTGCTGCCGTACATCCATGCGATGAACGTTGATATCAAGGCGATGGACGACGAGTTCTACAAGCGGCTCTGCGGCGGCCGGGCGCAGCCCGCCCGAGCGACGGTCGAGCGCGCGGTCCAGAGTTGCCATGTCGAGATCACCAACCTGCTCATCCCCGGGTATAACGACTCGGATGAGCAGATTCGGGCGCTGGTCGACTGGGCGGCGGATGTCTCTCCAATGATGCCGCTGCACTTCTCGGCCTATCACCCCGCACACAGGCTCGCGGCGCCGGCGACACCGCGCGAGACGCTCGAGAGAGCCTACGACATCGCGGCACGCAAGATGCGCTTTGTCTACGTCGGAAACATGTACATTGGCGGCACCGCCGACACCCGCTGTCCCACCTGCGGAGCCGTCGCGGTCCGCCGCGATGGATTCAGTGCCTCCACCGAAGCGCTCAGGGATGGCAGGTGCTCCGACTGTGGAGCGGAACTCAACATCCGATAACGTCGAGACCGGGGGTCTGGCGACACGATGGGTGCAGGCCGGCAAGATGCGCGCCGGCCGCGTTGCCCACATCACCGGTGTGCTCGTGCACTTCGGGTTAGGCTCGATCCTCGAGGACCTGGGGCAGGTGGCCAGGGGGCGAGCCAACCCCCAGGCCGTGCAGCTCGGCCTCCCCATGCGCGTGCGCCTGGCGCTCGAGCAGTTGGGGCCGACGGCGATCAAGCTAGGCCAGTCGCTCAGCACACGCAGTGACCTGATCCCACGCGAGTACCTGCTGCAACTGCGTGAGTTGCAGGATAACGTTCAGCCTTTTGAATTCGAGCAGGTCAGGGATGTCATCCACAAGGAGCTGGGCTCGGAGATCGACGACCTGTTCGCCGAGTTCGACCGGGAGCCCGTGGCCGCGGCATCTCTCGCCCAGGTGCACAAGGCGCGGCTGCGTGACGGTCGCGTAGTCGCCGTCAAGGTTCAGCGACCGGGCGCCGAGCAGACATGCAGGGTCGACCTGGAGATACTCACCGCGGCCGTGGATTTCGCAGAGTGGCGCAATGAGTGGCTGCGCCGGAGGAAGGCCTCGAGGCAGGTCGAGGAGTTCAGCCGGGCGCTGCTTGATGAACTGGATTTCCGCGTCGAGGCCGACAACACCGACCGCTTCCGTGAGTCCATGGAGCCGCTGTCGTTTGTGAAGGTTCCGGAGGTCATCAGGGAGCTGTCGGGCCGCCGCGTGCTGACGGTCGAGTGGATCGACGGTGTGAACCCGACGGACGCCGAGGCGATGGGCGCGAAGGGGATCGACGCCAGGCTGGTCGCCCGCAGGTTCGCGCAGATGATTATGCACCAGGTGCTCGTCGACGGGTACTTCCACGCCGACCCGCACGGGGGCAATGTGCTGGTGATGGCCGATGGGACGCTCGGCCTGCTCGATTGTGGATACGCGACGCAGGTCGGGGAGCGCGTGCGCCGGACTGCAATCCGGATGATCTGGGCGTGGCTGCAGAGGGATGCGCAGGAGATGGCCGACCTGCTGCTGGACCTCGGGATCGCGGGCGAGACGGTTGACCCGTTCGCGTTCGAGAACGATATCGACCGCATGATGAGCCGCTACGGCCACATCCAGCGGACTGCGCAAGTCAGTCTTGGGCAGGCGATCGAGGAGCTGCTCAAGATCGTCATGCAGTATGACATCAGTATTCCGCCCGCACTGCCCTCCCTGAGCAAGGCTCTGCTGGTGTCGGAGGGTGTGTGCATCCAGCTTGACCCTGCATTCGACTACCAGCCGGTCGCTCGAGAGACGATGACGAAAGCGCTCCTGCAGGAATTGACGCCNNTCCGCGCCAGCTCTCGCACCTGCTCGGGAAGGCCGGATCGGGGCACCTGAGCGTGCGCGTGAATATCGAGAACGCCAGCGTACAGGTGCCCAATCTCGACAGCACCGTCAACCGGCTCTCCGCGAGCCTGCTGGTGGCGGCGATCCTGATCTCCTCGGCGATGCTCGCGACGCCGGGAGCAGTGGACAACCCGGTCGCCCTTGTGCTCAAGTGGGTCTACCTGGTCGGCGGAGCAGTGCTCGGCATATCGCTCCTGGTCAGTGTACTCCTGAGCGTGTGGCGCGGCGGGCGATTCTAACCGTGCCGACGACGGCGCCTTGGGGTGAGGGCTCCGGCGGCGCAGGCGGCACCTGGCGTCGGCTGGTGCTGGCCTCCGCCTCGCCGCGGCGGCAGGAGATACTCAGCGCCGCCGGCATCGAGTTCGATGTCGACACAAGCGACGTCGAGCCGGAGCTTGATGGAGGGCAGGCCGTGGACCCGGTTGATTTCGCCCGCGGCGCGGCCGTGGCCAAGGCGCTCGATGTGGCCGTGCGGCACGAGGGTCGCCTGGTCGTCGGCGCCGACACCGTTGTCGCGGTGGGCGGCACGGTGCTGGGCAAGCCTATCGACGAAGCCGACGCGACCGAGATGCTCCGGCTGCTGAGCGGCCGGGAGAACCGGGTGACCACCGCTTTCGCCGTGGCGGCGATGCGCGGGGGTCAGGCCGAGTTGCTTGCCGTCGATCATGAGACATCGGGCGTTGTGTTCAAGGCGATAACGCCCCTGCAGATAGCGGAATACGTGCGGACCGGGGAACCGCTGGACAAGGCGGGCGCGTATGCGGTGCAGGGGCTGGGCGCAGAGCTGATCGAGCGGGTCGAGGGTGACTACCTCAACGTGGTCGGCCTGCCGCTCGAGAAGCTGTGCAGGACGCTCTCGGAACTGGGCTGGCCGGCTGGGCCGGCGCTCGGTCAATGAGCAGTATTGTGAGGTGTACCACGCCGACGTGTTAAACATCGCTCAGGAAGGCTTCATCGCCGATCTCTATCACAGGATCGTCGGCTTTGGCAGGCACTGGCTGTCGCCCCTGTCGTGTGACATGGGCATCGACCTCGGTACCGCCAACACGCTGGTGCACGTCAAGGGGCAGGGCATTCTGCTGCGCGAGCCGTCGGTGGTGGCAATCGACCACGAGCGGCACGCGGTGTGCGCGGTCGGTGAGGAGGCCAAGCGGATGGTCGGCCGCACACCTGCGCGCATCTCCGCGATCCGGCCGCTGCGAGACGGGGTCATCGCCGACTTCGATGTCACTGAGGCGATGCTGCGCTACTTCATCCGCAAGGCGCACTCGGGCCGCTGGTTCACCCATCCGCATATTGTGGTGGGCGTGCCCGCGGGTATCACCGAGGTCGAGCGCCGGGCCGTCGTGGATGCCGCGCGGCAGGCCGGAGCCTGGGAGTGCGAGATCATCGACGAGCCGATGGCGGCGGC
>DPJP01000157.1:16438-32404 GCA_003542955.1 Armatimonadota bacterium
ACATCGGCGGCGGCACCACCGAGGTGGCCGTGATCTCACTGGGCGGCATCTGTACGCAGCGGTCGATGCGCACCGCCGGGGAGGAGATCGACGAGGCCATCTCGGCCTTCATCCGCCGCGAGTTCAACCTCTTCATAGGCGAGAGCACCTCCGAGCTGATCAAGATGCGATTGGGCTCCGCGTTTCCGCGCTCCGAGGAGGACACGATGCAGGTGCGCGGCAAGGACCTCGTGACGGGCCTGCCCAAGTCAATCATCATCAACTCCGGGCAGGTGCGGGAGGCGATTGCCGAACCGATCGCGGCCATGGTCGACCTCGTGAAGGAGACGCTGGACTCGACGGCGCCGGAGTTGGCGGCGGACATCATGAACCGCGGCATCGTGCTTGCCGGCGGCGGCGCGCTCCTTCAGGGCCTTGACCAGCTCATCAGCGCGGAGACGGATATCCCGGTCTACGTCGCCGAGGACCCGCTGACGTGTGTTGCGATGGGCACGGCGGGCTATCTCGAGCAGCTCCACGACCCCAACGCGAAGAGGTGAGTAGACGATGTTCGGCCGGGACAGATCGCCGCTGCCGGGCCTCCGGTGGCCGCTGATCCTGCTCATCGTCGCGGTGGGGCTGACGTCCTGGCAGCACCGCGCGCACCGGATCGGCCGGGAGAGCCCGCCCGAGCGGGTCGGCAAGGCCGTCGTCTGGCCCCTGCAGGCCGTCTTCACACGGGCATTCAACTGGAGCCATGATATCGCTGTCTCGATATCCGGCGCGCGGGTGCTGGCGCAGCGTGTTCGCGAGCTCGAGGACCGGGTAGCCGAACTCGAGACCGAGAAGCTGATGCTGCACGAGTACTACCTCGAGAACAAGGACCTCAAGGACAAGCTGGGCGAGCTCATCCAGGGCCGCGAGAAGGGCATGGCCGCCAGGGTGATCGGGGAATCGAGCAGCGCGGGCGGGCCGATCATCACAATCGAGACAACCGCCGGGGGCACACTGGCGGTGGGCGATACGGTCAAGACGCAGCAGGGACTGCTCGGGCGGGTGGTGTTCGCGCGCGGCAGGCGCGGAGACGTCATGCTGCTGACTCACCGCGATCATGCGGTTGCAGCGGTGATACAGCGTTCACCCCGCGAGCGGGGCATGGTCTACCCTATGAGCCGCGGCGTCGGTGGAGAGCACCTGCTGAAGATGGAGAAGCTGCGCGGCGCCGATGTGCGCGAGGGCGACGTCGTGTTGACCTCGGACCTGAGCGATATCTACCCGCCGGGAGTGCGCATCGGGACGGTCATCCAGGTGGAGACGGCTCCCGCCAGCAAGCGCGCCTTCAGAGCGCTCATCCGGCCGGCCGCCGACTTCGAGAACATCAGGTATGTCTGGGTAGTCCGGTAACCGAGGGAGCCGGGTACTCCGGCTGGGAGCGAGCCGATTGTACTACATCATCAGCCTGCTGCTTCTGGTGGCGTGTGTTGCGCTGCAGTACGCGCTGCCGCCATGGCTGCAATTCGGAGGCGTCGCGCCGGAGTTGACACTGGTTGCCGTCGTCAGCATCGGCCTGCTCAGAGGGTCGGTGCACGGGAGTGTTGCGGGCTTCGTCGGGGCGTTTCTCTCGGCCTCGACGGGCGCTCAGCCGATGGGGACATTCTTCATCACGCATGTCGGCGCGGGCTTCGCGGCGGGCCTGCTTGCCGGACGCCTTTTCTCGACCCGCATTACCGTCGCGGCCCTGGCGGCGCTGGTCGCGGTGATCGCTCATTCGCTGATAGGGCTCATCCTCGCGCCGCCGGCCGAGCCGCAGCCCTGGCTGCACGCGGTGTTCAGCAAGGCCCTCTGGACCGCCGTCTGGTCGCTGCTGTTGTACCTGCCATTCAGAGCCGTCGCCCATGCCTTTGAGGACGATGCTCACGAGTACTGACCCCGGCGCACAGCCGAGCACGCACCCCCTCACCGGCGTTCGCAGCCGTACGGGGCCGCATTGGAGATGACAGCAGATGCGAGTGGGCGGCATCATCCCCGCGCGCTATCACTCGACCAGACTCGACGGAAAGGTGCTCGCCGACATTGCCGGCAAGCCCATGGTCCAATGGGTCTACGAGCGTGCCTGCAGCGCGCGGGCACTCTCTGAGGTGACGGTGGCCACCGACGACGCGCGTGTCGCGGAGGCAGTTGCGGGCTTCGGCGGCAATGTCAGGATGACCAGGGCCGATCACAAGTCGGGCACCGACCGTATCGCGGAGGTGGCGCGAGAGGCCGGCTATGATGTCATCGTCAACATCCAGGGCGATGAGCCGATGATCGACCCAGCCGCTATCGACGCGGCCGTGGCGCCCTTCGCCGATGATCCGTCGTTGCGGATGGGGACGATAGCGACGCGCATTACCGATGAGGGCGAACACCTCGACCCGGCGGCGGTCAAGGTCGTCCGGGACCTGCAGGGCTTCGCGCTCTACTTCTCGCGCGCGCCGATACCGTACTTCAGGGTCGATGCGGGGACGTTGGCGCCGGGGGCGCCGCGAATGCACCCGTGCGGGCTGTGGCCGCTCAAGCACATCGGCCTGTATGTCTACACGGCCGAGACGCTGCTGTGGTTCGCGGGTCTCAAGCCGACGCTGCTGGAGCAGACGGAGGGTCTCGAACAGCTTCGAGCACTCGAAAATGGGTGCCGCATCAAGGTCGTCGAGGTCGAGTACTCACCAATCGGGGTGGATACGCCCGAGGACCTGCAGAGAGTGCGGAGGATGATGGAGGAGGGTCTGGGGAGTGAGTGAGACAGTGCAGCAGATCAAGGTTGGGGATGCGCTGATCGGTGGTCCGCGGCTGGCCTTGATTGCCGGGCCGTGCCTGGTCGAGGACGAGGAGAGCACTTACTCGATGGCAAGCCGCCTGAGCGAGACGTGCCACGCGCTTGATGTGCCATTCATATTCAAGGCCTCCTATGACAAGGCCAACAGGACCGCGGTGACATCGGCGCGGGGGCCGGGCTGGCAGAAGGGCCTCCAGATCGTTGCCCGTGTCGGGCGGCGGGCGGGTGTCCCCGTGCTGTCGGACGTGCACGAGGTCGCCCAGATCGGCGTCGCGGCCGAGGTCCTCGACATGTTGCAGATACCTGCCTTCCTCTGCCGCCAGACGGACCTGCTCGTCGCGGCCGGGGAGACGGGCAGGCCGATCAACATCAAGAAGGGCCAGTTCATGGCGCCTGACGATATGGAACACTCGGTGGCCAAGGTCACCTCGACGGGCAATCGCAATGTCTCGGTGACTGAGCGGGGCAGCTCGTTCGGCTACCACAACCTGGTTGTGGACATGCGGGGGTTGCAGATCATGCGGGGCTTCGGGTATCCGGTGATCTTCGACGCCACGCACAGTGTACAGCTCCCGGGTGGCGCCGGGGGCGCATCCGGCGGTCAGCGGGATCTGGCTCCCGCGCTTGCCAGGGCCGCCGTCGCCGTCGGCATCGACGCGCTTTTCATCGAGGTCCACCCCGACCCCGACAACGCCCCATGCGATGGACCTAACATGCTGCCGATCGACGAGGTCGGCCCGCTGCTGACGACGCTGATCGCCATCCGCGAAGCAGTTCGCGAAACCGCGCAGGGGGGATAGTACCAGCCCATGGACACATCCGAGATACTCAATCAGGCGAGAACGACAATCGCGATCGAGACCGACGCCATCAGCCGCGCCGCGGACCGACTGGGTGAGGATTTCATCCGCGCCTGCCGTATGATCCTCGAGAGCCCTGGACGCACCGTGCTGTGCGGCATCGGCAAGTCTGGAGCCGTGGCCCGCAAACTCGCGGGGACCTTCGCAAGCACCGGCACTCCGGCGTTCTTCCTCCACCCGGCCGAGGCGATTCACGGGGACCTCGGCATGGTGTGCGATGCCGACATTGTGATCATGCTCTCCAACAGCGGCGAGACCGATGAACTGGTGCGCATCCTTCCGGCACTGCGCAGGCGCGGGGTCAGGATCATCGCCGTGTGCGGGGAGCACAGCTCGACGCTGGCGCAGGAGGCCGAGGCGATCATCGACTCGGCCATCGAGTGCGAGGCCTGTCCGCTGGGCCTTGCGCCGACGGCCTCGACCGCCACGATGATGGCGCTCGGCGACGCGCTCGCGATGGCGGTCATGCACATGCGCGGCTTCTCCGTCGAAGACTTTGCCGCCTCGCACCCCGGCGGCGCTCTCGGCCGTCGGCTGCTCTCGCGGGTATCCGACGCCATGCATGCCGGGCAGGAGACGCCCAGGGTCGCACCCTCGACGACGGTGTTGCAGTGCCTGCTCACCATGAGTCACGCATCGGTGCGGGGCGTCGTAGTTGTGGTCGACGAGGCCGGGCGCATGCAGGGGCTGTTCACCGACGGCGACCTCCGCCGGCTGATGCAGAGCGGCGAAAACCGCGACGAGTTGATGGACCGCCCGGTCTCCGAGGTGATGACCGCCAATCCGGTGTCAGTCAGGCCGGAGACGCTGGCCACCGAGGCGTTGCGGATCATGGAGACGCGGGAGATCGACAACCTGCCGGTCGTCGATGGCGATGGCATCGTGGCGGGAGTGGTTGACATCCAGGACCTGATGAAGCTCCGGGTTCTCTGAGTGCGCGGGAGCGTCATGGGCGAGCTTGTGGTGATCCAGACGGCCGACATGCACGGGCGGCTGACGGGGCAGTGCGCCCGGGCGCTCGCCACGCTGAAGCAGGACTATGGCGCGCTGCTGCTCGATTGCGGCGATGCGCTTGACGCGGCCAACTACCTCCCGAAGCTGAGTGCTTCGCGAGTGGCCGCGGCGATGAACGAGGCCGGGTATGATGCCATGGCGCTGGGGAACAGGGAGTATGGCTGGCGGAGTGGAACTCTCGCCGCCAAGCTGGCCGGTCTGAGCTTTCCGGTGCTGGCCGCGAACCTGCTCGCGCCGCCCGGCCCGGCATCCCCGGTCCAGCCGTCGACGGTCATCGAGCGTGGTGGGACCCGTGTGGGCGTGTTTGGACTGGCGCCGAACATGGCCCCGGCGGGCAGCCTGGCGCAGCGGAGTTCCGACATCCGCTTTGCAGAGGCGGTCTCAGCGGCCGAGCAGGCCCTCGCGGACCTCGCCGGGCAATGCGATCTGACGATCGGGCTCATCCACTGGGGGCGCTCGATGGCGCAACAGCGCGACCTCGTCTCCGCCCTTAGGGGCCTCGACCTCGCCCTGATGGGTCACTGGCACGTCGACGGGGGCTCGCTGGAACAGATCGGGGAGACGACGATCAGCCGTTGCGGCTCACACGCGGCACAGGCCGCCGTGTTGCGTTTGTGCGCCGATGGCTGGAGCCAGGAGTTGGTGAGTCTGCCATGAGCTTCCGCCTCTACGCGGACCTGGGCAATACGACGCTGCACTGGGCGATCCACGTGCCCGATGCCGCGTCGTGCTGGGCCGCGACCGCGCGCGTCGCCTGCGGCGAGGGCTTTGTCCGGCGGTGTGGCGCGTCAATGAGGGCGATGCTCGAGCAGGCCGGACGGCGTGCGGAGGAGTACTCCGGCGGGCTGGCCTGCAGCTCGAACCCCCGCGCCGATGGGCTGTTGCACGAGGCGGTGCGCGAATGCCTCGGGGGTCAGATTGAGATGCTGACCCATGAGACTGCTGCCGCGGTGCGCACCGGCTACCTTGACCGCACGCAGATCGGGCTTGACCGGCTTGCCAATGTCGCGGGGCTGGTCGGCCTGGCCGCGCTGCCGGCTGTGATCGCCGATGCAGGCAGTTGCATTACCGTCGACTACGTCGACGCGGAGGGTGTGCTGGTCGGCGGGGCGATTGCGCCGGGCCTGCCGGTGATGAAGGCGGGAATGGNNCCGCCCGCACCCCGCACCTGCAGGCCGGCCTGGACGCGCTGAAGCCGCCCGCTGACATGTCCGAGCCGGGTCGCACCACACAGCAGTGCATCGCGCTCGGGCTCTATGGGGCACTGGCCGCCACGCCCGCCGGGCTGGCCGAGGGCTTCAGCCGGGGCCGCGGGCATGTATCCAGAGTGCTCACCGGCGGCGACGCGGCGTGGGTGCAATCATGCACCGGATGGGCCGACGTCGTCGATGAGCTACTGACACTGAGGGGCCTTCGCAGCCTTGACCCCAAAGCCGCCGACTGATACGTCCCACGGAGCCGGGAACCTGACCATCGGCGGCATCACAATCGATCCGCCACTGGTGCTGGGGCCGATGGCGGGGCACACGAGCCTGGCATTCCGCCTGCTGTGCCGGCGCGCCGGCGCGGGGCTGTGTGTCGGTGAGATGATTTCGGCCAAGGCGCTCGAGTTTGACAACGCCAAAACGCACTGCCTGATGCGCACGTGCCCGCAGGAGCGCCCGGTCGCCGTCCAGCTCTTTGGCGGCAGCCCCGATGTGCTGTATAATGCCGTGTCTGCCGCGGAGGCGGCAGGCGCGGATATCATCGACCTGAACATGGGCTGCTGCGTGCCGAAGGTGCGCTCGGGTGGCGCGGGCATCGAGTTGATGGCCGACCCCGAGCGCGGCATCGCCTGCGCGCGGGCCATGGTCGAGGCGGCCCACGTGCCGGTGACTGTGAAGCTGCGCACCGGCCTCGATCCCGGCGACGAAACGTACCTGTGGATGGGCCCGCACCTGGAGCAGGCCGGCGTCTCAGCACTATGCCTGCATGCGCGCAATGCCGCGGACAGGATGCGCGGGCAGGCGGACTGGTCGCACATCGGCCGGCTGGTGGATGCCGTTGGCATCCCCGTCATTGGCAACGGCGACGTCGTCGCGCCGGAGGACGCCGTGCGGATGCTCGAGCAGACCGGTTGCGCGGGGGTGATGGTGGGGAGGGGAGCGATCGGGCGGCCCTGGGTGTTCATGCAGATGGCCGCGGCAATGCGCGGAGAGCCCGTTGCGCAGTTTCGCGACCCGGCTGCGATAATGGGCCTGGCTCTCTGTCATGCGCAGATGCTGGCGCTGCATCTGGGAGAGCGCACGGCGGTACACCAGATGCGCGGGGAGATGGCGCACTACTCGCGCGGACTGCCCGGCGCGGCGCGGCTGAGGCAGGCGCTGCAGGTGGTCGGAAGCCTCGCGCAACTCTCGCGCGCGATTGAAGACTACGTCGGATCGCTCTAACGGGGTGCACATGGCCGGCATGCTGCGGGTTGTCAGCATAAGCCTCGGACCCTCCTCGAGAGACAAGGCGGTCGAGATCGAGCTGCTGGGGCGTCGGCTGATGATCGAGCGCATCGGCGCCGACGGGCAGATAGATCGCTTTGCCAGGTTCCTGCGCCAGTATGACGGCGTCGCGGACGTGCTCTGCCTCGGGGGGCTCAACCTGCGCATCAGTTGGGCCGGCGTCGATTACCCGGTGAGGCAGGTGCGCATGATCCTGCGGGATGTGTGCCGCACGCCGGTGGTCGACGGCTCCACACTGCGGGCGGTACTCGAGCCGTTGACGCTTGATGCGCTCGACGATGAAGGCGTCATCTCGCCGGCCGAGGCGCGCGTGCTGATGATGAACGCTCTGGACCGCTATGGGCTTGCCAGGGCGATTGGCGAGCGCTGCGGAGAGGTCATCTATGGCGATCTGGTGTTCAGTTTCGGCATTCCGGTGCCGGTGCGCTCACTGTCTGCGATGGACTCCTGGGCGAGGATGCTGCTGCCGGTGGTCACGCGCCTGCCGCACCAGTGGGCCTACGCTACCGGGGTACACAGCAACCGGATCAGCAGCGGTCACGAGAGCTACTATAGCTGGGCGGATATGATCGCCGGAGACTTCTCCTACATCCGCCACTACATGCCGGAGAGACTGGACGGGAAGGTCATACTGACCAACACGACGACGGCGGGCGACATCGACCTGCTGTCCGCCAGGGGCGCACGCTGCGTCGTCACGACGACACCGGAGATCGAGGGCCGAGCGTTCGCGATGAATGTGACTGAGGGCGTCTTCACCGCCTTGCTCGGCCGCTGCCCGGATGAGATCACACCAGACGACTACATCTCGGTTGCCCATGAGCTGGGCTGGCAACCACAGATCAGACACCTGCCGCAGAGCTGACTCCCGTCAGCGAGCGAGGAGAACGCATTGACCAGATTCGGCTTCATCCTGCACGCACTGAAGGCCGCCGACGCCGCGCGCAAGTACCCCGTGGCACGGTATCTCCCCGACGGCATCGTCGAGTGGCTGATGGCGATGATGCCGAACCGGTTCATCTCCGGGATCACCGGCATCGAGTCACCGACCGGCGCCCGCACCGAGGGGTGCTTCATCGGCTGCATGCTCACATCCAGGCTCCTGCTCGAGGGCAACCCGGAGAAGTCGACGGCGAGGATCATCGACGCCTGTAAGATGGCCGCCGACCACGGGGCGGAGATCGTCGGCCTCGGAGCGCTGACCGCCGTCGTCGGTGACAAGGGCATCACGATCGCGGAGAAGGTTGACATCGGGGTCACGACCGGCAACAGCTACACCGTGGCGACGGCGGTCGAGGGATTGCTCAAGGGTGCGGAGATGATCGGGCACGACCCGGCATCCTCGACGGTCGCGATCCTCGGCGCCACGGGCTCGATCGGCAAGGTGTGCGCGAAGCTTTTGGCTCCCAGTGTGGCGAGGCTTGTTGTCGTCGGTCGCCGGCCGGAGGCGCTCGAGCAACTCGTCCATGAACTCCGCGCAGACGGCGGGAGGACCCCGGACATCGAGTGGACCACCGATATCCCGAGTGCTCTGTCGAAGGCGCCGCTGATCATCGCCGTGACGTCGGCGCTCGACAGCGTCG
The DNA here is from genome assembly GCA_003542955.1 of Armatimonadota bacterium. Lineage (GTDB taxonomy): Bacteria > Armatimonadota > Zipacnadia > Zipacnadales > UBA11051 > UBA11051. The sequence goes on from DPJP01000157.1 coordinate 25,182, forward strand.
TCGAGCCGCATGACCTGTTGCCGGGTGCCGTCGTCTGCGATGTCGCGCGCCCGCGTGATGTCTCCGTCGCCGTGGCGCGCAATCGTGCCGACGTGCTCGTTATCGAGGGCGGCGCCGTTGCGGTGCCCGGAGATGTCGACTTCCATTTCGATTTCGGCTTTCCGCCAAAGACCGCGTACGCATGCATGGCGGAGACGATAATCCTCGCTCTGGAGGGGCGTACCGGNNCCTCGGCGCCGACCTCACCATCGAGCGGGTGACTGAGATCGCCGCCCTGGCCCGCAAGCACGGCTTCGGGTTGGCCGGCTTCAGGTCCTTCGAGTGCACGGTGACTGAGGAGACTATCGACCGCGTCCGCCGGCTGGCGGGCGAGGCGCTGCAGACCTACCCCGACCGAGACTGATTGGAGATGCTCAAGAATGTCGGTAGATGACGAACAGGTAGCAGGCCGCAGAGCCAGGCTCGCGGCGCTCAGAGAGCAGGGCGCCGACCCGTTCTGCATACATCGTTTCGACCGCACGCACACCTCCGCGGAGGTTGCTACGGCCATCCAGAAGATCGAGGCCGAGGCACCCGATGAGGTCAACTGGGACGAGGCGGCTTTTGCCACCTCCGTCTGCGGTCGGCTGATGGCCGTTCGCGACCAGGGCAAGTCCATCTGGGCCGACATTCATGACGCCGGGGGCAAGGTGCAACTGTGGGCGGGACCCGCGCAGATGGGCGAGGAGGCCTTCGAGGAGTTCAAGAATCTCCACATCGGTGACATCATCGGTGTGCACGGGGAGGCATTCCGGACCCGGCGTGGCGAGCCGACCGTTCGCATCAAGGAGTGCGTGCTGCTGTCGAAGTCACTGCGACCGCTGCCGGAGAAGTTCCACGGGCTGCAGGATGTGCAACTGCGCTACCGCAGGCGCTACCTGGACTTGATCGTCAACCCGGAGGTGCGCGAGATATTCGCCAGGCGCACCGCGGCGGTCAAGGCGATTCGCTCACACCTGGACGCGCTGGATTACCAGGAAGTAACCACGCCGATGATGCAGCCGCTCTACGGCGGAGCGAACGCGCGGCCGTTCATCACGCACCACAATACACTCGACATGGACCTGTATCTGCGCATTGCCCCTGAGCTCTACCTGAAGCGCCTGGTCGTCGGCGGGATGGAGCGCGTCTACGAGATCGGGCGCGTGTTCCGCAACGAGGGTGTGGATGCCAGCCATAACCCCGAGTTCACGCTGCTCGAGGCCTACCAGGCGTACACCGACTACCAGGGCATGATGGAGCTGTTCGAAGGGCTGGTGTGCGCGACGGCGATGGCCGTCAACGGGTCGCTGACATTCGAGTACCGAGGCCAACAGATCGACCTGACGCCCCCATGGCGACGGGTGGGTCTGCTCGAGGCCGTTCGGGAGGCCAGCGGCGTCGACTTCGCCGAATCTGTCACCGACGACGATGCCAGGGCCGCCTGCAGGGACTTGGACCTCGGCGACATGCAGAAGGACGGCTGGGCGGGGCTTCTGGATAAGACCTTCGACCGCTACGTCCAGCCGGAGTTGATCCAGCCGACGTTCGTGGTCGACTACCCGGTGGTGGTGTCGCCGCTGGCCAAGCGGCTGCCGGACCGGCCCTCTCTGGCGGCGCGCTTCGAGCCGTTCATCGGGGGAGCGGAGATAGGCAACGCCTTCAGTGAGTTAAACGACCCCGACGACCAGCGTGCGCGGTTCGAGTCACAGGTCCGGGCGGGGCTCGAGGGCGATGCCGAGGCGCACCCGCTGGATGAGGACTACCTGATGGCGATGGAGTACGGCCTGCCGCCCACGGGCGGCATGGGGATGGGCGTTGACCGCCTGGTGATGCTGCTGACCGGCTGCACGAACCTCCGGGAGGTCATTCTGTTCCCTCAGATGCGTCCGGAGGAGGGCTAGGATGGGTCTACTCAAGGACATCGTCACGACGATGCGGCCGAAGCAGTGGATCAAGAACCTGCTTGTGTTCGCGGCGCTCCTGTTCGCGGGCAGAGCGGGCCAGTGGCCCTTTGCCTGGGAGGCGATCGAGGCGTTCGTCGCCTTCTGCATCCTCTCCTCGGCCGTCTACCTGCTCAACGATTCGCTGGATGCGGAGGCGGACCGTCAGCACCCCACCAAGTGCAACCGCCCCATTGCCGCCGGTCGCATCCCCGTTTATGAGGGGATTCTGCTCGCGGTGACCCTCGCGCTGATGGGGCTCGTGATAAGCTACATTGTTGCCTTCAACTTCTTCATCACCGCTGTTGTCTACCTTGCCCTGACGACCGCCTACACCCTGGTGCTCAAGCGCATCGTCATCATCGATGTGCTGGCAGTCTCGCTGGGCTACGTGCTGCGGGCCGTGGCGGGCGCGGAGGCCATTGGTGTCGAGATCTCCCCGTGGCTGGTCATCTGCACATTGCTGCTGACGCTGTTCATCGCGTTGGCCAAGCGCCGCGGCGAGCTTGTGATGCTCGAGGAGAACGCGACGAACTACCGGAAGATACTCGAGGAGTACAGCCCGGGGCTTCTGGATCAGATGATCGCCGTCGTGACGGCCTCGACGGTGGTCACGTACTGCCTGTACACGGTCGACGACCGCACACTACAGGTCGTGGGTACGGGCAACCTCGTCTACACCGTGCCGATTGTCCTCTATGGGATATTCCGCTACCTGTACCTGATGCACCAGCACAAGCTGGGCGGGCAGCCCGACCAACTGCTGCTGTCGGATATCCCACTGCTCAGCGCGGTGGGGATCTACACGATCGTGGTCGGCGTCATCCTCTACGCGGCGCGCTGAGCACGGGGACTGCCAGCTGCCCGGCCCTTCCGACACATGCCACCATTCCGGGCGTGCCCGGGCAGGTCGCTGTCCCCGATGCCGCGTTCGCCCAAGCTGACTCGGGGACAGGGACCCATTGCGTTGCCGCGTGGCCGGCTTCCATCGGACCCGGTTGACGGAATGGGTGCCAGTCCCCGGGGACTGCTCCCCGTCTCGCACTCCTCTCCTTGCCCAAACCCAACCCTCAGCATCGAGACGGGGCGCTGTCCCCGATGCCGTGTTCGCCCAAGCTGACTCGGGGACAGGGTCCCATCCGGTTGCGGTGAGCAGGTGTCTGCCGTTTGCTGTTGGCCGGATGGGTGCCAGTCCCCGAGACGCTCACCGCCACTCGAGGTCCTTGCGGGCGAAGATCACCGCCGTCCCGTCGTCGTAGATGATCTCCCAGTCTTTGCTGCTCTTCACGGCGTCGACGGTGTCATAGAAGCTCGCAAGGACTCCCCACGTGACGCCGTACTTGCGCAAGACGTCTTCCCAACCGTCATCTGCGTAGCGGACGGTCTGCCAGTCCTCGAAGACATCTCGCCCATAGAGGTCGACGCGCCCGTCAATGAACACGCGGTAGCGCGGGTAGAGTCTGTGGATGAGGTATCCGCCCCAGTGGTAGGGGTTGAACATCCGCGGCGGCAGGTCATGGGCGGCGATCCAGTCGGCGGCGGCGACAGGGTAGATGTTGGTGTAGAGGGCACGCTTGGCGATGACGGGGCGCGCGATGGACAGCAGGCTGACAAGCATGACCGCGGCGAAGGCAACCCCCATGACCCCCGCGGCCGCCTGCCGACTGCCGGGACGCCACCCAATGAGTGTGGGCGAGACCTCCTCGAGCCAGGTGCTCAGCACCGGCATTGCGAGCCAGGCCATCACGATGCAGGTGTGCATGGCCGAGCGCCCCCACTTCAGCCCCATCGCCACCATGAGGGCGCCCAGGAGCAGCTCGAACAGCCGCACATGCCGCCATCGGATGAGCAGCACCAGCATGCCGCCGAGCAGCAGCACCGTCGTCGCAGCCGTCTCGAGTGCAGTCACATCAGGCGGCATCCACTCCTGGATGGTCTTTGCATGATAGGCGAATTGCCCACCCGGCAGGTAGTCCAGCGAGTAGGTGATCAGCCCGAAGCCGACGGGGTTTATGAGCGAACCGGCGACCGAGCCGGCAATCACCAGCAGGGCCGTCGGGAGGCGTTGCGCGCGAAAGCCGATGCCGGCCGAAATCGGTTCATCACCCTTGCCTATGACCTCGCCGACGGCCCACACGCCGATGACTGCCATGCCGACGGTGAAACTGGCGTGAACGTTCGCCCACCATGCGAACAGCGCCGGCACCAGCCACAGCAGCCCGGGCCGGCGGGCGCTGTGCTGGAGGATGCTCACCAGCCCGAGCAGAAACAGCGGCATGGCCAGATGCGGGCGGCAGGTCATGTACGGCATGCTTGCGGAGGCAGTCAGGACAAGGGCGACGACGGCCACCAGGTACGACGTCCTGCGCCGCACCAGCAGCCACGCCAGCAGCCCGAGGCTCAACGCGCCGAACAGCATCCGAATCCACACCAGGGAGGCATCGCCGCCGATCGAGTAGCACGCGGCCTGCAGCACCTCGAAGAGCCACTGTTGCGGCGGCCGGTAGCCTCCCGGCGCGGTGTGGGAGTAGCCGTCATGGAGCGCGATGGAGTCGGTGGCGATGATATCCTGCCCCAGCCGCAGGTGCCACCAGACATCATACGAGCGGAGCGTGCCCGAGCCGATCATGAGCCCGAGCACGATCCCGAACGTGACAACGAGTGCCCCGAGGACCCTCTGCTGCCCCGCGGGGGGTGACGGCGGCCGGTCGCTCTTCGCCCGTTGCTCGTGCGCTATCACAGTGACCGTACCACCCCGATTGCGGTGTCCACCAGCACGGCCACCGATTCGGGCTTGAGCCCGAGCGGCCTGGGTTCCGGCGTCCATGAGTACAGGAAGCTGGTCTCGACCTCGTACCCGCCCTCCGGGTGCGCGCCCAGTGACGCGACATAGCAGCGCAGCAGGTTCGAGTATCCAAGCGTCCAGACCGGCAGTTCGGGTAGCCGTCGCTTGACCTCGAGCCCAATCTCAACGCTGATCTCTCCGCCCATCGCGACCATGCGCAGGTCGCCGATGCGGATGCCCTGCACCTCGACGGGCAGGTAGTCGGCAAGGCCGCCCTTCTCTGCGATGGTCTTCCGTGCGACGTCGGCATACATCTGCTCCCACTGGTTCCCGTTGGCGAGTTGCTCGAGGCGCTGCTCCGAGGGAGTCCCGCGCGTGGGCAACTGCGCGAGCGCAGAGGCACAGCCGAGTTCATCGCCCAGTCGCGTGGGCCTCCCGCACAGTGCCGCAATGACCGCCCGCCCCAGTTCGTGGCCGATCTCGTAGACCATCTCGATTGGTCCGGCGGCGAAGCGGCCGTCGGGTGTGAGGTTGCGCGGCTTGACGTCTCCGCCGCAGCCCTGCAGGAAGATCGGCACACAGCCGGGCATGCTCTGGCGGAGGTAGTCGCGGGCGGGGCCGGGGTAGTCGGGGCCGATCTGCTGCCCACCCATGGTCGTGGGATGCGCGGCATAGGAGAACAGCAGCGCGCGCGGCGTGCCGCCGGCCCCGGAGATGCGCAGGACGGGCACATCGAGATCGATCGGCTTGTGCGGGTCCGGCAGCATGCCCCCCGCCGTGCCATCATCACCCACTCGCCGGCGGTTGATGCCGAGTGTGCAGGACCCCACGATGTAGTCGATCTCACTCGGCTGCAGGTCTTCGAGCGCCTCGCGCAGCAGTGAGGCGACTTTGTCCTTGAGGTCGGAGAGCCACTCTTCGTCGAAGTGGCGATTCGAGCCCCGCACCACGCGGCAGGAGGGCGCGCAGTGGGTGTGAGAGCAGTTGACCAGCGTGCACTCGGCGGGGATGCCGAGGCCCGCGGCCGTCTCCCTGAGTGCATCAAGCAGGTATTCGTCGATGCCGACGAGATCAAGCGCGATGATCGCCGCCCGCTTGCCGTCGCTCTCGAGGACGACTGCCGATGCTTCGATGTCGGCGTAGACCCCGTCCGCGGGCGCGGTGCGCGCGGCAAAGCCGGTCATCCAGATCGGGCACTGCGGCGTAATCGTTGTGTTGGCTATCCCCGCCTGCATACTCATGCAGACCTCCCTCCGCCGGTGCGAAGCCGTCGGGCGCGGCGCCGGCCCGGATGGCGCCGGCGGAACGAGGCTGTCGCTGGCCGCCGGACCGCATCGCGGTGTACAATGCTTGCTGTGTAGCTACTTCCTCGCACGCAGGCCGAATGCCTCCACGCGGTGCACGGAGGCGCTCAGGCGGGGCCACCATGGCAGGCGATGGCGACAACAGGGGCGGTGGACTGGGTTGCGGCTTGCTGCTGCTGTGCGCCGCTGTTGCCACGCTGGTGGCAGGCGCACTTGCCTACCACCACGGCCCGCGTTGGCCGCGGATGCTGACGCACGGGCCGCCCGGGGTGGTCATCCATCACTCGGCAACGGGGGCGACGGCCTCGGGCCGAACCGTCGATGCCGCCTTCATCGACCAGTCCCATGAGCGCCGGGGGTGGGGTGTCACCGAGGGCGGCGTTGACTATCACATCGGCTACCACTACGTGATTCTGCCCGATGGCACCGTTGAGCCGGGCCGTCCGGAGTGGCTTCCGGGCGCCCATGCAGTCGGCGCGAACGACTACCTGGGCATCTGCCTGGTCGGGAACTTCTCGTCGAAGGCGAACCCGACGGGCGCCGATCAGCCCGCGCGCCCCACGACGGAGCAGATGGCCGCTCTGAAGGACCTGATCGGGACACTGATGCGCAAGTACCGGTTCGGGCCAGACCGCATCTACGGGCACCGCGACTTCGCGGCGACCGACTGCCCCGGGGATCGTTTTCCGCTCGATGAACTCAAGCGCGAGTTGGGTGCGCGCGGTAGTCGTGATAGCGCAAGGTGATTAACGGGAAAAAAGGCGTCCGGTGAAGGATTGGCCCAAGATGCGGCGAATGAGTACGGTGAACAGGGCGTTGTGGAAGCGTGGCCTGCTGCAAGCCAGCTCGATGCGTGGGAGTGATAGGATTGGATACTCGTGTCAGCCCGGCCGTGGTGGTTGTCGTGCTCGTACTCGTGGCGGCGATACTACTGGCCATCTGGTACTACATGAACGCGGCGAAACCGGCACAGCCGAGCGATATGGAGGCCATGCCGGCTCCACCTATCGACAACCCGCCGCCGGATGCCGTACCGGCGACGGACGATCAGGCGGATGATCAGCAACCGGCTGACGCGGGGAAGCCGGATGCCGGCGAGCAGCCGGTCACCGGAGCGGAGGGTTCGGCCCCGCAATCGCCTGAGACCGCAAGCGGCGCCGGAGAGGCCCCCGC
>DPJP01000157.1:32409-39969 GCA_003542955.1 Armatimonadota bacterium
GCCGCTCGACCCGGCGACTGACGCCGGCCGATTGCCGCGATCAGGCCCAGGAAGACGAACCGACCGCCGGAACCGGCGGTCGGTGTTGTGTCATCACAGAATCGGCGTCGCCCTGCGCAGGGCCAGATGACGGTGCCGTCTACTGGTTCGCCGCCGGGGTAGCGGTCGCGTCGGCTTGCTTGACCGGCGCGGGCTTGAGCTCAAACCCTGCCGTCATTTCCCCCTTCAGCGGGTAGCCCTGCATATCCACCTGACCGCTGAACTTCGTCTTGCCCTGAGCCTTGGTCACCACGCTCGACGCGATGCTGAACACTCTCCAGAGGTCTGTTATCTTCAGGCTTCCGTTGGTCACCTTGACCGGAGGCCCGTAGCCCATCGGGTTAGGTGCGGAGAAGTCCGGCATCTGTGCCCACACCTGTGAAAGCAACCACGCGTTGCCCTCCTCATCGATCTTGAAGAGCTTGGTGGTGGCGGTGATGGGGATCGGTTGGTCGTCTTCGGCCAGCCGCACATCGTCGGTAATCTCCCACTCCTGGCCGACGGTGACGGGCTCATCGGGGAAGCGCACGGTATGGCACAGGAGCGCGAGCAGCTCGACGGGGATGCCCGCCGTGGTGAACAGCTTCTGATTGGCGTACTGCTCGGCGTTGATCAGCCCCGTCGGCGAGATGTCGACGGCGACTCTGGCCTGGCTGCTGCCCGCCACCTCCTGCCCCTGGAACAGCTGCGATATCTCGGTCAGGTCAAGGGCCACCGGGAGCGTCTGCTTCTCGGGGTCGACAGGCTTGGTGGTGTGCTTGACCTTGGCGGTGATCGTGCCGTCAATCCCGAGCGGGTTCCCCTCGAGGCTCACGCTGTCGACCTTCGCGAGCAACTCCTGGAGCGTGACCGTCTCGGCTGTCGGCTGGAACCGCAGGGTGATCGCATCGGCGGCCGGCGCCGTACTCAGCGCCAGGCTGCCCCAGCAGGCAACGACCAGGCAGATGGTGCACAACGGGATGTGTCGTGTCATAGTGGGCCTCCGTGGATAGATGCTGTCGTCGGCTTGTGTGCCGTCGGGTTGTGCGGCGTTGGCGGTACGTGTATAATCGCGACGTGCGATCGGGTGCACGGGCAACAGGCGGCCTCACCGCGGTTACTATTATAGGGCGTAGTAGGACGCGAACACAAGAGGCTCGATCATGAAAGTAGCAGTAGTCATCTCCACACCCGCAACGGCCCCGAGCGACTTCTCGGCTCTGCTGCGGGCCGTAGCCGCAATCGCGCGTGATTACGTATTCATAGGGCCTCAGACGTTGCGTTACCCCCCGGAGGTTCCCGTTCGCTCCGCGGATTCGCTCCATGAACTCGAATTGCTCAAGCAGGCGCTGCTCTGGGCGCAGGATCAGCCGGTCCTGCTGCTCTCGGCGGGCCTGACATCGCCATCGCCGGAGCTGGCCCGGTACCTGGATTTCGTCAGGGCCGGCTTTGATGCCGTCATCCCGATGGTGGATTCCGCAACCATCCAGCCCCTCTTCGCCATGTACGCCCCAACCTGCAAGATGCCCGTCTCCGCGGCGATCTCCGCCGGAAAGCTCACTATCTCAGACATTCTGGACGGGCTGAAGGTGCGGTATGTTGACCCACGAGAGGCCGCCAAGTTCGGCGACCTCTCGAGTATGCTCGGTCCCGTGCGTCATCTCAGGTGAGCCGCGCGGTCGCTACGCCTCCTTGAACTCCGCCACCAGCGCCTCGATGCTTGCTTTCGCATCCCCGAAGAGCATGCGCGTGTTCTCATTGAAGAACAGCGGATTCGGGATGCCTGCGAAGCCGGAGGCCATCGAGCGCTTGAGCACGAAGACCGCGCGGGCTCGATCGACTTCCACAATCGGCATTCCGTATATCGGGCTTGTCGCGTCATCCCGCGCGGCGGGGTTCACGACGTCGTTGGCGCCGATGACGATGGCGACATCGCAGTTGTCCATCTGCGCGTTGACGTCATCCATCTCCTGGAGCTGCTCGTAGGGCACGTTGGCCTCGGCGAGCAGAACGTTCATGTGGCCGGGCATACGGCCGGCGACCGGGTGGATGCCGAAGCTCACCTGGGCACCGTTCCCCTCGAGCAGCTGCGCCAACTCACGCACTGCGTGTTGGGCCTGCGCCACGGCCATGCCGTACCCGGGCACGATGACGACCGAGTTCGCCGCCTCGAGCACGTAGTAAGCGCCCTCGGTGTCGATGGCCTTCGCCTCGCCCTCCGCCGCCGTTCCCTTGCTGCCGCCGGTGGCTCCGAATCCGCCGAAGAGCACGTTGGACAGCGATCGGTTCATCGCCTTGCACATGATGGTTGTCAGGATGATACCGCTCGCGCCGACGAGTGAGCCGGAGACGATCAGCACGGTGTTGGAGATCACGAAGCCGGCCGCACATCCCGCCAACCCCGAGTAGCTGTTGAGCAGAGAGATCACCACAGGCATGTCGGCGCCGCCGATCGGGATGGTAATGAGCACCCCGAGCAGCAGTGAGAGGCCGACCAGGACGAGGAATGGCACGTGCATCCCCGCGGGGTCCACTATGAAAGCCACGGCCAGGCCCAGCGCGCACAGCGCGATCAGCAGGTTGAGCACCTGCTGGCCTGGGAAGAGGATCGGACGGCCCGGGAGCTTCTGCGACAGCTTGCCCCAGGCCACCAGGCTCCCGGAGAAGGTCACCCCGCCGATGAGCACGGCCAGGGCGGTGCCGATCAGCATCATCAGGCCGGCCGATGCGGGCTCATCTGCCCACAGCGAGCGCGTCTTCTCATACTCTGCCCAGCCAACCAGCAGGCTCGCAAGGCCGCCGAAGCCGTTGAACAGCGCCACCATCTCCGGCATCGAGGTGAGCGCAACCCGCAGGGCGGCGACTGCGCCGACGACCGCGCCGATCAGCAACCCGATGATGATGTAGCGGTAATCAAGGCCCGAGTTCAGAAGCGCCATGATCACTGCCAGCAGCATGCCCACGGCCGAGACCATGTTGCCCCGCCGGGCAGTCTGCTGGCGGCTGAGCATCTTCAGCCCGATGATGAACAGTGCCGAGGCAACCAGGTAGCCGGCATTGATGGGGGTGTCGCCGATCATCGGGTCTCACCCTTCTCCTTGCCCCGGAACATCGCGAGCATGCGGTCGGTCACCAGGTAGCCTCCGACCACATTGATGGTGGCAACCGTGACGGCCAGGATGCCGAGGACGATCCTGATCGTCTCGTTGTCCGTGCTTCCGGCGGCCAGGACCGCGCCGACAATGGTGATGCCGGAGATCGCGTTGGAGCCCGACATGAGCGGCGTGTGGAGTTGTGAGGGCACCTTCGAGATAAGCTCGAAGCCCAGGAATATCGCCAGCACGAATGTGAAGAACAGCAGCATATCTACCGACATTGACCGACACCTCTCAGCCGTTGCGGCTCCGTATCTGCAAGAGCAAGTCGTTGACGACTGCGCCGCCGTGTGTGACCACACAGCCCTTCAGTATCTCATCATCGAGATCGAGCTTGAAGCTGCCCGTCTCGGTGTCGTGGTATTCCTCGATCAACGCGCGCAGGTTCGCTGAGTACATCTGCGAGGCATGCACGGGTACGCGGCCCGGGAGGTTGCCCAGGCCGACGATCCTGACCCCGTTGATGTCGACCTCCTCATCCAGTTGCGAGCCTTCGATGTTCCCACCGCTTTCGACGGCCAGGTCGATCAGCACGCTGCCTGGCTTCATCTGCTCGACGACGTCGCGGCCGATGATACGCGGCGCGGGCCGGCCGAAGAGCTGCGCGGTGGTGATGACGACATCCGACTGGATGCACACCTTCGCCATTGCCTCCTGCTGGAGCCTCTGCTGCTCGGGTGTGAGTTCCTTCGCGTACCCGCCCTCGGTCTGCCCCGTCTCGCCGAGGTCGACCTTGACGAACTTCGCTCCAAGCGACTCGACCTGCTCGGCGACCACCGGTCGCGTGTCGAAGGCCTCGACACGCGCTCCCAGTCGCTTTGCCGTCGCGATCGCCTGCAGCCCCGCGACGCCGGCGCCAATGATGAACACGCGCGCGGGAGCCAGCGTACCGGCCGGTGTCATCATCATCGGAAAGATGCTGTCGAGCCGCTCCGCGGCCAGCAGAACCGCCACATAACCCGCAAGCGAGGCCTGCGAACTGAGCGCATCCATCTTCTGGGCGCGCGTTGTCCGCGGGATCATCTCCATCGAGATTGCCGTGGTGCCCGCGGCTGCCATTGCATCAACCAGTGCACCCTCGTTGAAGGGGTCCAGGTAGCTGATGTGGATGGCGCCCTGCTTGAGCAACTCGACTTCGTCCGCGGGGGGTTTGCGCAGACGCAGGATGACGTCGGCCGCCCCGAGCATCGCCCGTCTGTCGGCGGTGATGGTTGCGCCCGCCGCCTCGTAGGCGGCGTCGGCATGTCGCGCACTCAGCCCCATGCCCGCCTCGACCGTAATCTGTGCACCGCGGGCTGTGAGCTTCCTGGTGTCGTCGGGTACGAGCGCCACGCGGCGCTCTCCGGCGTGCGTCTCCTGCGGGACGAATATCTGCATCCGATATCCCTTGCCTTCCGTCATCGCCGTCACGCCTCCGGCTTCCGGGCGTGGCCGGATGTAACGCCGGTGGCAGCGGCAAGCCGGACCGACGCTGCCGGCCCGGCCGTTGCTGTGTGCCCGGTCACTCGGGGCGCGTGTGTCACACCGATGCAGGGACCACAATCCGCGGAGTGATGATAATGACGGGGTTGCGCAACAGGCGATCCGCGCAGAGCCGCGCCGACCCCATCAACTGGTGATTGAGCAGGTAGTGGTCTCTGGCGATGCCGCTGATGATGATGCTCTGCCCCGGCACGATGCTCAGGGGCGTGATCGCAGACTGGTACCGAGTGATCGGCACAACGGGGTCCGGCGACAGCGCGTCGACAAGGCCAGCCCACTCCGTCAGCCGGGGTCGGAAAAGCACCGAGATGGTGCCGTCTGCCTGGATGCGGGGTCGCAGCCAAAGCTCGACTCCCTCGAAAATCGCCCACGGCAGCCGCTTGCCCCTGCTGTGGCAGACCGTGCAATAGCCGGGCGTGCAGCCGCTGTGCATGAACTCGCAGCAGGAGTATATCGGGCTGACCGGCACCGATTCGCCCAGCGCGATGATGCCCTGCGCGCGGTCAACAACAAAAGCCCCCTTCACGATGCCCTGCCGCCCCGCCACCGCGGGGCCGAAAATGGCCCCGTCATCGATTGCGTAGCGCAGCACGGGGACCTTGGGGACTATCCACTCGGGGCTGCCCTGGGTCCAGGAGTAGCCGGACGGGCCACGGGGACCCACGAGACTCGCAGCGGCAGCCAGATCCGGCAGGGAAGACCAGTTCAGCGCCCACCTGTCGACGTCTCTGGCCGGCAGATCAACCATCATCACGTCAAACGACACACCGCTGCGGGGGACGTCCTGCGCCCGGATTGATGCCTCCGCCTGAGCGACGGCCTCGGGGTATCCGCTGAGCAGAATCGCGTTCTGGCAGACCATCAACTCCGGCCGCCTGAGCAGAGACTCCGCCGAGGCAGCAGTGATGGCGCGGTCCTGCGTGTAGCTCCATGCGCAAGATCCCTGCACCGCCTCACAGCGGGCGTCGGGGAGTTCGGCCACCGACTGGTACACCAGGTTCGCGGCGAAGTGAGGGAAGAAGTTGCGCATCTCCTTCTCGCTGCCGTCCTGGCCCCACAGAAGCGATGTGAGATAGCCGGCGTCAACACACGTCGGGGTAACACTCGCGGTGACAAACGGCGACGGCGAGGACGTCTGTGCGAAGGCGACTGCACACAACGCGACGGCAAGCACGGCGACTATCATGCGTCTCATGGTGCACCCCCTGCAGGCGTAGTGTCAGCTATGGTACTACACAGGGGGCTGCGATTCAACTGCGAATAAGGGTGGGAGCGGGCATCTTCCCAGGCTTGCTGCCGCCGAGGGGCCGGATGGGGTACCAGACCGCCCATACCAGGGGAGCGAGACGGCATCGCAAAGCTGCTTATTAACGCCTTTCGCGATTCTCTTTAATAGCGGCCGATGCTATGAAAGGAGCCGTTAACACAGATGTCCGCAGTGCGCGGCCCTTCGCGTGTCCGTTGGCCTGGTTGGCTCCATCAGGTGGCCTACAGCTACGGATACACCCGCCCGGCTGCCTGGTGACGGATGATTGTCGGCGTCAGCACGATCACCGGGTTCGAAGTCAGACGCCGGCGATAGCGGCTGAACATCCCGCTGTAGGTGTCGTTGATAGTGTTGGTGTCGCGCAGCAGCCCGCCGATCACAACGCTCTCCCCATCTCGCACGGTCACGGTCGTCCGCACCATCGCGGTCCGCGTGATCGGGATCGCCGATGCTCCGGGGATCGACACCTCGCCCACCCACTCGGACAGCCTCGGCTCCACCTGCACCGTGACCGAGTCATCGCCGTTAATGCGCGGGAGCACCCATAGCTCCGTGCCGATGAAGATCGAGTTGATCTGTTCGACTGTCGCCCTGCGGAAGCCAAAGTCGTCATAAACAGCACGCGAGGTGAAGAACGGTACCGTCTCCCCGAACGCCACCTCGGCAGGGCTGTTGTTGTGTGTCGTGACACTCGCGCCCTGCACGTGTCGGCCGCGCGATGAGGTGTTGAGCAGGCTCAGAGAGGTATTGGTGTTCCCACGCTGCCACATCACCTGGGGACCGCCAACCAGCTGTGTGCCCCCCCCGCCGATGTCGACAGCACCGGTGTTTGTATGCCAGTTGATGCCCCAGCCCTCGAACTCCTCCTGCGGCAGGTCCACCGCGCGGACGTCGATGTTGACCATATCCACGGGGGTGTCGAGCATGGCGATGAGTTCCTTGAGGCGGTCCAGCCCATCGCGCGTGCCCCTCACCACCATTGCGTTCTGGTATGGTACGACCACCGGCCGGCCCTCGATTCCGTCGGGCACCATCCCCGTGATTGCGCCGCCCTTGGCGGGGTACGACCTGCCGGCAGTGCCCTGTACCCAACGGCCCTCATACTGGGATATCTGCCGTGCGGCGTCGTAGATGAGGTCGTTGGCGAAGTCGTCGAAGAAGCTGTTGCCGGCGCCCGGCTCGGCCCCCCAGATCATCGCCACCAACTGCTCGACATCGCTGTGGCGCGGAGTTATCTTCTCGGTGATCATAGATTGGGCCGTCACGAGCCCGGCAGGTACCAGAAGAAGCACCAGGACCAATCCTGTCTGTGCGTGCAGGCGCCCGGATATCATCCGCCATCGTCCTCCGTAGCTGTGTAGTAGGTACTTAGACACCATCCGGCACGCGTGTGTTCGCCCTTCTTTGCCGCATCTGTCCCCCGGTGACCCGCGCAGGACCCCCGTCGCGGTATGATGAATAGACTCGCAGTCTCCTATGTCGTCGCCGGGAGGGCTTCCCATGGCGCCACGTATAGGCTTCATCATCATCGGGCACGCGGACTACCAGAACGACATCGGGCTCCACTTCGCTACCCGCGCGGTCGAGCAACTCCGCGGCCGCGGGATCGACGTGGTTCTCGACACGACCCCGCACACC